>JAGCST010000017.1 GCA_017964025.1 Candidatus Saccharimonadota bacterium
AAATGATGCGACACGTGAAGAAGTTGAACGTGATGCTGGATTAGCAAATGCTGATGAATTAATTCGTGAATTACCAGAAGGATAAGATACGTTGGTGGGTGAAAGAGGTGTGAAATTGTCAGGTGGACAGAGACAGCGTATTGCAATTGCTCGGGCAATTTTGAAGGATGCACCGATATTGGTACTTGATGAGGCTACTTCAGCATTAGATTCGGAATCGGAAGCTCTAATTCAAGAAGCATTGAAAAATTTGATGCAAGGTCGCACCTCTATCGTTGTAGCACATCGTCTGTCTACGATTGCAGGTCTTGATAAAATTGTGGTACTTAACGAAGGTAAGATTGTGGAACAGGGCACACATCATGGATTACTAAAAAATAGTGGTGAATATCAAAAATTGTGGTCTAGACAGAGCGGAGCATTTTTGGAGGAAGATTAAATTAGTTGGCCCAAAAATCTTCTGGGTTTGAGACTACTTCAATATTAACAGTATTTTCTTCGCCGGTGATAAAATTTTTGGCTTGTAAGGTTTTAGCGCCAATTTCAGCTTCGCCAATTACAATACCGTGTTTAGCGATTTTACTGGCATAATTTAACTTGTCATTGAGTTTTTTGTCAGTTAGTACAATAGTAGTACTAAGGTTTTTATCGCGAAGTTTTTGACCAACATTCATAGCTTCATCAAATTCATGTTCAGAGATTGGAATGATGGCGTAGTCAATTAATTCTTCAATGTTTGATTTGAGTAGATTTTTTTCATTTAAAATATAAAAGAGGCGAGTGAGTCCAATAGAGCCACCTACGCCAGGGAAAGATTTATTAGAGAAATGTTTAGTCAGATTGTCGTAGCGACCTCCGCCGCAGACTGAACCGATATTTTTGTGTTCTGGTAAAATAAATTCGAAAACTGTGCCAGTATAATAATCGAGCCCACGAACAATTTTAAGATCAGCAGTGATTTGATCACTTAAATTCATCGATTCGAGTAGGTAGAGTACTTGGTCAAGTTCGGTAACACCTTGGTTAAAGAGATCATTTTCGATTTCTAGTTCATTTAGAGCTGTAACGACTGAGGAACGATTACCGTTTAGTTCGATAAGATTTAAAATATTTTTGACTGTAGTTTTGTCTAATTCTAATTCTTCAAGGCTAACCTTGGTTTGTTCGGGCGTGACTTTTTCGGCATGATCGATAACATTCATAATGTCCGCAGAAATTGCATTGAGATTATGCGCTTCCATAAAACCAGCGATAATCTTGCGATTACTGATGCGAGCTAAGACTGGGGTATTGAGCTCGAATGATTGAAAAGTATCAAGTAAGGTTGAAATAACATCAGCATCGTAAGCGATTGGCAATGACTCGCGGCCGATGACGTCGACATCACATTGGTAGAATTCACGGAAGCGGCCTTTTTGGGCGCGTTCGCCACGGAAATTAGTGCCGATTTGGCTGACTTTAAAAGGAAAACTGAGATCGTTTTCATGCTCAATAACATATCGAGCTAGTGGTATTGTATGATCGAACCTTAAAGCTTGGCTAGCTGCATCAGCGGATTCGGCAGTTTTGACAACTTTGTAAATTTGTTTTTCGGTGTCGCCACCAGCTTTAGCAAGAAGAATTTCAGTACGTTCAATAGATGGGGTTTCAACATCAAAATAACCATGAGATTTGTAAACATTGGCAATGTTAGTTTTGAGATTATTAAAAACGGCTTGGACTCCAGGAAGGAGTTCTTGTGCGCCGGAAATTGGAGAAGTGTTGAATTTTTTCATACTTTTTATTATAACATATTGTTAATCAAAAAAGTCCCCATGGGGGATTTTATAGTGGTGGGCGATACAGGAGTCGAACCTGTGACCTTGTCTACGTCAAAGACACGCTCTAGCCAACTGAGCTAACCGCCCGCTTTAACAACATTATGGTGAGTCGGGAGGGGCTCGAACCCTCGACACCGGGCTTAAAAGGCCCGTGCTCTAACCAGCTGAGCTACCGACCCACAATGCTATGGTGGTTCCGGCTGGACTTGAACCAGCGACACAAGGCTCTTCAGGCCTCTGCTCTACCAACTGAGCTACAGAACCACGTGTACGTATTATACCATAGATTTTGGTTTTTGTGAATTTTCGTATTATAATAGAAAAATATGAAAATTGGATTTTTTGATTCTGGAAAAGGCGGCACATCTATTTTAGATGTAGTAAAGAAATTATTACCAAATGAAGAATATATGTATATTGGTGATTCAGAAAATTGCCCATACGGTGAAAAATCAGATGAAGAGTTGATAAAAATTGTACAGGCTAACGTAGATAGATTAAAAGATTGGGGCGCAACAATTATTGTGATTGCTTGCAATACTGCTACGACTAGATGTATAGATAAATTAAGAAAAATATATCCAGATTTAAAGTTTGTTGGCACGGAACCAGCTGTGAAACTGGCGATAATGAGTGGGGTAAAAAAAGTATTGGTGATGGCGACACCTGGTACAATTAAATCAGAACGTTTATTAGCTTTAGTGCGTGACAATGAAAAACAGGACCAAGAAGTTGATTTAATGGCTTGTCCGGGACTTGCTGACGCAATAGAAAAAGACGAGGATATAGATGGTGTGTTGGATGAACTTTTAAAGGATGTAAAAGAATATGATGCAGTAGTTTTGGGCTGTACGCATTATTCGCTAATAAAAAATAAAATTCAAAGATATTTCCCAAATGCAAAATTAATAGACGGGAATGAGGGAGTAGCAAAAAGAGTTAAAATAATAATAAATGAAAAATAGACTTGTGGAAAAATGAATAAAAATTTTATTCAAAACTGTGGAAAAGTCCCTCTTCAACAGAGGGACTTTCTGTGTAATAGAGGTTACTTATTTTTTCTTGCTAGTACTCTCGGCGATATCTTTGGTGTTGTGCCAAATCATGACAAACATGATACTTGCTTCATAGATTAGACGAACAACGACTGGTCCTAATACTAGCGAAAGGAAGAACATAAGTACACCATAACCACCAAAAGCTAAATAGCTAAATGAGATCAAGATAACAAAGATTGTTGCAAAGTAATAAGTGACTTTTAGGATAGCTTCAATCCACATAACTTTGAAAGATAAAAATTGTTTGAGCCACTTTAGGAATTTTCCTTTTGGTTCAGCTTTAGCTTTGACAAAAAGGAAATAGACAAGAACAGCGCCAATAATTGATAAAATAAGCGCAATGATCCCCCATACGCCGATGCCTTCAGCAGTACTTGCATAAGAACTGCCAGAGTCACTAGATAAGTTGTTAAATAGTTGGTATGTCTCGTAGTCGGACATTTTGTAACTCCTTTGGTTATATTAATTTGATTTTAGCATAAAAAATTAAGTTTTGTAAAGAAATTGTATATAATATAAATTATGAATAGAATACCGCTGGCGGAGAGAATGAGACCTGTAAAATTGTCTGAGGTGGTGGGTCAGGATGAAATTATTGGTGAAGGAAAGATTTTAACGGAAATTGCTAAAAAAGGTGAGCCGGTAAATTTGATTTTTTGGGGACCACCGGGAACTGGTAAGACTACTCTTGCACGGATTTTGGCTCGAGAATTTCAGGCGGATTTTGTAGAAATTTCGGCAGTAACTGCTGGTAAAAAAGACGTAAACGAAGTGGTGGCGCGAGCAAAATTAAACTGGAATTTAAAAACTCGAACTATTTTATTTGTAGATGAAATTCATCGGTTTAACAAAGCTCAACAAGATGCGTTTTTGCCACATGTGGAATCTGGATTGATAACTTTGATTGGAGCAACAACTGAGAACCCATCATTTGAAGTGATTCCGCCATTACTTAGCCGGTCTCGTGTGGTAGTGGTATCGGCATTATCGAAGGATGCGATTATAGAAGTTATAAAAAGGGCAATTAGGGCGGAGAAGGCGACGAAGCGAGTAAGTAAAAAAGCGATTGATTTGTTAGCAGAGCTATCGGGTGGTGATGCTAGGAGTGCCCTTGGTGATTTGGAATTGGCGCTTTCGCTTGCGGATAAGATTGATGAAAAAGTAATAACGGAAGCTGCTGGACGTAAAGTACCTGGTTATGATAAAAAAGGTGATAATCATTATGACACGATTTCAGCATTTATTAAATCAATGCGTGGATCGGATACGGATGCAGCGCTTTATTATTTAGCAAGAATGGTAGAGGCGGGGGAAGACCCAAAATTTATTGCAAGAAGAATGGTAATATTTGCGTCTGAGGATATTGGTTTAGCTGGAAATGGGGCACTTGGTTTAGCGACAGCGTGTTTTCAGGCAGTGGAGAGGGTAGGAATGCCGGAATCAGGTTTGATTTTAGCACATACTTGTGTGGCTTTATCTAAATCGAAGAAGAGTCGGGATTCGACTGATGCATGGTATAAAGCATTGGATTTAGCACGAAAGACTCGGGGTGAGCCGGTACCAATATGGTTGAGGAATGCACCAACTAAATTAATGAAAGATTTAGGTTATGGTAAAGGCCAAAAATGGGAAACAGGATTTCATTTAAATAAGAATTATTTGCCAGATAAGATACAAGATGAGAAAATTTGGAAACAAAATAATTGATAGATTTAGCTTTCTAGACCGGCTTTGAAGAACATTTGGACATATTCCCAACCCCAAGAGAGATCGAATCCTGAGCTAGTGTAATTATTAAATTTGAAGTAGGGCATACCCTTCTCAACGAGTTTGGCAGTTTTTTCGGCATTTTTTTCGACTTCGGCGAGAGGTTTTTCTTCGTCAACACAGGTTTCAAAACTTCTACCAAGTCCAATTTGCTTACCTATGTTAACCCAATATTCTTGGCCGTATTTTCCCATGTCGGCAAAGGCTGCTTTGCCGGAACCTTTGAAAAAATCATTCCAGACGGAAGTAATAGCTTTATTGTAATAGTCCCAAAACTTACCTTCATCTTTAGCGCAGTAAGTAGCGATGGCGGAATAGTGAGAATGTACAGGGCTAGTTTCGCCATACCTATAAAGAAAGTCTGATAAGCGAACTTCGACAAGAATATCGTTTTCTTCAATATATTTTTTGAATTCATCTTCATGTTCTACAATAGCATTTTCAAAAGCTACACAATATGGACAAACAAGATCGGAATAGATTATAAAATAATTTTTAGCTTCAAGATTGCCAACTGTTGTAGCTTCATCCCAAACTTTGTCGGCGTGAGAGCTTGGTTTATTAGTCATACTTGCGACAATAGCTGCAATAATAATAACTACAACTACAATAATACCTACAATTCTGATTGCTTTATTCACACTACTCCTTTTTCTTAGCTTTTTTAGCTAGATATTTTTCATTAACTATTATAACATAGGATTCTTCACCAAGACGTTTTAATGATAGGATTGCTATAATAACGGCAAGTATAGTTACAACTGTAGATATAGTACCAGTGACAGCAAGACCTCCAGTAGAGAAAATAGCACCGATTAGCGGAGTGAGTAAGGTTGTACCACAGGTGGGGCAGCCAGCTCCAAGAGCAATTAGACCAGTGATAATACCGGCGCTGCCTAAATTAGCGGAATTGGTGGAATTTTCAGAGTTTTGTTGGCGTTTTTTATTCCAAAGTAAGACGATAAGACCAATAAGAGCTCCTTGTAATATACAAATAGCAAAAATTGGTAGCCAATCTAGAAATGGTTGATTGACGCCAAAAATTGATAAGAAGCTACTAGCGAGAATTTTGAGATTGTCAGGGAAACCAAGAGCACCCATAAGTTCGAACTTAGCGAAGCCGCCTTGAAGCAAATTAATTAACATACCGAAAAAAATGAAGCTAGGGATAAAACCATACCAGAAACGTCTTTCCTTACTTGCCAATAATATACCTTTTGCGGCAAGGACGAATTCGTCGAGCCATTTCCTCCAATTCATGGACATTATTATAGCACAAGTTTGATATTAATTTTGAATTTTTTTAAAAAAATGAAATAATGTTTTTGTCAAGTATAAGGTGTTCGGTTTTTGGTATTTTACCTCTGTAAAATAGATAAAAAGCATAATTATATTATGACATAAAAAATCTGAAAAAACAATGTTGACAATGATGTCGCCTATGCTAAAATGAAAGTAGGTTCGAACCAAGTCTTGACGTTGAGAGAGGTTTGAACTGGGGGTGGAGAGTGTAGAGCTGTTTTGGCTAATATGTATGACCTTATCTTATCCACCTAGAAATTAGTAAATAAGAATTCACCTTTTGTGGTGGATTTTTATTATGATATTAAAAATAGACGTGTAAGTACGAGTGTGGTATAATTGGCGTATGGAACTTTCCAAGAAGTTCAATCGAATTTTGATCGCAACGATCATACTTGTTGTGGGCGTTTTTTTCGGTTGTTTATTAAAGCTTGCAGCGATGCCGACTTTTGCAGATAGTGAGGATGGTATAGTTTATAGTACTGACGGGACAAAATATGTTACTTTTTATGATAATGGTGAAAAATTAATCGTACGAACGGATGCTAAGACAGTGAAAGAGGCTTTGGATAGGGCTAATATAGAGATAAATAATGGAGATATTGTTGATCCTGGATTGGATTCAGAAATTAATGCCGATAACTTTTTTATTAATATATATAGAGCGAGGCCAGTAATTATACGAGATGGTGTAACGGAACAGTATTTGATGACAGCAAGCTATGATGCAAAAACGATTGCAAAGGAAGCTGGTTTAACAATTTACGATGGCGATGAGGTAAAAATGGTGGCAAATACAGATTTTCTAGAAGCTGGCTTGGTGAATATTTATGAGATTTCACGTAATGGTGGGCGTACTTTGACAGTAGAAGAAGAAATTCCGTTTGCAGAAGAAAAAATAAAGGATTACAATTTGGCACCTGGAGTTGAAGAAGTACGTCAGTTAGGTGAAGTAGGGATGAAACGTGTATATTATAATGTACTTTATGTAGATAATGAGGAAGTTTCACGTGAGTTTGTGTCTGAAGAAACAGTACGAGAACCGGTGAAACGAGTAGTAGCAGTAGGAGCAAGTGCGATTGAGCGGCATCCTTTGACTGCTGGAATGGGACGAAATTATTATACTTATACAAAAGCTGATGGAACGACGGTTTTGAGGCAAGAAACTTATTATGATCTTAATATGGGTACAGTGATTAGATATTGTGGAACGAGTTATTCAGTGCGGGCTGATGGTGCAAAAGTAGATCAGGATGGTTATGTATTGGTGGCAGCTAATTTGTCACGCTATCCGAGATGTTCGGTGGTAGAGACATCACTTGGGCCTGGTAAAGTTTATGATACTGGAGGTTTTGCGGCAAAAAATCCGGAACAGTTTGATCTTGCGACTGACTGGTCTAATCATGATGGCAGGTAAAATTTAGGGACTTATTTATGAAAAATATTAAGTCATTAGGACAGCATTGGTTAAAAAATCGAGATATTTTGAATAATATTGCAGATTTAGCTAGCGAAGGAAGCGTTGAAGTTTCTTCCGAAAAAACGGAGTTAGATAAGGTAGAGGAATGTTTAGAAATTGGTCCAGGTTTAGGGTTTTTGACTACTTCTTTATTAAAACGATTTAAGAAAGTGGTTGCAGTAGAATTTGACACTCGATTGGCGGAAAATTTACCGAAATCATTTCCTGGTACAAATTTAGAGGTTGTAAATGAAGATATTTTGAAGTTCGATTTTAGTTTGATGAAAGAACCTTACGTAGTAGCGGGGAATATCCCATATTATATTACTAGTCCGATTATTGAAAGAGTTTTAACTGTATCACCGTTACCTAGAAGGGTAGTATTGTTGATACAGAAAGAGGTAGCGGAGAGAATTTTAAGCGATAAAGAGACGTTATTGTCATTGTTTGTAAAAAATCGAGCGAAAGTTTTGGCGGGACCGGTGGTTCCAAGTGAGGAATTTACGCCACCACCGAAAGTGGATTCACAAGTAATAATATTAGAACCTCTTGAAAAACCAGAAATTTCTAAAGAGGTTTTTGATTTAATTAAACAAGGATTTAGAGCACCTAGAAAGAAGTTAATACGTAATCTAATGGGCTTGAAATCTAAAGAAGAGTTATTGCAGCTTTTTGAAGAAATTAGAATTTCTAAAGACGCAAGACCAGGGGATTTGAAACTTCGAGATTGGGGTATTTTATATAAAAATATATATAAGTAAAAAATAGTGGTATAATGATTGTATGTTAGATGTGAAGTTTATCAGAGAAAATCTTGAACTAGTAGAAAAATCTACAAAAGAAAAAGGCTACAAAATAGATATAAAAGAAATAGTAAGGCTCGATGATGAGCGGAAGAAGATTTTGTCGGAAGTAGAGGAGCTTAGAAAGGCTCGTAATGAAACTGCTGCTAAGATGAAAGGTGGAAAGCCGTCGACAGATTTAATTAAAAAAGGTAAGCAAATTAAAGAGGAACTGTCGGAAAAAGAACAAGCGCTTACTTCAGCAGAAACAGAAGTGAAAAAGCTTTTGAAACAAGTTCCAAATGTGATTTTTGATGATGTACCTTTGGGTGGCGAGGAATGCTCAGTAGAAGTGAAAAAGTGGGGAGAAAACCATGAGACAGGTGTAGATCATCTGGATTATGCGGTAAGTCGTGATTGGGTAGATTTTGAACGTGGTGCTAAAGTAGCAGGAGCGAAGTTTTATTATTTAAAGGGTGAACTCGCTTTACTTGAAAATGCATTGCTTCAATATGGTTTGTCTAAAGTGCTAGAACATGGGTTTACTTTTATGACAGTTCCGGATATGGTTTCATCAAGAGTTTTGGAAGGTTGTGGTTTTAACCCACGTAGTTCTGAACAATCGGATGAATATTTTATTGAAGGTGAAGACTTAGCGATGATTGCGACTGCAGAAATGCCGCTTACTGGATATCATATGGATGAAATAATTGATGAAGATAAATTGCCATTTTTGTATGCGGGATATTCGGCGTGTTTTAGAAAAGAAGCTGGAACATACGGAAAATATACGAGGGGTTTATTTAGTGTACATCAGTTTAATAAATTAGAAATGTACGTATTTTGTTTGCCAGAAAAATCTAAAGAAATGCATGAAAAAATATTGGAAATTGAAGAAGATATTTGGCAAGGACTTGGTATTCCATATCACGTGATAAATATAGCAGCAGGGGATCTTGGAGCTCCGGCAGCGAAGAAATATGATATGGAATATTGGTCGCCAGTAAATCAGAAATATCAAGAAATTACTTCATGTTCAAACTGTACTGATTTTCAGGCGCGAGCAGTTAATTGTAGAGTGCGACGAAAGGATGGGACGGTAGAATTTGTGCATACTTTGAATGGAACAGCGATTCCTTTGGCACGGGCTCTAGTAGTGATATTAGAAAATTATGCGACTCAGGATGGCAAATTGAAAGTGCCAGAAGTTTTGAGACCATATTTAAATAATAAAGAGGAGATATAATGATTGAAAAAATCGAAATTAGCGGTAATGGTTATAAGATTGAAGAGCCGTTTCGAAAATATGTAGAAAAGAGACTAGGTAAACTTGATAAATATTTGCCACGACGTAAGAAAAAAGATGTGATTTGCAAAGTAGTAGTGACAGAAATTGGAAAAGGCAAGAATGATAAATATGAGATTTCGGCAGCGATGGATATAACTGGTGGCAAGGTTTTGGCAGCTAGAGATGAATGTACAAACGTATTTGCGGGGGTAGATTTGGTTGAAGCGAAGTTAATGGGGCAAATTCGTCGTTATAAATTAGAAACACAACCACATCGCCAAAGGAAAAGTTTGAAAAGCCTCTTTATTAGACGTAAATAATGTGGTAAAATGGGGGGTAGTACTAGGAGTTATATGGCTAAGAAAGAGAAAAAACCGAGTGATAAGCTCGCAGATAAGACTGCACTAACTAAATTTTTACAAGGAGTTTTTGGCGATGCTCAGAAAAAGATTTTGAGGCGTTTATGGAAACGGGCACGAGAAATTACTAAATTAGAGCCAAAATATGAGGCGATGAGCGACGAAGAATTAGCTAGTCAGACCGAGATATTTAAGGCAAAAATTAATAAGGCATTAAAGACAGCTCGTGCTGAAGAAGGTATTAATAAGACTGGCAAAAAACGTCCACCAGTTGATGATACTAAGATTTTAAATGAACTTTTGCCAGAGGTTTTTGCGGTAGCAAGAGAAGCTTCAAAAAGGATTTTAGGACTTCGACCGTATGATGTCCAGTTAATTGGTGGCATAGTGCTTCATGAAGGTGCTGTAGCAGAAATGAAGACTGGTGAAGGCAAGACGCTTGTTGCTATGTTGCCAGCGTATCTTAATGGCTTGACTGGGCGTGGTGTACATATTGTTACAGTTAACGATTATTTAGCTCAACGTGATGCGGGTTGGAATGGCCCGATTTATGATTTTCTGGGTTTGTCTGTGGGCGTGATTATTAACGAAGCTTCGTTTATTTATGATGCAGAATTTGAAAATACTGAGCATGATGATGAGAGATTTTCACATCTCAAACCTTGCACTAGAAAAGAGGCTTATGAGGCGGATATTACTTATGGTACTAACAATGAGTTTGGTTTCGATTATTTGCGTGATAATATGACGAGTGAAGTGCAATATTTGCGTCAGAGAGAATTGAATTTTGCAATTGTGGATGAGGTTGACTCAATTCTAATTGATGAAGCAAGGACTCCGTTGATTATTTCGGCGCCAGCTGCAGATAATCCAGAGTCGTATTATCAATTTGCTAAAGTAGCTGCGCGTTTGGTTCCTGAAGATTATATTTTTGACGAAAAAAGGCGAAGTGTGACTTTAACGGATAAGGGTATTGAAAAAATACAGAAGATTTTAGGTGTAGATAATTTATATTCGACAAAAAACACACGGTTAGTATATCATTTGGAACAAGCAATTCGGGCAGAAATTGTATTTAAGCGTGATAAAGATTATGTGGTAACTAATTCGGGTGAGGTGATTATCGTAGATGAGCATACTGGTCGTTTGATGCAAGGACGACGTTATAATGAAGGTTTGCACCAGGCGATTGAAGCAAAAGAAGGTGTGGCTGTTAAACAAGAGTCAATGACACTTGCGACAATTTCGTTTCAGAATTTCTTCCGTCTATACAAGAAGTTGTCTGGTATGACCGGTACAGCATTTACTGAAGCAGAAGAATTCCAACAAATTTATGCGTTAGATGTGATTCAAATTCCACCAAATAAGCCAATTATTCGTGTTGATAAAGATGATTTAATTTACAAAACGAAAGCTGGTAAATTAAAAGCCATTGCGGATGAAATTGTGAAGTATCATGAAAAAGGGCAACCAGTGTTGGTTGGCTCTGGTTCAATTGCTAATAATGAAGAAATTGCTAGCTATTTGGATCAATATAATTTACCATATGAAATTTTGAACGCTAAAAATAATGAGCGTGAGGCGGCAATTATTGCTAAAGCCGGTGAAAAAGGAGCGATTACTCTAGCGACTAATATGGCAGGTCGTGGTACAGATATTAAATTAGGTGAAGGTGTGAAAGAATTGGGCGGTCTTGTAGTAATTGGCTCAGAACGACATGATTCAAGGCGAGTAGATAATCAGTTACGTGGTCGTGGTGGTCGTCAGGGTGATCCAGGTACGACACAATTCTTTGTATCTTGTGAAGATGATTTAATGCGTATTTTCCAAGGTGATAGAGTGAAAATGTTGATGACGCGATTAGGTGTAGATGAAGATACTCCAATTCAAACGCGTGCAATTTCAAAAACTCTTGAAGCTGCACAAAAACGAATTGAAGGATTTAACTTTGATTCACGAAAAAATGTGGTGCAATATGATAACGTAATCAATCGCCATCGTAAAGTAGTATATATGATGCGTCGTAAAATCCTTGAAGGTGATGATATCTATCCGGAAATTAAGCGTTTGATGCGTGAAGAAGTTCAGATGTTAACAGAGTTTTCATCACGAGTAAATAAGAATTTTGATACAGAATTTAAAGCAGTATTTGATTTTGATGATGATCTGATTCATGGGATTGGTTTAGCGCGTAAAGAAAAAGATCGTGAAAAGATGGCTTTTGAAGCAGTAGAAGAAGCTTATCATAAGAAAGAAGAAGAGTTTGGTGATGAAACAATGCGCAAAGTAGAGCGTGAAGTGTATTTGAAGGTGTTAGATACTTTATGGATGCAACATCTTGAGAATATGCAGCATTTACGCGAGGGCATTCATTGGCGTTCGGTTGGGCAAAGAGACCCATTGGTAGAGTATCGTTCAGAATCACAGAAACTCTTTGATGGTTTACAAAGAAACTTACGTGAAGAAGTATTAAAGATTTTACTTTCGATTACACCAGCTGAAGCGGCTGCGGATAATGTCACGGATGGTGAAGAATACGAATCAGAACTTACAAAGATGGCGGAATCTCAGACAGAGCGTGGAGTGAACGAAATTACTAATGGTGAGAAGAACCTTGACGAAGAATTTAGAAAAAGACCAGTCGGAACTAGACCAGTGCCAAGGAGGCTTAAATCTAAATCTGGTTCGAAGAAGAAAAAGAAAAAATCCGGCAAGAAACGAAAATAGATTAATGTATTAGAATATGAAGCATTCTGTAGAAGAAATCCAATTAAAAAATGGTGCGAAGGGTTTATTGATACATATTCCAGGTGCCAGTGTGATGTCGACCAGAATTCAATTTCGGGCAGGTATGCTTTATGCTAGGAACAAGGATGTTTATGAAATTCCACATGTAGTGGAACATTTAGCGTTTGGTGCAAATGCTAAATATAAGGATGAGCAGGCTTTTGAGGCTGAATTTACTAAAAATGGAGCTTATCATAATGCGTGGACTTCAGATATATCTGTGTGTTATGAAACAGAGTGCGCAGATTTTGAGTGGGAACGGATTATGAATTTGCAACAACTATCAATTTGTGAGCCACGTTTTAATGAGGAAGAGTTAAAATCTGAAAAAGCCAATGTACGTTCAGAACTTACTGGCTACATGAATGATTATTATAGATTGTTGTGGCCAAGAGTACAACAAGCGGTAGGGGAAGATATTTTAGACTTGGCTGATAGATTGAAAACAATTTCTAATATTGAGCTTAAAGATATTCGTGAACATTATAGACGAACTCATACGGCGAAAAATATGCGTTTTATTATCGCTGGACGGATTCGAGGACGAAAACGTAAAATAATGAAAATGCTTGAAGAATGGGATTTGAAAGAGGGAAGAGAATTTGAAATTCCGACGACTGATTTGCATTCTTCGGAGGCAGTTTCGATTCGGCGGAAAGATGCTTCTAATATTACATTTGGCTTTTCGTTAGTGACGCCGAGGCATTTGAATCCGAGAGAAGTTTTTGCAATGAATTGTTTAAATCATATTCTAAATGGTACAACTAATTCAAAGATTTTTGGTGCAGCCAGAAAACGAGGTTTAGTATATGGTATGGGGAGTTCGGTGGCGAGTAATGCACATAATTCATATTGGGATTTTGATGGTGAAGTAAATATTGAGAATGCAGAAGAATTATTTGAATTAATTCAAACTGAGTTGATGAAGACTTTAAATGGTGAAATTTTGGATATGGATTTCTTGGCTGCTAAATCGTATGCTTTAGGTAGAATGCAAATGGGGGCACAAACTGTGGGGCAGATTGCAGATTATTATGCGGACGGATATTTCACAAATGGTACGGTTGAAAAATATGACAATATGGCTGGTTTGATAAAATCAATTGATAAGTTTAGTATGATTGAATTGGCGCGAGAGTTTGCGGGTTCTGGTATTAAAGGATTTGCAGCGGTATCTTCAACTGAAAAGGCGTTTATTTCTGAATTAGAAACGAGATTAAATTTTTAAAACAGTATTGACATTTTTTCAAATATACGCTTTAATTTAAGCATATGTGGAATTATTTAAAACAAAAACAAACAAAAATTCTAGTGGGTTTTTTATTGCTTGCTAGTATGGGGGTGACTGCTTTTATAGTAGTAGAAATGGATAAAAATAATAATGAAGGAACTGTGTCGACACGTCAAGTAGAGGAAGAGGAGTTTGAAGCGGATGACATAGTGGGGATTGTTGATGCTAGCGATGGATATCAAGAGTCGCAGGGTGTAAGTGAATCGAGCGAGCCAGTGTATGAACAGGATACTAGTGCGGTAAATCCAAGTATAGTGGATACTTCGATAACCTTTGCAACGACGACGGTTAGTGATGTGGTGATTGAGTTTGAACCGGTACATGAGAAGACATCAATTCAGGTAGCAAAAGCGGATAATCCGACCGAACAAGTGGTGGCAGTAGATACTTCGGAAAAGAATGAGAAAAAGACACGTAGTTTTGAAGGCGCGGTAAGTGTACCAAGTTTGACGGATGTAAATGAGGAAGAAGAGGCGAGGCGAGCCGAAGAGGTCAAAAAAGCGGAAGAGGAGACCAAGAAGGCTGAAGAAGAAGTACTAACGTTAGCAGAGGAAGAAGAAA
>JAGCST010000018.1 GCA_017964025.1 Candidatus Saccharimonadota bacterium
CCTAGGAACGCTTCTATATTTTTTATCATAGTCTAAATATCAATCCAAAGTTAATTTGCTATAATAACTATTAAGCATATAAGATGGTTAATAAAATTATTATGAATATATATCTAGACATTGACGGAGTTTTAAGAGGAGTGGCGTCACCTCTAAGAGACGTAACGGAATTTCTTGAATATATTCTAAAAAATTATTCGAACAGCACTTATTGGTTAACTACACACTGCCGACAAGGATATAATCATACGCGAGCAGCACTTCTTAACTCAGAGCTTCCTAACGAGTTAGTTAACCAAGCATCTTTAATAGTCAAACCAACAGATTTTAGCGTACTAAAAACAGAAGCAATCGACTTCAACAAGCCATTTATATGGTTTGACGACAATTTATTTGAAAGTGAACAAAAAGTCCTAGAAATACACGGTTGTTTATCTAGTCATTTTTCAATGAATCCAAAAGATCCAGAAATGGCCAAGCGAGCTTTAGCCTTATTAAAAAATATTACCGAAGTTAATACTATATGATTGGTGTATAATATATACAGATGTTAGAGTTAAAAGACGTTAGTTATGAGGTTAAAGGTGGGTCTAGGGCAAAAATCCTGGACCATATTTCACTAAAAATAAAACCTAACAGTTTTACTGCAATCACCGGCCCAAACGGTAGCGGTAAATCTACGCTTGCCGAAATTATTATGGGTATCAAAGTCCCTACTAATGGTCAAGTTATTTTAAATAAAGAGGATATTACTAAGCAAAATGTCACTGCTCATGCTAAGAAAGGTATTGCCTATTCTTTTCAGCAACCCGTTACGTTTAAAGGTCTCACTGTGTATGATTTACTCAATATTGCAAGCGGCGAATTAATTGCACCAGAAGAAGCCATTCAATATCTCAAAAGAGTTGGTTTAACCTCAAATTATTTATCAAGAGAAATCAATAATAAATTTTCCGGTGGCGAATTAAAGCGCATCGAACTTGCTTCGGTTCTAGCTCGTCATGCTAAACTTATTATTTTTGACGAACCAGAAGCTGGTATTGATTTATGGAGTTTTGAAAATCTTATTAGGATATTTAAAAAACTCAAATCTAAGAATTACACTATTATAATTATTTCACATCAAGAACGAATTCTCAAAATAGCTGATGAAATTATTGTTTTAGAAGAAGGTAGAATTAAAACAAAGGGCACTTCAGCCAAAATACTACCGACTATTATAGGAGAACGCCATGGAACTGAGTAAAGAAGAAAAACAGATTTTTTGCGAAGTGGCTGATCTTTTTGAAATTCCAGAAGGCGCTTATAATTTTCGTGTTAATGGTAAATCGGTCGGCAAACGCTCCACTACTAACATCGATGTCGAAACAAAACCTAATAAATCTGGTCTTGATATTTATATCAAAAAAGGTACTAAAAACGAACAAGTTCACATTCCTGTCGCTATTAGTGCCACCGGCCTAAAAGAAGTTGTTTATAATGATTTTTATATCGGTGATGATGCCGAGGTCACTATTATAGCAGGTTGTGGCATTTATAATTGCGGCAATCAAGACTCTGTCCATGATGGCATCCATAGATTTCATGTTGGTAAAAATGCCAAAATTAAATATATCGAAAAACACTACGGTTTTGGCCCCGGTAAGGGCGGTAAGATTTTAAATCCAGTTACAGAAGTTGATCTTGCCAAAAATTCTGAAGCTACTCTGGAGTTGGAACAAATTAAGGGAATTGATTCTACTATTCGTAAAACTACTGCTAATCTTGCCGACAACGCTAGCATATTCATCAAGGAACGTCTCATGACACATGGTCGTCAAACTGCCGAATCCATTTATGAAATAGAACTTAATGGTAAAAATTCCGTTGCCGACATTGCTTCTCGTTCTGTAGCTCAAGATATTTCTAAACAGATATTTAAAGCCACTATTTCAGGAAAGAATCAATGTCGTGGTCATTCTGCTTGTGATGCTATTATTATGGACCAAGCCGAGGTTCACGCTATCCCCGCTTTAGACGCTAAAACCAAGGATGCTGAGCTTATCCACGAAGCAGCCATTGGCAAAATTGCTTCTACTCAACTCACTAAGCTTATGACTCTCGGGTTAACTAATCAAGAAGCTGAATCCAAAATTATTAATGGCTTTCTACGTTAACTTGATTGTAAACATTTATTTTAAATAATATAATAGCAACAATAAACAGAAGGGAATTATCACATGCTAACACCCAATGAAATGATTTCAAAAGCCATAGAAACCGGAGTCAACAAAGCTAATCTTTCTTGGTGGAAAATGCTAATATTGGGTATTTTTGCTGGAATGTTTATAGCCTTAGCTGGCGTAGGGGCTACTTTCGGAAATGTTTATGGCGGCAAAATTGCTGGTGCCTGTATTTTTACTGCTGGGCTAGCTATGGTAGTAGTTGCCGGTAGTGAACTTTTTACAGGGAATAACTTAATGATCATGGCTCTTTTTGATCATAGAATTAAACTTTCAAGAATGCTTTTGAATTGGACTATAGTTTTTATTGGCAATTTTATTGGTGCAATTTTTATCGCTACTGTAGTAGTTATTAGTGGCGCTTTTGATGCAATTCCAGATACCGTAGCTGCCACCGCTAACATCAAAGTCAGTCTCGGTTTCTTCGAAGCTATATTAAAAGGAGTCATGTGTAATTTTCTTGTTTGTATTGCCGTCTGGATGGCTTTCGCTGCCGATACCGTTAGTGACAAAATTATGGCTATTTTTCTACCCATTATGCTTTTTGTACTCTGTGGCTTTGAACACTCCATAGCCAATATGTTTTTTGTCCCATCGGGTATATTAACTGGAGCCATCTATAATCTTCCTGCTCCTAGTATTGCTGATTTCTTAGTTCATAATTTACTGCCAGTTACTATTGGCAATATTATTGGTGGCGCAATTCTAGTAGGTGGTGGATATTATTTAGCATATCATTCCTCAAAACAAAAAACCAAAAATTAAGCATAAAAAGTCTTGCAATTCCATATATAGTGTTATATACTAGGTTATAGACACCAAATGTAGCGTCATACATAAAAATTTGAACTAAAAAGGAGGTATAGAATGTTCAAAAGAATCGTCAAGAGAGACGGTAAAATCGTAAAATTTGATCCTGAAAAAATTACCGAAGCTATCGCTAAAGCCGGTCTTGCTACAGAAGAATTTAAGTACGATCGCGCTAAAGCCCTCACTGAGAAAGTATTAGCGCGTGCTGAAGAAAAAATTATTTCACGAACTCCTAACGTTGAACAAGTTCAAGATATTGTTGAAGAAGTTTTAATGGAATCTAGTTTTAAAAAGACTGCTAGGGCCTATATCCAATATCGCCAAGAACGTTCTCGTCGTCGTGAAGCTAAATCCGATCTTATGATGATCTATCGTACCATTAGTCACGCTGATGCCTCCGAAGACTCCGACGTTAAGCGTTCAAACGCTAACGTTGATGGTAACTCAGCCATGGGCAAAATGCTCCAATTTGGCGCTGAAGGCTCTAAAGTTTTTGCTAAATCTTTACTGCTTCGTCCTGATATCGCCGCCGCCCACGATAATGGCGATATTCACATTCACGACTTAGACTTTTACGCTACAGGTACGCTTACTTGTTGTCAGTCTGATCCATTTGTTTTATTTGAAAATGGTGGTTTTAACACTGGTCACGGTCATCTTAGAACTCCAAATTCTATCGGTTCTTATGGCGCTCTTGCGGCAATTTTGCTTCAAGCCAATCAAAATGAACAACACGGCGGTCAATCTATTCCAAATTTCGACTACGCTATGGCCCCAGGAGTTAATAAATCTTTTAGAAAAGCTTTAAAACGTAATCTCAAAAAATATAATAAATTCGCCGGTAAAAAACTTGATCTAGATATCAAAGATACCTATGAATACGGCGATGACGCTAAGCTCAAAAAAGCTAAGTGGCCTAAAGAAGTTATCGAAGCATCCAATGAAGACGTTGAGCGTGAAACTCTTCAAGCTATGGAGGGTTTCGTTCACAACCTTAACACTATGCATTCCCGTGCTGGTGCCCAAGTACCATTTACCTCAATCAATTTTGGTACTGACACTACTCCAGCTGGTCGTTTAGTCTCACTAGATTTACTTCAAGCTACTGAAAACGGCCTTGGTAAAGGTGAAACACCGATTTTCCCAATTAGTATTCTAAAAGTTAAAGAGGGAATTAATTACAATCCTGAAGATCCAAATTATGATATTTTCAAACGTTCCATGGAAGTTTCAGCCAAACGTCTTTTCCCAAACTTCTGTTTTGTAGATGCTCCTTACAATCTCAAATATTATAAAAAGGGCGATTATCGTACCGAAATTGCTACTATGGGTTGTCGTACTCGTGTATTTGCTTCGGTCTTCCCAGAATCAGACGGCATCGTTACTGGTCGGGGTAATCTTTCCTTTACTACTGTCAATCTCGTTCGTATTGGTATCAAACATGGCATTTGTTTGAAAGAACGTAAAGAAGCCGATTGGGAAGGTTTCTACAAAGAACTTGACGAAAAAATGGATCTTGTTCGTGATGAGCTTCTTGAACGATTTGACTTTCAGGCCAACCAACACGTTCGTAACTTCCCATTCCTCATGGGGCAAGGTAACTGGTTTGGCTCTGAAAAACTTAGTCCTAATGATACTCTAAGGGATGTAATTAAACACGGTACACTATCTATTGGTTTTATCGGTCTAGCCGAAACTCTCGTTGCTATG
This sequence comes from Candidatus Saccharimonadota bacterium, assembly GCA_017964025.1. GTDB lineage: Bacteria > Patescibacteriota > Saccharimonadia > Saccharimonadales > Saccharimonadaceae > Nanosyncoccus. The sequence goes on from JAGCST010000018.1 coordinate 4,743, forward strand.
ACTGGCAAGCACCACGGTGAAGACGAAGACGCTCGTGATCTTGGTCTTGATATTATTACTCATATGCGTGAAAAATGTGATGAATATTGCAAAAAATATAAGCTAAACTTCAGTTTGTTAGCCACTCCAGCTGAAGGTATCGCCGGTCGCTTTACTAAGATTGATCGTAAAGAATATGGCAAAATCAAAGGCGTTACTGATCGAGAATTCTATACTAATTCCTTCCACGTACCAGTTTATTACCCAATTTCTGCTTTTGAAAAAATCGAGATCGAAGCGCCATATCATAATCTTTGCAATGCCGGTCATATTACTTATATCGAGCTTGATGGTGATCCATCCCAAAATATTGCAGCTTTTGAGTCTGTAATTCGCAAAATGCATGACGAGGGTATTGGTTATGGTTCAGTCAACCATCCAGTCGATCGTGATCCTGTCTGTGGATTCTCTGGCATTATCACTGGTGATCGTTGCCCGCATTGTGGTCGTCTCGAAGGTGATCTCCCATTTGAGAAAGTTAAATGTTGTGTGAAAGGTAAATAATGACCGAAAAAACAGATTGGCATCAAGTTTCACTTAATAAACTTAGCAAACAACTCGAAACACCAGAGGGGTATATCCGCCTCTCTGGTCCACTCGAACATGACAATATTGTCAATGGTGACGGATTACGTGTTGTGCTTTGGACTCAAGGATGCCCCAATCATTGTAGAGGTTGTCAGAACCCCGAAACGTGGGACTATGAAGCTGGTTTTTTGATTAAAATTGATGATATTAAACAGGAATTAAAACAATTTCGCGGTCAAGCAGGAATTACTTTTTGTGGAGGCGAACCATTTGTTCAAGCTAAAGCTTGTAAAGAAATCGCCGATTGGGCCAGGGAAGAATTAAACTGGAATATTTGGAGCTTTACTGGCTTTACTTATGAAGTTATTAAAGAATATGGCAAAGAACCTTGGGAGCTTTTGAGATCCCTTGATGCTCTGATCGATGGGCCATTCATTTTGAGCCAGCGTGACCTTAGCCTTAGATTTCGTGGTTCCAAAAACCAACGTCTTTTAAAATTAGAAAAGAGCACTGGCAAAATTTTGTCAATTGAGTAAGATCTGATATAATATACCCAAGAAATTGTGGAGGATTTTATGGATAGCAATATGTTTACAGTCTTACCGATGAGCCAACGTTTTTCATTAAAACCAGGTGAAGTGTATAAAGGTTCAATTACCGTAGTCAACCCAGTAGATGCTACCGAAGATTTCGCTTACAAAGTCGCAGTTGTACCATATGGCGTAGCGGGGCAAGACTATCAAGCCGACTTAATTACCGATTCAGATCATACAGCCATTGCTAAATGGATTGAACTTGAAGAACCAACCGGCAAGATTAAACCTAATGAATCCAAAGAAATCAAATTCACTATTACCGTCCCTAAAAACGCTCCAGCTGGTGGTCAATATGCGGCTCTTACCGTTACATCCAATAATGATGCAAGCAACAGCGAAGGTGTTGCTATACAGAATGTTTTCGAAATGGCCAGTATTATTTATGGCAGTGTTGCTGGTAAAACTGAATATATAGGCGAAGTTCAAGAGAATAATATACCAGGATTTGTTGTAACTGCACCTGTTACACTTAGTGCGTTAATATCCAATGAAGGCAATGTTCATATGGATGCTACTTTCGTCATTACTGTGACAGATTTCTTCACCGGTAGAGTTATCTTGCCGACCGAGGATAATGAAGGTCAATACTCAGAAGTGATTATGCCAGAAACTACACGTTTCGTTGAACGTGAGGTCAACAACTTACCAGCTCTTGGTGTTGTTAAAATTAATCAAACGATTTACTATAATGGTACAGTCTCTACCGAAGAGAAAGACGTTATTATCTGTCCAATTTGGTTTTTAGCTTTACTTGCGGTCACTGTATGCGCTATTATTGGTACTATTATTCACCTTATCGTCAAGCATCACAAAAATAAAAGACGTATCGAGGAATAAATTACTTAATTATTGTATAATATAGATATGAAACCATCGGTTACTGAATCCGAGCGTGTTAAACACGCTGTAGAAGTTGCTAAAAAAGCGCACGAAGGCCAAACTCGCAAAACGGGCGAACCTTACATTGTGCATCCATTGGCTGTCAAAAAAATTCTCGAAGAGTGGGGTATGGATGAAGATACAATTATTGCCGGTATTTTACATGATACGATTGAAGATACAGATCTTACTCTAGATGATATTCGTAAAGAATTTGGCGAATCAGTAGCTTTTTTAGTCGATGGAGTAACCAAGCTTTCTACTGCTCGTACTGGAATGCGCGATATTGATACTTATCTTCCTACTACTAAAGATAATTTTTTAAGACTTATGATTGCTCTCGGAGATGATATTCGTGTATTAATTATCAAACTAGCTGATCGTCTTCATAATTTACGTACTCTTTCCGCACTTCCACCAGATAAACAGAAAAAAATTGCCAAAGAGACTCTAGAAGTTTTTGCGCCATTAGCCGATCGTCTTAATATGGGACTTCTTCGTGTTGAAATGTCAGATTTAGCCTTTAAATATGTCGATCCCAAACGTTATGATGAACTCAAGAATCTTATTGAAAAACATAACAAAGCCGCCGAGCAATCACTTAGCAAAATCAAAAATGAAATTTCACTCGTTCTCAAAAAAGAAGGCATCAAATTTGAAATATCTGGTCGCGTGAAGTCAGTTTATTCACTTCACAAAAAACTTGCTAAACATAATCAAAACATCAATGAAATTTATGATCTTACAGCTTTACGTATTATAGTTAATGATATTACTGATTGCTATCTTACATTAGGTGTTATTCATTCACTCTATATGCCAATGAATGGTCGAATCAAAGATTACATTGCTATGCCAAAACAAAATGGTTATCAATCTCTCCACACTACAGTTATTACTAAAGATAAACATGTCGTAGAATTTCAAATTCGTACGCGCGAAATGCACGAATATGCTGAGCGTGGTCTTGCTGCCAGTTTTTATTATAATGAGCAAAAACTTACAGAGAACTATAAAAAAGGGAAGATTGAGCATTTGCCCACTAATTTACTTTGGATCACTGAACTTCAAATGACAGCTGCTAAACTTCGCGAGGGCAAAAAAGTCGATCTTAAAAAACTTAAACTCAATCTATTCGCTGACAAAATTTTTGTTTATACCCCTAAAGGTGACATCATCGATCTTCCGGCTGGTGCCATGCCTTTAGACTTTGCCTATCGGCTCCATTCTGAAATTGGTGACCACGTAGTCGGAGTTAAGATTAATGGTAAAATGAGTAATTTGAATAAAAAATTAGAACAGGGTGACATAGTCGAAATATTAACATCTAAAAATCAAACACCTAAATCTACCTGGCTTGATAAAATCTTTACGCCTCATGCTCGCTCCAAACTTCTCCGTGCTCTCAATTTATCTGCTCGTTCTGCCGCTGGCGAAAATGTTGAAAAACCTAAAAAACACCGTAAGCCTCGTAAGGTATGATATAATGTAGAAGTGCCGATGTAGCTCAGTTGGTAGAGCAGCTCATTCGTAACGAGCAGGTCACAGGTTCGATCCCTGCCATCGGCTCCACAAAAATTCATGCCATTAGCATGAACATTTTTTAAAGTTACGTTTTTTATAGCAATAAACATATATGTTATAATAATACAAAGGAGTTTTTATGTCTAAGGCAGAAATTATTAAACGACCGATTGAGCAAATTAGTGGGGATATCAAAAAATCTGCTTGGTCAGCTGTTTTCGAATCACTTTCTTTGATGATTTTGGGCATTTTATTTGTCGCATGGCCAGATTTAATGATGCGAATCGTTACTTACATTTTTGGAACCTTCTTTATTGTTAAAGGTGCCTTTCAGATTATTAATTATTTTGTCGAAAAAGGGCAGAATGATTTTTTCAACAACAACCTACTATCGGGAGTTATCTCCGTTCTTATAGGTATTACTATACTCGTTATAGGTTCTGATATCGTTAATGTATTTCGTATTATTGTCGGTATCTTTATCATCTACGAATCTTTAGTTCGTATGAACACCGCCTTAAAGCTTCATACTGCCGGACTTTCTATTTGGAGAATAACTACAGTCTTAGCACTTATTATGTTGGTGCTTGGTGTTTTCGTCACCTTCAATGATGTTGCGACTGTAATTGGTTGGATGATGATTGTTTCCGGCCTTGTTGGGATAGTAGGCGACATTATGTTTATTCAGAAGGTCGAAGCAGTAGTTGAAAAATTAACTAAAAATAAGTAACCTATGAAAACTTTTAAAGAAGATTTTATTAAAATTTATCAAACCGAACGTGGCCTACTCGTTTTTATGATATTAAATTTTCTGCTCTCACTTGGCTTACTTATTTTTTCCATTATTAGCCTTAATCCTAATGCCGCAGTTGTTAAAGTTGGTTATGGCGATATCGGCGGTTATCGCGACGGTACATGGACTAGCCTTATTGCTTTTCCAATCCTTGCTTTAATATATGGTATTCTCCACAATATTCTTGCTGTACGAATTTTTCACAAGCGTGGTAGTGGTATGGCTAAATTTTTCCTTATTACCACCACATTTCTCATTCTCGCCACCGCATTAGTTCTAAGTCGGCTACTTGGGGAAGTTTAAAATAATGCGTAAAAATCTTGAAATTCCTCAAGGTAAACGCACTAAACTTTACCGTTTTTTAGAAATTTTACCAGGTCTAATTTCATATGGCGCGATTATATTACTTTTTATATTATCTCTCGTTGATCCAGTACTAGGAGCTATATATCTTTTTATTTTGATTGCCAGCACTTTAGTTAAAGCAGTTGGTGTAGCATATCGTACAATTCAAGGTTACGAAGTGATTAAGCGAACTAGTCGCGTAGACTGGCATAAACGTATAGAGGAACTCGAGCATCCTCATGATTCCTATGAACATCTTCTTGGTGAGGATAACAAAAGTTATCATTTTGAAGAACACCTTGATAATCTTAAAATGATGGCAGCCATGGGCTCAGATTATCCGAAACCATCAAGCATTTATCACGCAGTTATTATGGCTGCGTACAACGAAGGAATTGAAGTTTTAAAACCATCAATCGAAGCAATTAATAAAAACACCTTTCCAAACGAACGTATTATTTTTGTCTTAGCCTATGAAGAACGCGGTGGGGAAGAAATTGAAAAAACCGTCAAAACACTAGCGACCCAGTATAAAAATGTTTTTAAAGCATTCTTATTAATTAAGCATCCAGCTAATCTTCCCAATGAAGTTATTGGCAAAGGGCCTAATTTAACATATGCTGGTCATGAATTGGTTAAATATGTTAAAAAGCAACATCTTCCGATTGAAAATATTATTGTCACATCCCTTGATAGTGACAATCATATGGCACCTAAATATCTAGACTCTGTTGCTTATGAGTTTATCACTCACCCTAATCGTCAGCGTCTTAGTTATCAGCCAGTTTCATTATTTATGAATAATATTTGGGATGCTCCAGCCCCAACCCGTATCATTGCAGTTTCAAACTCTTTCTTTAATGTTATTACTACCATGCGCCCTCATTTATTGCGTAATTTTGCCTCTCATTCGCAACCTCTACAAGCTTTAGAAGCGATGGATTTTTGGAGTAAACGTACTATCGTTGAAGATGGTCATCAATATTGGCGTAGTCTATTCTTTTTCAATGGAGATTATTCAGTATTACCCATTCGTATTCCTATTTATCAAGACGCAGTAATTGATGAAACGCTTTGGAAAACTATCAAGGCTCAATTTGTGCAAGTACGTCGTTGGTATTATGGTGCTAGCGACGTAGCATACGTCGGCTCTAAGTTATTTATACCAAAATCTAAACGCTTAGTTCCATTTTGGCAGTTGTTTCCTAAATTTTGGCGTCTTCTTGACGGGCATGTCACACTTGCCATTCTCGCTCCAATTGTTGCTTTTGGTGGTTGGGTACCAATGCTCATGAATATATCTACCCATTCCATGGTCACTTATAACATTCCAAACATTGTTAGTATAGTTGAAACCTTTGCCTGTATTGGCTTGATTGTTTCTATTTTAGTCTCTCTTAAAATGCTCCCCGCTCGTCCTGCCAAATATAGGAAAGGTCGTAGACTTCTCATGATATTGCAATGGATTTTAATGCCAGTCACTTCGATCATTTATCAATCATTAGCTGCTTTTTATGCCCAGACCCGTTTGATGTTGGGCCGTTATATGGAAAAATTTGATGTTACTAAAAAAGTTGTTAAAAAATAATTCTATCTATTAACCTAATTTACCTATGTTATAATTGTCTAGCAGTGGGCAAACTCACAGAAAAGAAGTTAAAAAATAAAAGATTTCACAAAACCGAAGAAGCTATTATAATGGCTTTTTCCTTAATCAAAGATTATTCTAGCACAAAAAGATTTGTTAAAGTTGCCCAAATTTCTCGTTCGACTCTTTATCGTCACCATAAAACTATTTCTCAAATTATTCCAGATTACGAGGAATATATTTTTAAAAAATATAAAAAAGTTATACAGAAATTGCTTAAAAATAAAAATATAACCTTAAGACATTTATATCAAAGGACACTGATTTTTATAGTTGCTAATAAAAAAATTGCCCAATTTTTATACCAATTTGGCAACCATAGTACTCTCGAAAAAATGATATTTCTTTTACAACCAAAGATTATCGCAGCACACAGAATATCTAACTATAGTATGTTTAGAATTTACATTAAAGAAGTAATAGAAGTTATTGAACAATGGGAAAATAATGGTTTCAAAATAGATGAAATTTCCCCGACAATAGGGAAGATTATGTATCTTACTAATACTGATAGATATAGACTTGGTCCAATTAGTAGCCAAAAATAAAAAAAATATGGTATAATAAAGATACGGGTTGTTAGCTCAGCTGGCTAGAGCGTCTCGTTTACACCGAGAAGGTCGGGGGTTCGAGTCCCTCACAACCCACCATGAAAAATCCAACTTCTGAGTTGGATATTTTTCGTAGATTTTTTAATTAAATTCGTGTGCTATAATAAGCTTATGAATAATGAAAACCAATTGAATAGTCAAGATAATCAATCTGTTAGCGCCCCACAACCTACCAATATTACACCTGAATCAGTAAATACGCCTATACCAACTCAGAGCAACACTCCTTCATCTTCTTCAGAAATTACACCTAACCCAGTAAACAAAACTAAGCGTAAACGTATACTAATCGTCATTACTGCTATTATTATCATATCTATAATTGGTACTATCATTACTTTATTTTTAACTGGTGTCATTGGTGGACGCCGAGTTGAAGTTGGCGAATATACTGTTGTTATAAATGATAAAAAATGGGATACTTCTATTGGTCCAAACGGTGTTTCACTCATTTTAACAAATAAAAATAGCTCATCTCTTTCTAGCATCAGTATTCTTCCGTACAGTGAAAGGATCACATATGAAGTCGTTAGTCAAAAAAATGCTATGGAAGATACATTCAATGTATTTGGTGGTGTCAAAAACTATAAAATAGAATCTCAATCTGAAAAAGTCATAAACGGAGATAAATGTATTGTTGCAAACGCTTATTATACTAATGACTTTTACATCGACAAACCAACAATCAAAGCCTTTTGTGAAAACAAGGATGGGATAATTTTTCTCATAGAAGTGGAGGGCTCTGATCAAACAGAATTAGATTCAAATTTTAATATCGGCACAAAAATCATTAACACCGCAAGACACAAATAAAACCTCAGACCGTCTTTTCTCTAAATATCATTTTTGCAACAAATGTTGCAAAACATTAAACTTTAAAATTTTTCAATTATAAAAACATGATAAAATCAGGCCAACGGAGGAGAAAGGTTAATTTTCAATATGTTAAAAATTGTCGTTTTTGATAGCGGCTATGGAGGCGAACTGTTCGCAGATTTATTAGAAGAAGAATTGCCAGTTGTTGAGGTAATTCGCGTAATCGATTGGCGCAATGCCGATAAAATTCAAAGTAATCCCAAAGAAGCACGCAAGCTTGCTAAGACCGCCCTACGTCCATATATAGGCAAAGTCGATCTCATTGTTTTTGCTAATCATCTTCTTACGATTACCAGTCTCAAGCATTTTCAGCGTAAATATAGGGATCAAGTTTTCTTGGGCCTAAAACTTAAATATCCAGAGAAACCACCTCGAGGGACAATCTTTATTCTTACCACTAAAGCTGTAAGTAAAACCATCAATTATCATAATTATCTTTTCCATTTGAAAAGTAAAAATAAAACTATTCTTTTAGATTCTTGGCCTGCCAAAATTGATGATGGAGAATTGACTGAAACCGAAATTGCGGCTACTCTTAACAGATCAACTAAAGATAACTATCGTCCTAAAGAGATCGTCCTCGCATGCGCTCAATTTCAGGATATCAAAGCTGAACTTCGTAATTTTTATGGACACAATCTTAAAATTTATGATAGTTTTAAAGACTCGCTGAGAGACGTTTGTAAAACCTTAAAAATTCGCGGTATTAATGGACGAAAGATTAAGTAAGACCATAGCTTCCTCTTTTTACGATATATTACAGATAGTGTGCTATAATAATTGTATTAGTTAAAGGGAGCAAAATGGATAAAATAGATAAAATTAGACACACCTTAAGTCATGTACTTGCCGCTGCAGTACAAGAATTATACCCGAATGTTAAATTTGGTATTGGCCCAGCTATCGACAATGGTTTTTATTATGATATCGATTTCGGTGAAGATAAGATTTCTGATGCTGATTTGCCTAAAATCGAGAAAAAAATGCGCGCTATTATAAAACGCAACCTCCCTATGACAAGGCGCGTAGTATCAAGAGATGAAGCCTTAAAATGGGCTAAAGAGCATAATCAAGATTACAAGGTTGAATTAATTACAGAACTCCCTGAAAATGCAGAAATATCATTTTACGATATGAAAGAGGCGTTTACTGATTTATGTAAAGGACCTCACGTTGATAGCACAAAAAATCTTGGCGCATTTAAACTCGATCATATCGCTGGTGCCTACTGGCGCGGCGACGAGAAAAGGGAAATGCTTACTCGCATCTATGGTCTAGCCTTTAACACCGAAGACGAATTGAACGCTTATATTGAACAACAAGAGGAAGCTAAATCTCGTGATCATCGTAAGCTTGGCCAACAATTAGATTTGTTTTGTTTCTCTAATCTCGTTGGCTCTGGTTTGCCACTTTTTACACCACGTGGTACTATTTTGCGTGATTTACTCAATGATTTTGCTCAAAGCTATCGTATTGCACGTGGTTATAAAAAAGTTTGTATTTCACACATTGCTAATATCGAACTTTACAAAACCTCCGGTCATTATGAGAAATTCCCTGAAATGCTCCAATTTGTCTCTCAGGAATCTGGTGATCATCTTGCACTGAAACCAGTGTCCTGTCCACATCATTCTCAGATTTTTGCCAGCCTACCACGTTCTTATAAAGATTTACCAATAAAATATCTCGAAACCACCATGGTTTATCGTGATGAACGCAAAGGCGAGCTTGGCGGTCTTTCTCGTGTTCGTGCTATTACACAAGACGACTCTCACGTTTTTTGTACTGAAGATCAGATTGGCGATATTTTTGGTGAGCTCATTGAATCTGCCAAAGATTTGTATGCCAAAATTGATATGAAATTAAAACTTCGTCTCTCTTTCCGCGATGATGGCGATGGCTATATTGGTACTCCAGAAATGTGGGAAAAAGCTGAAACTGCCATCCAAAAAATGGCCGACAAATTCGAAATGGACTACTTTATCGGCGAAGGTGAAGCTGCTATGTATGGTCCTAAGATGGACTTTATGGCTGTTGATGCTCTGGGTCGCGAGTGGCAACTTGCTACTGTCCAGCTTGACTATGCTATGCCAGAGCGTTTTAAACTAGAGTATACTGACATAGATGGTACCAGAAAAACTCCAATTATGATTCATTGTGCATTAATCGGTTCCATTGAACGTTTTATGAGTGTATATCTAGAACACACTGCTGGCTGGCTTCCAATGTGGTGCGCTCCAGAAAATGTCAGAATTCTCACCGTCAATGACAAAGTTGGCGATTATGTAAAAGAAATTACTGATACATTAGACGACATAGAATTAAACGATGTTTTGCCACATAACCACATTCGCTATTCTGTAGATATCTCTGCCGACTCTCTTGGTAAAAAAATTAAACGTGCCACCGATCTTAAAATTCCAGTCGTTCTCATTGTTGGCCCAAAGGACGTCGAATCAAAAATTGTTTCCGTCCGCCTCCGCGACAGGGAAGAGAAAGTAAAACTATCCAATCTTAGTGAATTTCTTGAGAATTTATAATGGTTAAAAATATTGCTATTGAGGGGATTCCGGAGCGCGGCAGCGCGAGGGTTAGCGCGTTTTCCCCTGTGGCGACAGGGGAAAACGACGCGACCCGAAATAGTAATATTTCAACCACTGTTATTGTCTTGGGTCCTACCGGTTCCGGCAAAACCGGCATTTCTATTAAAATTGCAAAAGCCTTAAACGGCGAAATAATTTCCGCCGATTCACGTGCCATTTATAAAGGAATGGATATTGGCACCGCAAAGCCAACCAAAAAAGAAATGCAAGGCATTGCTCACTATGGTATAGATTTAATCGAACCAAACGAAAGATTTACTGTCGCAGACTGGAAAACTTATGCTGAAGCAAAAATTAAGGAAATTAAAGCGCATGACAAAATTCCGATTATTGTTGGTGGTACGGGTCTATATATAGACGCTTTGATATATAATTATAAATTTAAAGGTCCTACCGGAGCTAAGATTGGAGACTTTGAACAAAAAAGTTGTTCAGACCGAACAGAGATAAAAGGCAACTATCTACTAGTGGGTATCAAATGGGAAACATCGGAGTTGAGAGCTAGATTAAAGACACGCCTAGACCAAATGTTCTGTGACGATTTGTACAAAGAAACTAAAATTCTTGTTCAGAAATACGGTTGGGATTGCGGCGCTATGAAAAGCGATATTTATGAATATGCTTGGAAATATATGAACGGAGAATTAAGCCTAAAAGAAGCCAAAGAAAAATGTTTTTATGAAGATTGGCATCTCGCGAAGCGTCAAATGACATGGTTCAAACGTAATCCAGAGATACATTGGCTCGAACTTGAACAAATTTATTCTTTTGTGTTAAAATATATTCAGAATGAGCAAAGCAGATAGTACGCCCACAGAAAAATTGTTCGGTTCTAAAACTAGAGCCAAACTTCTGAACCTATTTTTTGAGAATCCCGAAAAAAGTTTTTATGTGCGTGAAATGACTAGAGTAATTGATGAACAGATCAACTCGGTTCGTAGAGAACTCCTCAATCTTGAAAGTATTGGCATTATCAAAAATGAAACTTTTGATAATAAAGTTTATTACTCAGCCAATAACAAACATCCATTCAGCCGCCCACTTACAGAAATTTTTTCGAAAAAAATTAATACAAGTCGTGACAAAGATATTAAAGAAACTACTTGGGAAGAATATTGCCGTCCAGTCAAACATTATTTGAAGGGCCTTGTTGTGGTTAATCGTCTACCCGGCCAAGACGGAATTGACCTTTTAATTATTGGGAATGATAAAACCAAAAAATTAACCCGCTGGGCTGAAGTTATAGAGAAAAAACAGGGCAAACCAATCAATTATGTAATTATGCCAGTTGATGATTTTACTTATCGCAAAAGTGTTAAAGATCGTTTTATTACTGAAATATTTGAAATGGAAATTTCCGAAATCGTCGATCCTGAGGGCATAATTAAATCATAGGAGGAAATATGTTTGAATTTGAAAGTAAAAAACCAGAAGAAATTATTATCACTACCAAAAAAACCACAATGAAATTTGATATTAGTGAAGCCACTATCGATGCTGGTTTAGCAGTTGGTAAAATCAAAGGTCCTGGTGAATTTGAAATTGGTGATGCTACTATCCGTGGCATTATGACTGAAAGCGGCAAAACTATTTACGATGCCGAAATTGGTGGTGTTCATGTTGGAATTATTGGTGATATTGAAGAAAATCTTGACGATATTGTAGCCGATATCCTTTGTACTTCTTCTATTCGTGCCATTCGCGAGATTGAGCCAAAACTCATTATTGCTATGGGTAATGTTGATGGTATGGTCTCTGAGCTTAAACTATCTGCTCGTACCGAAAAGAAACTCAAAATCAAAAATTTAGATTCATTACCTACTACTAAAGAAGTAATAGTATTGAATTAGAATGATATAATATATTAAGAATGAACGTCAACATATTATATATCATTATTATATTGGTTATCGTTGTTGGTTCGGTAATTTTACACGAACTTTCTCACGGGATTGTTGCTTATTGGCTTGGTGATCATACTGCCAAAGATGCTGGTCGTTTAACCTTTAATCCTATTAAACATATCGATCCATATATGTCGATTTTGGTACCAGTAGTACTATATATATTAAATGCTCCAGTTTTTGGTGGCGCTAAACCAGTACCTATTAATACTAAAAACCTAAAATGGAAAGAATGGGGCATGGCGTTAGTTGCAGCAGCCGGTCCATTCATGAACTTTATTTTAGCTTTTATTTGCTTTCTTATTGGCCATTTTACCGGAATGCTTTACGGTTCTTTTGGTGAATTGCCAGCATTTATTTTTACAGAGCTAGTATTTATTAATTTGGGTTTCATGCTTTTTAATCTTATTCCAATTCCACCTCTAGATGGTTCACGTATCCTTTACGCTATCTCTCCAGACTTTTTCCGTGATGTACTTATGAGATTAGAACAATACGGCATATTTATTGTTTATTTAATGATTTTTTTCTTTAGCGAATTATTTTCTCATCTTATAATTAATGGAATGGAAGCAATTTTACACTTCTTTTATTGGATTGTTGGAGCCTAATCTTCAAAAATCCACTCAAAACTAGGATGGTTTCGATCTACATGCCCAGTTATTATTTGACAATCAAAGATTTCTTTTAATGACTCGGACAACTCAGATGCAGCTTTTTCAACCTCTTTATCATTAAAACCTTTAAATCCATCAATAGGGAAGAATACGTAAGATGTATTTTTGTCGATTTTACCATATTCACTCTGTCGCCATGCCCATCTTCTCGTTCGTACTTCATTGCCAACTGCGTATACTACTTCACCATCATCAGGCTTTTCGACCTCTGATGAGCCCATTGGCACAAAAGTATCATCATCTCGAGTGTAGCGCATTTCAATATCATTTTCACTTCTTGACAAATCATGCGTTCCCATTGGCAAAGTGTATCTTAAAGAAATCGCATTATTTAAATCTACTAACGGATTAATATTCGGCATTTTTTTGCCTTTAGAAATCCTATTAAATAGCGCTTCTACTGAACACTGAAATTTGTTTGGGTTAATCCCAAGCTTCAAGAATGCTTCACGATAGGGAACAATCAAATCATTTTCTTTAACTCTCTTATCTAGAAATTTTTTCTCAGCTAATTTTATTGAATTTTCAAGCATTTTTTTAATTTCTGGGTAATCCTTATTATTATTAATACCTTTAGCTACGACTACCCCTATATATAAATTGTCCAACTTCTCAAAAATTTCCTCTTCAATAATAAATTTCATACCAATATCCCTAATTATTTTTACTCATTATATCATAGCTTGAACAGAAGCTTTAAGTTTGTTATAATAAAAGTAGCCCTGTTGACAGCATGATTTTCCTGAATAATCATGTTTTAGGGACTTCGTGGCTTACACCCGTGGGTGTATCGCATAAGATTTTACCCACCTTGTATATATTACGGGGAAAACAGGTCGGCAGGGTTTTATGTTCAAGAGGTGGGATGAAACAAAGAATTCGTGTAGTTGGAATAATTAGAAATGCTGAGGGGGTTTTAATTTTTAAACGTAGCCGGGGCCGCAGTGAGTCACCGGTTTTTTGGGAACTTCCTACAGGTAAGATTATGTTTGGTGAACAACCCGAAGAGGCCATGGCCCGCTCTTTAACTGAGTATACTGGCTTAGACGCAAATAATATCCAATTAAAAGATGTAATTACTTTTTTAGCGCCAGAAGGCTCTAGCCAGTTGAGTAATCTATATATTGTTTACGAACTAGGTATAAATGGCGACATTAAGCCTACTCCACGGGAAAGATATACTGCTTATAAATTTGTCAAAGATTTTACCAATACTTCCATACATTTGAATGAAACTAGCATGTCTGTTATTGAAATTGAAGAAGAAAAAACTGCTCCAGGGCGCTTTTCTTCGCGCGATACTGCTAATTCAATTACTATTAATGTAGACGGAGCTTCACGCGGTAATCCTGGACCATCTGGCATCGGCTATTGTGTTCATGATAGTAAGGGTCAAATTATTGAAAAGAACGGTGAATTTATTGGATTCGCCACCTCGAGAGTAGCTGAATATTGTGCCATGCGAAAAGGAATTGAACGCGCTATCGAACTTGGCTACAAAACTTGTCGTTTTATATCTGACAGTTTAATGGTGGTCAATCAACTTAATGGCGTTTTCAGTATTAAAAATAAAGATATTTTGCCAATTTATAAAGATATCCAAAGTAAATTAGATCAATTCGAGGCAGTATCATTTATACATGTCCCCCGTAGTAAAAACGCTATCGCCGATGCTGAAGCTAACACAGCTATTGATAAAATATTGCGAAGATAATAAAAATATTGTATAATAAGAACATGACAACAGATAGTATCAAAAAAATTATCGGCTCCACCGAATATGTCGAAATCGCTGGTGTTAAGAACATTCCAGCCAAGATTGACACTGGTGCTGATTCATCTGCTATCTGGGCTTCTGATATCAATATGGAAGAAAATGGCACGTTAGTTTTTTCATTATTTGGCAAAAAATCACCTTTTTTTACTGGTCAACGTCTCAAAACCACTGATTACAGAGTCAAGAGTATACGTTCATCGCACGGCGATACCCAAGTTCGTTATCGTGTTAAGCTACCTCTTAAATTAGGCGACAAATCCTTTGAAACCACCTTTACTCTCGCTAATAGGTCTAGAAATAATTATCCTGTCTTAATAGGCCGACGTACCATCAAAGGAGAATTTTTAGTAGATACTTCAAAAACTAACGTCAACCAAAAAACTAACCCAACTACTACTATTAAATTAAACCAGGAGCTAAAAGAAAACCCTCAAAAATTTCATCAAAAATATATTAAAGAGAAGGAAACAAAATGAAAATAGCGATTTTATCTAATGGACCAGGAAACTATTCAACCAAGCGTTTAGTAGAAGAAGCAAAAAAACGTGGGCATGAGGTCGAGGTTATTAAATATAAGAACTGTTATTTAGCTCTTGATGATAAACACCCCGATGTTTATTATGGCGGTGAAAAACTCTCAAAATATGATGCTATTTTGCCACGCATCTCCAATGCTATGACTCGTTACGGTTGTGCCGTGGTGCGACAATTTGAAATGCAAGGGGTTTATACGGCTGCTTCTTCTGTAGCTATTACTCGTTCTCGAGACAAACTTCGTGCAGCTCAAATTCTTGCTAAATACGATGTCGATACTCCAAAAACTCTAGTATCTCGTAATACCTCAGATATTGATGATTTGTTAGAACAGATTGGTCTCCCTGTAATTATTAAACTAGCTAAAGGCACTCATGGGAATGGTGTTATTCTTGCCGATACTAGAAAAGCGGCAAAATCTGCTCTCCAAGCATTTTATCTCTATAACGAAGATGGTACCAATATTCTTTTACAAGAGTTTATTAAAGAATCTGCCGGTGTAGATATCCGTGCTTTAGTAGTAGGGAACCAAGTAGTCGCTTCAATGCAACGTGAATCTTTAGACGACGATTTTCGGTCCAACCTTCATCAAGGTGGTGCAGGCACTCCAATTAAACTGACCCCAGAGGAAAAGAAAATTGCTCTCAAGGCTGCTAAGGCTATGGGGCTTCATGTCTGCGGTGTAGACCTAATGCGTTCTGAACGCGGTCCACTCGTGCTAGAAGTAAATGCTTCTCCAGGTTTTGGTATTGAAAAAGTCACCGGCAGAGATGTTGCATCTAAAATTATCGAATATATCGAGCATAATGCTAATCGTCGCCATAGCAAAGATCGTGTCGGAGCTTAAACTAAATCAAGGATTCTATTTAAAGGTCCATCACCATAATAATCTACAAAACGATTAAATTGTGGTGATCGATTAACTTCAATCAATTGTAAATTACCATTCTTAGTGCCAGCAATATCAAGCCCAATAAAATCTAAATTAGTTTTTTCAGCGATACCTTTGCAAAAATCAATTTCGACCGGAGTTAAAAGCCTAGCGTCAACTATTTTCACCTTACCATTCATTTTACTAGTTTTAATAGTCGCTTCTGGGATTATTTCTCCGAAAACACAATATACTCTTAGCTCTTCCTTTATGTCTAGTAAATCTTGAAAAATCCAATCGTCATTAATTATTTTATCTATCTCAAATTTAATATCTTTTGCTCGTTGCGATATTCGCTTTTTTGCTATCATTTTGCCAACAATAAATTCACTTTCTGAGGGAAGATATGTTTTTGGCATATAATTTGCATATTTTTGCGCCTGCGACCATTTATCCTCTGACAAATAAATATCATCAAACGAGCGTATATTATCAATACTTTGCACACCTCCAAATTTTTTAATCAGAGAGTCTATAACTTCCGAATTATAAGAAAAATCAGGATCATTAAAGGGGTCACGAAAGTATACAACATCATAATCATTGTCAAATGATAGTAGAGAATCATACAAAAAAACGTCCCATCCGTGTTTTTTAAAATGCTCAGCTGAAGTATCCTTTACAGTAGTGAATAGAATTTTTTTCATACCACCATTATATCAATAATCCTCAAAATATGGTATAATTATAGAGAGCCTAACAAGGCAATCGCTTTTTTAAAAGAGGAAAGTCCGGGCAACGAAGAGCAGGGTAGTCGCTAACAGCGACCGTCCGTGAGGACAGGGAAAGTACCACAGAAACTGATACCGCCATTTTGGTAAGGGTGAAAAGAGTGGGGTAAGAGCCCACAGCATATTGTAGCGATACGATATGGAGGCAAACCCTACCCGTTGCAAGGAGTGCTATTAGCCTTTGCTCGAGGACGCACGCTCACCGCTAGAGTGCTATAGCAATGTAGTGCCAAGATAGATGATTGCCAGTCCTACTTTGTAGGGCTACAGAACCCGGCTTACTGATGGCTCTCATTATCAAAAACCCACCGCTTTAAACGGTGGATTTTTGTTGATTAGAGCAAATTAATTATTTGTTCTTTTTCTCAGTATGCGTCTTAGGTGATTCGATCAACCCTTTCTTCTTCAAAGTACGTAGTGCAGAAGTAGAAACGTTACATTTTACTTTTTGTCCGTTAATCACCAAAGTTCTTTTACTTACGTTTGGTTTAAATACCTTGCGTGTATGGCGTTGTGAGAATGATACATTATGGCCATACATCTTGCCTTTTCCGGTAACTTCACAAATTGCCATTTTATTTCTCCTTTACCGTATTAACAATTGCTTTAAAAGCTTCGGGATTGTTTACAGCTAAATCTGCGAGAACTTTACGATCAAGGTTAATGTTTTTAGCCTTCATTCCAGCAATTAATTGTGAATAAGAAATACCAAGTTCGCGAGATGCATTATTGATACGAGTAATCCAAAGTGCTCTAAGATCACGTTTGCGGTTACGTCGATCTCGATAACTATAGGACAATGCTTTAATTACACCTTGCTTACCTAAACGATAGCTACGTCGGCGATAATGTTGCATGCCTTTAGTTTTATTTAATAATTTCTTATGTTTCGCGTGTGCCGCGACACCTCTTTTAACTCTCATAACTAAACCCCCAATGCTTTCTTAACATTTTTAGCAATTTTGCCATCAATCACCGCAGCAGTTTTCATGTTGCGTTTTCTGGCTTTAGACTTTTTAGCGAGAATATGATTCCCGTAGGCTCGCTCTCGAACCAATTTACCAGAACCGGTAACCTTAATTCTTTTAGCGGTGCCTTTATGCGTTTTTAACTTTGGCATATTAGGTTTTCCTTTAGTTTACAGTTAATATTGTCCCCCAAAAGTGCGACCAAGCAGCCTAGGAAGTAGGAAATTACATCTTTCGTACTTATCTTGGTTATTTTCTGCGAACCTGTATTGACAGATTCCGTCCACTAAATTGCGGTTTACCTTCAGTAACGATGTCTTCTCCCAAAAGTTTCAAAACTTTGTCGAGTAGTTCAGAACCAATTTCTTTATGAGCCATTTCACGCCCCTTAAAGATAATCATAATCTTCACACGATCACCATCATCGATGAACTCTCGCATTTTGCGGACTTTAATGTTAAGGTCGTTGTCGGAAATCTTCAGGCCAATCTTCATCTGTTTTAGTTCAGACTGTTTTTCGCGAGCTTTTTTGCGATTTTTGGCGTCTTCCTTCATCTTTTGGTATTGATATTTACCCCAATCGATGACTTTCACGACCGGTGGGTTGGTATTAGCAGCAATTTCTACTAAATCCACTCCCTGTTCATTCGCCAGAAGTTGTGCTTCACGACTAGACATAATGCCCAATTGTTCACCACTAGAACCGATAACGCGGACCTCTGGATAGCGAATTTCTCCGTTGAGCCTAGTCCGTGATTGCTTTTTTATAGTTAGTCCTTTCTTCTCTTGAATTAAACTATTATTCATTATACATTATCTTCTTCGAAAAGTCAACGCCTCTGCTAAATGTTTTTGCTGGATTTCTGATTTACCATCAAGGTCTGTAATTGTTTGTGCTACTTTGATAGTTTTAAAATAGGCTCTTGCTGACAAATTTAGTTTTTCGGAAGCGCTTGCCAGTAGGCTTTCTGCAGCACTGTTCAATTTTAAAAGTTGCGAAACTTGAAAAGAAGAAAGGGAACTATTATAAATACCATCACGACCATAACGTGCCCTTTGGCGTTTTATAGCCTCTGTTATGGTATTTTTTACAACAATATGCTCATGGTTTTCTTTCATCAATTTGCTCCTTAAATCCTTATTTTCGACCCTTTCAACATTTACCACCATATCAATACGATCAAACAATGGTCCTGAAAGTTTCTTTTGATAGTTCTGAATTTGTGTCTCTGTACATTTACATTCATGCGAAGGATCACCAAAATATCCACAGGGACAGGGATTCATCGTTGCTACTAGCATAAAATCTGCTGGGTAAATAGTTTTTTGATTAGCTCTCGAGATGACGATTTTTTTGTCTTCGAGAGGCTGCCTCAATGCTTCCAATACTGAACGAGGAAATTCTGGAATTTCATCTAGAAACAGGATTCCTTTATTCGCCAAAGATATTTCGCCTGGCCCAGCTACTCCTCCTATTACAGAAGTAGCACTTGCAGTATGATGAGGGCTGCGAAAAGGTCGTTCAAATATTACATCATCAGTAGCGAGTCCAGCAATAGAATAAATTTTGGTGATATCAACCATTTCGTCAGGGGATAAATCAGGTAAAAGATATGCACCAGCTTTTGCGAGTAAAGTCTTACCAGCCCCAGGCGGTCCTGAGATTAAGATGTTATGATGACCCGCTACAGCTATTTCCATGGCTCTTTTTGCCATATTTTGTCCGCGTATATGATCTAAAAATGGCCCGCTAAGGCTAAGATTTGCTTTTTTAAGTTTGAATAAGGCTGGATCTGCTAGCCTAAGCATTAATTGATTTTTAAGTGCTAAATATAAATCTATTAAAGATTCTGCGCCATATATTGTAATACCGGATATTAATGATGCTTGAGGGAGATTGTTAGACGGTATATAAATTTCCTTATATCCTGCTTTTTTAGCTGTCTGGATAAGGTTTATGATCCCCTTGACTGGCCTAATTTCGCCATTTAAAGATAACTCTCCTACAAAAGCTTTCTGCGCTACATCAGTTTTTATGAGTTGGCCCGAGAGTACCAAGATAGATAAAGCAATTGGGAGATCTAAATAAGCTCCGTCTTTAGGTAACTCAGCCGGCGCCAGGTTAATTGTCACCCTTTTATCAGGAAAAGAGAATTCCGAGTTTACAATAGCACTACGTACTCGCTCTTTTGCTTCATTAATTGTTTTATTTGCCATACCCACAATATTAAAAGTTGGCAGTCCACGGCTCATATCACCTTCCACTTCAACCAACTTTCCCTCAAAACCGTAGGGTACCATTGAATGTATTTTGCTAATCATACCATGTCATTATCATGGACGAAAAATATTTACAACCCCCCACCCATTTTTGCCATTTTTTTAATACCACAGCAAAACGAAAACTAAAATGGGTTGTGGAAAACTCACCGAAAAATATACAAAAATTGTTCAAAAAAGCTATTGACATGAGCGTTTTTAGGCGCTATAATAGAGGTAGCTTTTGAATAAAAAAATTATTCAAAAGGTCAAAACAAAAATTTAGCCAAAATAACTCCACACTCTACAAAAGACCGGTTTTCCTCGCAGTTACCGGTCTTTTTCTATGCACCAAAAGGTTTCTTTTTTGTAGAAAAATTAATAAAAAATCACAATTAACTTTTCCATTTTTATAAAAACAAAAAATATTTTGGATTAATTTCCAAAATATTCTAAGTCATAATTTCAATGTGTGGTGGAGCTGCCGGATACTGCCTCCGGGTCCGAAATACCACATAGTCACAATTCTACGTACATAGTTTTCTGTTTTATCTTGGCTTAAAATACTAGCTGCAGAAAACGAAACTAATAAACGCCATGGCTAATTTTCATATCATTTTTCGCCACTCAAACGATCATATTCCCGTTGTATGATAATTCCGATCCTACGGAATCTTAGATCGAAACCAGCCTATAAATAATTAGGCATAAGCTGGCATGTAAGCAACATGCGCAGTTTTCGTGTTTTTAGCACTTATTAATACTTACGGTATTCAATCGGTACGCCTTGTAACTGTTAATATCCCGTCTAAGCTTTTTCAGCCCCAACTGCTATTAATTTTATCATAATGTCCTCGAAATTGCAAATGCTACAACCAAAATGACACGCCAATTCACAAAATCGTTGTAAATAATACAACAATTTGAACA
>JAGCST010000019.1 GCA_017964025.1 Candidatus Saccharimonadota bacterium
AAAGGTACACATTACGCGAATTAAAGCATCGGATAAAAAGAAAAGGAGATAATATATGAACACCGATGAATCAATTCGTTTTGCAACGAAGTACCTTGAAGACCTTCTGTCTTTCTTTGGTATTAATGTGGCTGTCTATTCGACTATTGAAGACGACGTGATCCAACTCTCAATCCCATCTACGAGCATGAATTCGCTCTTGATTGGTAAGAATGCGAATAACCTCCGCGCCCTACAGCATGTCCTTATGATGACATTGATTGCACGTAATGCTGAAGTTACTCGCGTAAATATCGACATTGCTGACTATAAGCGCCAACGTGCTGATAAAATTGAGCACCAGGCAGAGAAGTGGATTGATGAAGTCCGCCGCACTGGTCGCGAAAAGATTCTAGATCTCAATGCTGCCGACCGTCGCGTTGTTCATCGCTATGCTAGCGATTATTCTGACATTGAGACCTTTAGTACTGGCGAAGGCCGCGAGCGTCGCCTTCACATCACTAAAAAAGACGTCTAAGAGACTAACTAAAAGAACTCCGCCCAAAAGCGGAGTTTTTTGATGGGGTAGGGCAATAAAAAGTAGTTTTCCACAGTTTTTAGACCAAAATAAGCAATGTCAACTATAAACTAACAGATATGCAAAATATTTTCACGTTTTGTCAATTATTATAAATCAACGACTATGTTGATAACTTATTAACTATTGTGGGTAAAAGATAAACCCATATATAACGATTAAAGCTAACATTATGAGGGTATAAATCTAATGATGGTAAGTTGGGATGCGATTGTAATATATATAGCTATGTAGGTTTACAAAAATAGCCTCTCACGCGCCATGAGAGGCTTTGTATGGAGTTTTTATATTAGATTAGTTATTATATCCGTTTCCAATAATAACTATAAAATCACATTCGTAGCTTTTTAGGTCTTCGGGGATCTTAGTTTTTATATCGACTTTATAGCGCTTTTTGAGGGCACTGGCGGTCTTTTTCTTATTGGAGTTAACTTGATATACTTTTATACCGTCAAAGCCGGATAAACCATCTTTTTGTGGCGCATTTGCCGTCTGAGTAACCGTGAAACCTTCATCTTCAAGATCGTTCTTCTCGTTTTTAGCTACTCCGTTTGCCTCGGAACCATTTAATACTACGATTTTTGCCCCCTCAGTTGTATAACCCTTACCGGAGAACTGTTTTTTAACATAATCATGTATTTGGCTATATTGTCCTACCCCCGCCGCTGGATAAACGTAGGAGATATTATCTATCATGCCCATTGTAAGATAGTTAACGCTATTACTTTCATCGCTATAAAGCGAGATAGTTTCCATCTTTGTCAGAATGTCGCTATCGGCGAGTTTAAGAAGAGTCTTAACCTCTGTATCCTTAAAGTTAGTGCGTAAGTTTTTACCAACAGCCTCTTTTATCTTCAAAGCTTTTACTAAATCGGATGTAATATTTGAAGCGCGAGCTTTCTTTACCATTGCCTCAATAATGCGTTGCTGGAAATATTCACGACTAAAGTTACCACCCGAAGCGCCATAGCCGCCAAAAGCGTTACGTGCTCTAGCTACTGCTAAGGCTTTTGAGCCATTTAGGTGGTAGACCTTCCCATTCTTATATTGAAAATTGTAATGAACATAGTCGTAGCTCATATCTGCAATACCACGCTCATCGGTCGTTTTAATGGCTATTTCGTCGCCATCCCATTTTTGATTTCCATAAGTAAATACCACATCAATTCCACCAATCGCGTCTATGACCTGAACTACTGCCTGCCAGTTAACGTGAACTCGATAATGAACCTTTACTCCTAGAATTTCTTCAAATTTTTTCATCAAAGCCTCAGCGGCTTTTTTCTCATACTGTTGTTTCTTCTCATTGGAAGCTTTCCCTTGTTCTATAAGAGTGTAAATTTCAGAATAATTACACCAATAAACCTCGTTTAACTTCCCGGTAGAGGTGCAAGTAGCAGTCTTTAGGTCACGCGGTAAGCTAATTGCCTTCGCGTCGCCGGTATCTTGATTGATACTAATTAGCATCATTGAATCTGTTAAATCTCCACCATCATATTGCTCAGGATGATCCATTGACCAGCCCTCCGTACCGAAGACGAGAATATTCGTTCTCCCGTTTGCATCTTTTTCGAGCGGCGTATCTGGGTCGGAGAATAATAAACCAATAATATTACCACCATCGGTAATTTGCGAAACGAAGTCATTCAAATAAAGATAAATAGCTCCACCGGCAATCACCAACAAAACAACGAGAGTTAATATGACTCGTTTTAATACTTTATGCTTCTTTTTTGGTTTCGGGGCTTTTTTATCTTTTTTCTTCTTGTCTTTTTGTGGAATATCGACTAAGTCAACTGAGTCATCGTTATAATTCTCAGACAAAAAATCTTTCACGGCGCTTGTATCTTCATCAGCCTCTTTAATTTTCTTTTTTGCTTTTTTCTCTCCGTTCGAGGCAAGCTTAGCGTCGAGACTTTCTTGTTCAGCTATAATACGTTTTAAATCTTTTTTACCGTCAGAAATACCAATCTTTTTACGATTTTGACTCTTAGCGGTGGCAGTTTTTTTAGTTTTTGGACGGCTTTTAGGCGCAGTTGTCCCACTTACAGAGCTTTTTCGCCTCTGTAAACCGTCAATCGATCTTCCACTACTCATTACCTAATTTTACCATAAGGTAAAATTAATATATCACTTAATCTTATTCAGTTTCCACTTCTGCGAGTTGGAGTTTCCATCTTGCCAGAGATTGATGTTTGCGCCATTACTAATCTTATTAGCATTTAGGTTGAACATCTTCAGACTTCCAACGTTTCGAATTCTATAGGTTCCATCCATATACTTTGCAATATACCAACGCTGTGCATTTGTGGAGTCTGCCTTATAGAGTTGAATATTTGTACCGTTAGCCTTTTTATTATTATAGACATCGATATTGTAGTTGCTATTTGAGCTCACAATCTTATAGCAGTCGCAACTAGAAATATATTTGATTGTAAATTTCTGTGCTGCGGTTTTATTACTCTTGTAAAGCTGAATATTTTTACTATTGGCAAACTTACCGCCCGCTACGTCTACAACATAGTTATTATTAGTATTGCTCTGGATATAATACTGACCATTCAGTGAAGCGGCTTCATATTTAATAAAAGTGAAATCCTGAGCTTTTGTATTATCGCGTTTATATAATTGGATTTTAGTGCCGTTTGCGGTTTTCGCACCTGCTACATCTAGGGCATAATTATCATTACAAGCCGATAATACTGTATATCTAATATTACTATTTTTAATTATCTTCCAGTTTTGCTTGCAACTATTATCTTTCGCATTAATGACCACACTGGTGCCATTATTAATAGTATCCGTTTTTGCGCTTAAGTACTTATTAGAAAGCAAGTTTTTAAAGGTATAGTAACCGGTAGTTTTATCAAACTGAATATTGTATTTTTGGCTTGCCTTGTTTGTGATACTCCAAAGGTGAATATTAGTATTATTTGCAGTTTTATCACCAGCCAACGACATAGCAGAAGTATAGTTAAGTGCACTCACGAATGAATAGGTACCGTCTTCAATTGTTTGTTCTATAGTTTCACCTTGAGATTGTTCTTGTGCGCCTAGCGACGGATCGTCAATTCCAGAACCACCAGCGATTTCAGTTGTGCCAGATTTCTTCTCTAGACCAATTTTTTGCCAATCGAGTTTAGTGTAGGTGGATAGGATAAACTGCTGGTTAGTTTCATTGTAAGTTAACGCCACAGATTTATTATTAACCGGAGCTAAACTATAGTTATTGCTACCATTGCTATAGAAAATCCACTTCTGCATTGCACTGGCGGCATTAATTTCCGAAAGACCGACTGCTTTACCTTCTTCTGGCGATGCGCCTGCATCTAGTGCTATATTCAATTTCTGATTGATGATTGAATAAGTATCATCGGAATTCTTTTGGATAGTAAAGAGAGTATTATCATCATTATCACTCTTCGTTCCGTAACCTAGAGCATAATTATTCGTCGCTCCATTAGCGCGCAAATAGAGCGATTTGTCTTTTTGGCTAAACAGATAGTAATTACCATCTGAAATCGTTGCGGTATTAGTAGTGAATAATGTGCTTCCAAACCACTCACTGAAATACATAAAGAAGTTGCGATTACCATATGATCCACAATTTGCTGTGCCTGGGTAGTTTTTTAATGCCGCAGCATTTGGTGTGTATGGAGTGTAAATATAAAGGGAAGCGGTTGCGTAGTTTTCAATATAAACTTGTTTAGAGCCGCAAGAAGTAGTTGGAGAATAATATATTTTATTCGTAGCATAAGGACGGTAATTGTAGCTATAAATGTGTTTCTTGTAATAATCCAGCTGCCACGATGCCATATTTACCTGGTTATAGAAGCCATAATACTTCGTATTACAGGCAGCGTTATCTGGGCAGGCATAGCCCATTACGGTATTAAACTCATTCTTAGTTGGCCAATCGTCACCCCAAGCATAACTTTCCTTCTTAAGCATAACCAGAAGTACTTTAGGGTTAATACTATATTCTTTTGCGGCATCATAGATTATTTGCGCTGCGGAAATCATACCCTCTCTAGCTTCACCATTGGTACTGAAATTATTAACGTGAGTAGTAGGGTTTTCATAATACTTATTAATACAAACATATGGCGGCGCATGATAACGACTGTCACCACCCTTAGTGCGCATTAACTTAGCATATTCTGCTCGGGTGATATTTGGATCAACAGCCTCACCTTTTACGTAATAACCATAGCCAATCTTTTTTGTTCCCCACATATCGCAAGCTGGCAAAGTTTTATCCATAAAACTTTGAATTTGCGCCACTGTCATCGTGTTGGAATCGTAAAAAACGCTATCATCTATAATGCGGCCCGCCTTAAAGTCGGTTGCCTTAACGGCAAGGGAAGATGGCGTATTGGCGATAGCTAGCCCAAAAAACACTGCTATAAAGATTAATGTGGCGATTGAGCTACTCAACCGTAAAAGTTTGTGTTTCACTAACTCCCTCCGATAATTTAGATTTATATTCTAACCTTACTTTCCATTTTCCGGCACTTAAGTTATTCTTTTCAAGCACAACCGCTTCGCAAACTGTATTTTTTGCATTCGGTAAGACCTGCGTCTTTTTTGTAATTGTGCTCGCGCCATTCGTGAAAATATAATTACAATTTCCCTCAGTTTCTACGATATTTGTAATAGTGCTACTAATAATTATTTTTCCATCAGCCTTATAAGGCTCATTTAATACTACATTTGCTATTCGGAGACCGTTTTCGTTTTTTTCAACTTCTACGGACTGTTGTCTTTCTAATTCTTCAGTTTTTGCTTTTGCGTCATTTCCAGCGGTTGTCTTATCGTCTTCGGTCGGCTCAGCCTGCTTTATAGAGTTATTATTAACGTCGGCAGTATTAATATCTTGTGTTTCTTCTTCTGTTGTTGTTTGGTTGTTCTCGTTGTCGCGGTAGATTTTAAATCCAGCTAATGCGCCAAAACTAATAACTGCAACCAAAATAATCCAGCCGACTATCTTCAAAACTATATGTTTGTTTTTCTTTTTTGTTTTTGCTGCCATAATATAGCACTCCTAACTACATCTAAGCATAATCTGTTTAAAAATGCAAGTATTTGCAGGATACTTCCTAAAATAATAATAAGATACATACGTAACACTTTACTTTTCTTGTCAATGTGGCATAATATATAACATGGATTTTTGGAAACAATTCAAACCAGGCTTTACAGTTTTAGCCCCTATGGAAGGCGTGACTGATATTGCGTTTCGTCAGGTTATTGCAAAAGCCGCACGACCAGATATTTTTTATACCGAATTTACGAACGTAAATAGTTATACTAGCGAAAAAGGTCGCCATAATGCCTTAGAGCGTTTCCGTATTGAGGAATCTGAAAAGCCGATTATTCCGCAAATTTGGGGTACAAAACCAGATATGTTTCTTGAAACTGCTCAGGCTCTGAAGAAAATTGGTTTTTTAGCTGTAGATATTAACATGGGCTGTCCAGATCGTCATGTTGTGGCTACTGGTGGTGGTTCTGGCCTTATTCGTACGCCTGAACTTGCGCGCGAAATAATTCGCACGACCAAAACGGCTGGTTTACCAGTATCCGTAAAAACCCGCCTGGGATATACTCGTGTCGACGAATGGCGTAATTGGCTCACGAATATTTTTCAAGAATCTCCAGCTGCTCTAACTATTCATTTGCGCACTAAAAAAGAAATGTCTAAAGTTCCTGCACATTATGAACTAATACCGGAAATAATTGAACTTAAAAACCAGATTTCTCCTGATACAAAGTTAATTATAAATGGTGATATTGAGCTACCTGCAGACGCCGAGAAATATATAAATATGGGCGTTGATGGAATTATGATAGGGCGTGGTGTTTTTCATAATCCGTTTTGTTTTGAAAAAACTCCACGAGAACATAGTAGGGAAGAACTGATTGGTCTGATGTCTTATCATCTAGACCTTTACGAAAAATATCAGCTCACCCCATATGATCCACTCAAACATTTTTATAAAATATATATTAATAACTTTCCGGGAGCCTCCGAAATTCGCGATCGTCTCATGCAGACAAAAACTATTTCCGAAGCTCGTGCTATTATCGAACAAATATGAAAAAAACTATTATATTAATCCACGGAGTTCGCGGTACCCATCATGGCCTATCTGCAGTTGCACAAAATTTATCGCAACACTATAAGGTTATTACTCCAGATCTCCCTGGTTCAGGCACGCGTTCTGAGCTAAAAAATAAAACTATGGATGGATATATTGAATGGCTCCACCATTACATTAGAAATCTTCATCTTAGCCAAAAGCCATATATTATCGGTCACTCAATGGGGTCGATGGTAGTTTCGCATTATCTTGAAAAATATCAGGACGAAGTTCAACAAAAAGTTGTTTTAATGTCACCAGTTTTTCGACCGAAGAAAAATCAGAAATTCAGTAATTTTTCATTTTTAGCCTTTAATGGTTTTATTCATTTAATACCTAAAAAAGCTCGATATAAATTTCTAGGTAGCAAAGCTATATCGTATTGTATTTCGCACTATTTAACTTGCGATAAAACAAAGCAAAAACAAATTGACCAACTTCACTATCGTTATTCTGGGCGTTTTTCTTCCGCAGAATCAATTACGGCCGACGTTGGAATTTCTATGCGCGAGCAGACAATAATCCCGCCAAACAAAGATACCCTGCTTATTATGGGGGATTCCGACAAACTCACATCTCTACCAATGGCGCATAATTATGCTAAAGAAGATAATGTCTCAATCAAAATTATTCCAAAAACTGGTCATCTTATTAATTATGAAAAACCAGAAAAAGTTGCTGAAATTATTGCCAACTATATTAAATAATTATTTCGCCCGTTTATCCAATACGGTATTATAAATAGTTTCAATTCTCGTCAACGTATAACTAATGTCATGTTTTTCGATACGCTTGACGGCATCTTCGGACATTTTTTCGCGTAAATCTTTATTTTCTAGAATATGTGCAATCCCACGCGCGACACTATCCTTATCGTCTGGTTCGTAAATATAGCCGTTTTTGCCATGCTTAACTAATTCTGGGATAGCACCAGCCTTAACGGCTACGGTCGGTAGGCCAGAAGCCATTGCTTCCATAACAACGATACTTTGAGTTTCGGTTTTAGAAGTAATAGCAAATAGGGTAGCGGTACGATAGATTTGCGGCAAGTCATCGCCCACTACGCGCCCTAAGAAATGTGCATGTTTGGCAATTTTTTCTTTTTCTGCAATTTTTTCCAATTTCTGACGCGCTGTGCCATCACCAACAACCACTAAATGTGCTTTTGGCACTTTCTGCAAAACATCTACAAAAGCATGCACTAAAACATCAAGACTTTTTTCCGGATCAACGCGGCCAACATAAAGTACGATTGGTGTATTTTTAGGAATATTATATTTTTCATAAATATCGGCATTTGCGCGACCTTTTGCGAATCGTGACAAGTCGATGCCATTACTAATCGCTTCGACCGGCACTTTAAAGAATCGACGATTTTTTGGCAGTAAATCCGCAATCGCTTGTTCGGTGGGCATTGTGGCATATTCACTTCGGCGCAAAAAACTCAAGAAATATGCATTCATAGCCGCATTAATTGGCTTTTTGGCGAGTTCTGGAAGTTTAACTTGCTGAGTCAAATTATCTGGATATGCATGATCAGTCGAAACAATTGGAATATTGCGTTTTTTTGCATAACGAAAAACCGCCAGAGCTAATGGGCCTGGCGTTTGATTATGAATAATATCTGGCTGAAAATCGTCCAGCACATGTTTAATATCTAGGTATGGATTATAGCTAACATGTAGACCATTTTTATAGACAACCTGTGGAACTTTTACGCCTAACATCTTTTTATCTTTTGGAACTTTTTCGATCTGGTCTGGATATAAATGCATACGTTTTGACTTTTGTCGCACGACCGTAAAACCATATTCCTGGTCTTTTTCTACGCCGAATTTTCCCGTAATGCTTGGGGCAAGTACCATGACTTGATGACCGCGTTTTTTTAGTCCCGCTGCCAAATTTCTTGAAAAGACTGCCACCCCATTTATCATTGGATAGTACACATCCGTAGAAATAACTATTTTCATGATATGATTTTACCATATGGCAATCCCTAAGAAGATCCACTACGTCTGGGTCGGCACTGCGCCAATTCCCGAACAAGATCAAAAATTTATTAAACAATGGCGAAAACTCCATCCGGATTTCGAAATTAAGCTTTGGACTGAGAAAGATATTGATCTTAAAAAATATCCACTCGTTCAAAAAGCTATTAACGAAAAACGTTGGGCTTTAGCTTCTGACATTATTCGCATGTATGCAATTTATCATGAAGGCGGTTTTTATTTTGATACCGACGTAGAATTATTAAAGCCGCTCAATGACTTATTAAAATATGACGGTTTTGCAAGTTGGGAATCAAAGTTTTGGTTTACGACTTCTGGTTTTGGCGCTAAAAAACATTCGCCATGGATTAAGTTAGTATTAGCTCGATATGAAGGATTATTGCCTAAGAAAATCACCAATAGTACTTTCATGTGCACAGTACATAGCCCGTCTGTTTATGCAGAGAAAATTTACGGCCTCAAACTTGATGGTAAAACGAAAGTTTATGATGATAAATTTGCAGTTTTTGCACCAGAATATTTCAATCCCAAACATTACAGCACAGGCATAATGCATCAAACCGAAAATACTCGCGCAATTCATCATTATGCTTCCACTTGGCACTCTGGCTTTGAAAAAGCTATGCAAAATTTAGGCGTCTTTTGGGTAAAGCTGATTGGTCCTAAAATTTTCAGCTTTTTTGAATATTGTTATCACAAAATACTTTGTCGGAAGATTTATCGCTCACTTAAATAAGTGTTAAAATATAAATATGAAAAAAGTCAAAAAACCAACCGCCGTCGTTAATCGACGCGCCCATTACGACTATAACTTGTCTGATAAAATTGAGACCGGTATGGTTTTGACTGGCGCCCAAGTTCGTCTTATTCGCGATCGACACGCGCAGCTGAAGGGTACCTATGTTACGATTCGTAATCATGAACTTTGGCTTCTTAATCTCACGCTTGGCTCTGAAACTTCTGAAAATATCAAACTACTAGCCACTAAGAAACAGATAGCCGCACTTGAGCGCGCAAAAGTGGAAGGTTCCACTATCGTGCCAGTTGAATTACATCCTTTTAAGCGTCACATTAAACTTACGATTGCGGTCGGTGAAGGTAAAAAGAAATACGATAAGCGTCAGACCATTAAAGCTCGCGATTTAGACCGCGAACGCTCTCGCTATTAATCTGTAATTATGGTATAATTGTTTCAAAGTATGGCTCGCTATGCGCGAGTCATTATTAATCATAAAAAATAATGGAGCAACCTATATGAGAGCATTAGCGAAAGATCTCACTGTCAAATCTGGTAAAGTTGAGCTTGCTGGTTGGGTCAATTCTCGTCGCGATCATGGTGGATTAATTTTCATCGACTTACGCGACCACACTGGCTTAATCCAGCTCGTAGTTGATCCAAATACCGCCGATGCTTTTAAACTTGCCGAGTCTCTTCGTGATGAATTTGTTATTAGCGCAACTGGAACTGTTCGAAAACGCGGCGAAGGCCTCGAAAACCCAAATATCCCAACTGGCGATATTGAAGTTGTAGTAGAAACTCTTGAACTTCTTAACCGTTCTGAACCTCTCCCAGTTAATACGCACGATGAAGGCGATACGAGCGGAGAAGACCTTCGTCTTAAGTATCGTTTTCTCGATTTGCGCCGCCCAAGTATGCAGCAACGCCTTGCGCGCCGCGCAAAATATTACAAGTTCATGCGCGACTATATGGAAGAAAATGAATTTATCGAAGTTACTACTCCGATTCTTGCCAACTCTTCACCGGAAGGTGCACGCGACTTTCTTGTACCGTCTCGCCTTCATCCGGGTCAATTCTATGCTTTACCGCAAGCTCCACAGCAATTCAAACAATTATTAATGGTTGGTGGTTTGCCACGTTATTATCAAATTGCCACTTGTTTCCGCGATGAAGATCCACGCGCTGACCGTCTTTATGGTGATTTCTATCAGCTCGATCTTGAAATGTCCTTTGTCGATAGTGGTGAAACTGTTCGTCAAACTATGGAGCCGCTCATCGTTAAGCTTGCAACTGAGTTTGGCGGCAAAAAACTCCTCACTGATCCGAAGAATATTCCACGTATTCCGTATGTCGAAGCTATGGAAAAATACGGCGTTGATAAGCCGGACCTTCGTTACGGCATGGAGTTAATTGATCTTACCGATGATCTCAAGAAAACTGAATTTGCCGTTTTTGCTAAGGCTGAATGCGTCAAGGCAATTTGTGTGAAGAATGGCGCAGACCTAAGTCGTTCGCAAATTGATAATTTCACTGATAAAGCTCGTAAACTTGGTGCTGGCGGCTTAGCTTATCTTACCTATACAAAAGAAGGTATTAAATCTCCAATCGCTAAATTCCTCAGCGAAAAAGAGCTTGATGCTATTACAAAGAAAACGGGTGCCGAAGCTGGCGATGCGGTCTTCTTTGGTGCCGATAAACGCGAAAAAGTAAACAAAGTTCTCGGTCAATTACGTATCGCATTTGCAGATCATTTTGAGCTTAAAGATCCAAACGAAGTTGCAATTTGCTGGATCGTCGACTTTCCATTCTATGAATGGGACGACGGGGCTAATAAGCTAGATTTCGGTCATAACCCATTCTCGATGCCGAAAGGTGGAATCGAGGCGCTCGAATCGGCTAAGACCGACAAAGAAAAACTTGCAATCGTCGCCGATCAGTATGACATGGTTATGAATGGTTATGAAATCTGTTCTGGCGCTGTTCGCAACCACAACCCAGAAGTTATGTATAAGGTCTTCGGTATTCTTGGCTACGATGAAAAGTACGTCGAACAACGTTTTGGTGGTATGCTTAGTGCCTTTAAGTTTGGCGCACCACCACATGCTGGCTGTGCATTTGGCATCGATCGCATTTTTATGATCCTCGAAAATACTGAAAACATTCGCGATATTGTTGCATTTCCAAAGAATGGCTCCGGTGTCG
>JAGCST010000020.1 GCA_017964025.1 Candidatus Saccharimonadota bacterium
GATATAAAAAACGACTTTTTGATCTCGGTATACATACGATGGGTGAACTTGCACGTTATTCTTTGACTGGTTCAGATAAACTATATGCAACGTTTGGTAAAAATGCGGAGCTTCTGATTGATCACGCTTGGGGATATGAACCTGTAGAAATGAAAGATATTAAAAGTTATGTGGCAGAGAATCACAGCGTTTCTTTGGGCCAAGTATTATCAGAACCGTATGATTTTGATAAAGCGCGTAATATTATGTTAGAAATGGTCGATGCCTTGGTACTTGATCTTGTAAATAAAAATTTGGTTACAGATCAGATTGTTCTTACTGTTGTTTATGATATTTCTACTATGAAAAAGTATTCTGGGGAGACGCAAAAAGATTATTATGGTCGGACAATACCAAAGCATGCACACGGAACAGCTAATCTAGGTTATTTTAATGCATCTTTTAAAACTATAGCTAAAAAAACTTCGGAGCTATTTGATATGATTGTTAACCCTGAATTATCGATTAGACGCATTTATGTAATAGCTAATCATGTACGTTATGATTCTGTAAGACCTTACCCTACGCAGTTTAATCTATTTGATGATCCCGTCGAACGCGAAAAAGAATTAAAAAGAGAGTCAAGTCGGCAAAAAGCAATTTTAAAAATCAAACATCGCTATGGTAAAAATGCAATTCTTAGAGGTATCAATTTTGAAGAAGGAGCAACGATGCGTGAGCGTAACCGACAAGTCGGAGGTCACAAAGCATGAATATGATAGATATGCCCCATTTTCATGATCCTAAACGACCATTTATGAGTATGCATGATCGGGCGGGGCAATTTATGCCATTTAAATCACTAAGAGGATTTGATGACGATATTGATGATAAGACTAAAAATTTACTCGATCAAGAATGGGAGAAAATCATTTATGATGAAGAGTATGATCCGGATCGTTCTCTAGATGATGATGGTGATGTTTAGATATATGTGGGAAGATAAATTCGAGACCAATTTTAATAATGATTAGGGCAATCAAAATACTTGCGTATGATTCAATATTGATGTTAAAAATTAAATAAATAATAATTGAAGCTAATACGACGATGGAGATCCAGGTGTCGTTCATTGTTTCAGCTCCGGAAGCAACCAAGACATTTGATTTGATGTTTTTGCCAGTTGTCTTGAGATAATTTGCTAATAAATATTTGGCGATTATTGATGAAATTAGAATAACAATTATCCAGATAGAGTAATTTAGTTCTTCTGGTGTGATGATGTTCTTGATTGAGTTAACTATTAATTCGATACCTAATAATATAATGATTAAAGCAATAATAATTGTGACAATTCGCTCAATTTGATTACGTTTATGCGTAAATTTTTTATGATTAGCAATTTTTTCACTGATAATTATTAAAAATCCTGAGACCGAGTCAATTAGACTATGGATGGCGTCAGAAGCAATTGCTATTGAATTAGCAAATAAACCAACAACGATATTAAGAATCGCGAGCAAAAAATTAACTAAAATGAATATATAGCCAGATTTTTGGATAATTTTACTACGGGAGTTTTTCATACTTTGATTTTAGCATAGGTTTGTTATAATAGTATCAACGGAAAGGAGATAATATGTTTAATTTAAAAGGGAGAGTTGCGGTTGTTTCGGGTGCATCTTCTGGGCTAGGTCAACAGATGGCTTTGGCTTTTGCAAAACAAGGTGCTTCGTTGGTGATTTTAGCTCGACGAATTGAGCGTTTAGAGGAGTTTAAACCGAAGCTTCTGAAAGCTGGCGCAAAAGATGTTTTAGCAATTAAATGTGATGTTACTTCTACGGACGACATTAACCAAGCTGCAGAGATCGCTGAAAAAAAATTTGGTAAAGTCGATATTTTGCTTAATTGCGCTGGTTCTTCGAAAGACAAAGGTGTAATTGAAATGTCGGATGAAGAATGGGATTTCACGATTGCTACAGATGAAACTTCTGTATTCAAAATGACGCGAGCATTTGCTACGATAATGAAGAAGAATAAATATGGCCGAATTATTAATATTGCTTCGATGTATGGATTAGTTGGAAATACTGAAATTTATACTGTTGCTTATCATGCATCTAAAGGTGCGGTGGTGAATTTTACGCGAGCTGTAGCAGCTGAACTTGCTACTGATGGTATTACATGTAATGCGATTTGTCCTGGCTATTTTGAAACAGAATTGACTAAAGCAGTTTTGGATACTCCGAGATTTCAAGAATTTGCGAAGGCACATGTGCCAATGCAACGTTATGGTAAACCTGGTGAGCTTGATGCTGCGGCAGTGTTTTTAGCATCAGAAGAAGCATCGTATGTAACTGGTTTGATTATGCCGGTAGATGGTGGATATACTTGTATATAAAATAATAGGAAGGAGAAACTAATGAAAACAAAATATGACGGTACTAAGACCGAAGAAAATTTAAAAAAAGCGTTTGCTGGTGAATCTGAAGCACGCAATAAATATACTTATTTTGCTTCTAAGGCTAAGAAGGATGGTTATGAACAAATCGCAGCGATCTTTCTTGAAACGGCAGATAATGAAAAAGAACACGCTAAGATGTGGTACAAAGAGCTTCATGGTGGTGCAGTTGAAGATACTGTGACTAATCTTGAAGCTGCAGCTGATGGTGAAAACTATGAATGGACTGATATGTATGCGGAATTTGCAAAAACTGCTAGGGAAGAAGGGTTTGAAGAATTAGCAAAGAAATTTGAAGGCGTGGCTGAGATTGAAAAGCATCATGAAGAGCGTTATCGTAAATTACTCAAGAATATTAATGATAAAAAAGTCTTTTCGCGTGATGGTGAATCGATTTGGGTTTGTCGTAACTGTGGACATATCGTAGTCGGTAAAGAAGCGCCTGAAGTTTGTCCGGTTTGTGCACACCCAAGAGCATATTTCGAGATTAAAGCTGAGAATTATTAATTAAAAACGCCCCTTCGGGGGCTTTTTTGATGGAGCCGTGAGCCAGGCTTGAACTGGCGACCTGCCGCTTACAAGGCGGCTGCTCTACCAACTGAGCTATCACGGCCTATTACTATTATAACACATTTTTGCCATAAAATACAACGTCTAATAACTTGTATTTTTTAAAGATAATCATTATAATAATAAGTATAAGTTCAATATAACGAGGTATTGTGAAGTTAGGTGTGAGACATGTCTTTTATTAAAGGTATACACGTTCGGATTTTTTCTGGATTTTGCTTACTGTTAAGCATATTTGCTTATTGTGATTTGTTTTATATTGATACAGTATTTGCTGAAGCCAAACAGAGTACTTTGTCTGTTAATATGACTCAGGGAATTCTTGCTATTTCACTAACACCAAGTGGTGATGGTATGTTTGGCAAATCTTCGAATTCTTCAATTGAAATTAGTACTGATAATTACTCTGGTTATTCTATGAAAATTGTTTCTTCTGGTTCGACTAGCTTGATGAATAGTGATAACGATGAGATTGAATCAATCAATTCAGCTATTAATGAGTCGACCTTTTCTTCTAATACTATCTATAATAATAAATGGGGATATGTCCCAAGCCAATACATAACTGAAAACAATAATTCTGTAACTGTAGTTAGCAATACTGATTATTTGCCTGCTCCATCTTCTGTAGGCGATCTATTAGCAAAGACTAGTGCTGCTAATAGCACTGATGATATATATACGCTTTCTTTTGGTGCTAGAGTTGATCATCAATTACCGCCAGGGACATATCAATATGCGTTTGTTCTTCAAATAGTAGCTAACCCAATAGTATACAACATTACTTATAATGATAATACGACAGATACTGTTACTAATATGCCAAGTCTAAATCCTCAGGTTGTAGATATTGATGGTGGGACTCCAATAACAGATAGTTATGCTATATTAAGTGATGCAGTGCCAGCACGAGATGGAAAAAAATTTTCCGGGTGGTGTGATACAACAACTACTACAGATTCTAATTCTGATGACGATATATGTTCAGGGAATGTTTATCTTGCTGGTGAAAATTTACCGATAGATCAGACTGCAGGTCCAAATATCACACTTTATGCGATTTGGACAGGGACTACTTATGTATGTAAGGCGGCTACAGTACAACATACTGAAACATGCAACAGGGACAATAATGGATGTAACGGTGCAGGTTATGCTAATGGTGCTACCATTCAATATGGTTCTTTGATACAGCCCGGTGCGATTTCTCTGACTCCGGGTGATGCATTAACCTGTGACATTAATAATGATGGCACATTTAATGAAACTGATGAGAGATTTTATTATTATGCAACAAATGGCGACAATGCAGAACTAATTTATTATAAAAATCTGTCTGATGCGGAAAATAATTACGATGGTGGATTAGCTTTACTGCCAACATCGAGCACGGTTGGGTGGACTAACCCTGGTTTGGTGGTGTTCGGTGCTAGTTTACTGAACGGCGATTATGATGGTAAAGTAGCAAGGTTTATGAGCTACGAAGAAATTGTGGCGGCCTGTGGTAATTCAACGACTGATTTTGGCGTTAATGGTAAATGTTTATATATTCTTGAAAAATCTAATTTTGCTAATACTGATATACGTGATGGGTATTGGATTGGTAGAAGTAATCATTCTACTAGAGTACACACTTCTACTCGAAAAATCACTGATGGTTCGTTGGTGAATGGTGTACGTCCTGTGATTGAGGTGCCATTAAATTTGATTCAAATGCCGGCCGCACTAGATGTGACGAATGCGGTGATTGCGAATAATAATTTAACTGTAGCTGTAGGTAGGACTCTTACGATTCAGGTGAGTAATTCAGCTTTACTTGAACCATATACATTTAGTTCTGTTGATGATTCAATTGCTTCAGTTGATGCTTCAACTGGAGTTGTGACTGGTGTTAGTGCTGGCACCGTGAATATTATTATGACTGGTGCTGATTCTGGTTTAACAAAAGTGATTGAGGTTGAGGTATTGCCATTCGCTCAAGAATTTACCGTAACATTTAATACTAATGGTGGTTCTTTGAACGACGGTGCTTCTAATACTAGAAACGTGATTGATGGTGATGAGGTCGGTGTTTTGCCGACAGCATCCAAGACAGATTACAAATTCTTTGGTTGGTATACTGATGATGGCACCTTCTATGACGAAGTATATCCTGAAATGATAGTAGAAGCCGATATAACTTTCTATGCAAAATGGGAAGAAGATTTATCGAGCTTCCCAATTATCTGGTCTGAGATTAATGAATGTATATTTACTGGAACTACAGTAACTGGTACTTATTGTGAACATACAAATAATAGTTCATATTATATTGATACAGATATTCAATTATTCATTGCTGCTAACTATAATAAGAATTTTGAAGTTGGGTTTACGATAACTGAGTTTGACCCAACTAGCCAGCTTTCTAATAGTGGTAACCAAGCAACTTTTGTCAGCTCTAAAAAAGAAGATAGTCTCAATAACTATCCTGGTTTTGTGATTCGTCGTTATAGTGGAACCAATTTCATTGAAATTACGTCTAGGTGGAAGGACGATGCGCAGTCTTTATCTAAGAATGACCTCCCATATGCGACTACAAAGACTGTAAAATTGCAGAAACGCAAAGAAACCGAACAGGGCAACGACTACTATCGTATTTATTATTCGATTAACGGTGGCACTTGGACATTATATGAAGATGTAACCAATAAGACTTATTTCGAATTTAATACTAAAATTTGGTTTGGTGGTGCTGCGAATTCAAATGGTGTTTCTCCGATGCGTCCATTGGTCGGTAAAATGACTGATATGTATGTGAAGTTAGGTTTAGGGAGCGAGTAATCATAATTATTATGTTATAATATAGCGTATGGATATAGTGTTTATTATTTTAGATGTAGTAATTATTATTCTGTTGATTGTCGCTATTGTTTTACTTTTAAAAAAGAATTCGACTAATAATTATTCTTCCGATCTCAAAACAATGAGTGAAAGATTAATCCGAGTTGAAGGTGAGATTACCAAGATTAATCCGGTAATAGATCGGAATTTTCGTGAGAATCGTAAAGAAATTTCAGAGAACTTAGAACGAATGCAGAATAGTAATGCTAAGAGTATTGAACAGCTTAGGACAGGAAATGAGAAAAAATTGGAAGAAATGCGTGAAACTGTGGATGAAAAATTAAAAGCTAGTGTAGAAAAACGTTTTGATGAAAGCTTTAAATCAATTTCTGCGCAATTGACACAGGTTTATCAAGGTTTGGGCGAAGTAAAAAATATGACTTCTGAAGTAGGAAGTTTGAAAAAAGTGATGGAGGGCGTAAAGACGCGTGGTATTTATGGTGAGGTACAATTGGGGGCAATTATTGAAGATATTTTAAATAAATCTCAGTATGAAGAAAACGTGATTACAAAAAAAGGAAGTACTGATAGAGTAGAATTTGCTATTAAGATGCCAGGAAAAGATACAGATAGTTTAGTATATTTGCCTATTGATAGTAAATTTCCAGTAGAGAATTATTCTAGACTAATTGCAGCTTATGAAAATGGCGAAAAAGCCGAAATAGATAAATATTCTAAAGCTTTAGCTAATGATGTAAAAGAACAAGCTAAAAAAATTTCTACTAAATATTTAGATCCGCCGATGACTACAGACTTTGGAATGATGTTTGTGCCGACAGAATCTTTGTATGCAGAAATTTTACGGGTTCCAGGATTATCGGATGAAATTAGACAAAAATATAACGTTTCAATTACTAGTCCATCAACTTTACCAGTAGCTTTGAATGGTTTGTTGATGGGATTTAGAACTGTAGCAATAGAGAAACGTTCAGCTGAGGTTTGGCAAAAACTCGGAGCTGTAAAAACACAATTTGGAAAGTTTTCAGATTTGCTTGAGGGTGTACAGAAAAAACTTCAAGAATCTGCAAATAAAATCGAATCAGCTAAAACTACTTCTCGTCAAATTGAGAAAAAACTTAAAGATGTCGAAGAATTGCCAGAGGCTGATTCAATTAAATTAATTGGTGAGATATGAGCAAAAATATGAAAAAGGAAAAAGAAAGAGGAATTAAGGCTAAATTTAATAGAAATGCTGACTATACATTGATTTTTGTGTTAGATGCGGTAGGTATGATTTTAGAATTAGTAGCAGCAAGGTTGATGTCGCCATATTTTGGCAATAGTAACTTTGTTTGGACGGCTATTATTGGCATTATTCTATTGGCTGGAAGTTTAGGTAATTTAATTGGCGGTAGAATTGCGTCTAGTAAATATCCAAGATATATAGCTTATATTTTATTATTATTTGCATCTGTTTATATTGCCGTTACGCCACTAGTAGATACAGTTATATTGAATTCTGTAAAAGAATTAAATACTAGCACACAATTTGCATCTGTGATTGGGAGTATAATCTTTTTCTTAATTCCGTCTACTATTCTTGGAATAATAACACCGATTATTATGAAAGAAAAAATTGGTGATAGCGAAGATAAAGGTAAGGAATCGGGCAAGATTACAGCTACTATTGCACTGGGTAGCTTAGTAGGAACTTTCGTAGGTGGTTTTTGGTTAATTCCTGCGATGGGGACAAGAATGATATTTGTGATAATTGCTATGATAATTTTGACGATTGCCGCTTTGCTTAAACCGTTGAAAACTATATATGATATTAAAATACGTAGTGCTACTGTGATAGTAAAGATTCTAGTTGCTATTATAGTAACAGTAGCATGTTTTAAGGTTGGATTAACTAATAATAATGAAGTCATCAGTATAGACACAGAATATGGTCGGATATTAGTTGAAGATGGATTTTATAATGGTCAACCAGTGCGTTTTTATAAACAGAGTGGAGCTTATTCCTCTGCTACTTATACTGACGATGAATTTAAATATGATTTGGTGTTTGAATATGTAGCTTCTTACGATGAAATGTTCAAATTCTTAGATGTTAATGATGTCGCAATGATAGGAGGTGCAGCTTATCAATATCCAAAATATTTTATCTCTCACTTTCCTAATAAAACTATGGATGTAGTGGAAATTGATCCTAAATCTACGGAAATCGCTAAACAATATTTTTATTTAGATGATTTATTGGCTGATTATGGTACGGATAGATTAGGCCTTTATAATGATGACGGTAGGCTGTTTATGGCCAATGGTGACAAAAAATATGATGCAATTTTAAATGATGCATTTTCTGGAGAAGTGCCAGTTGCAGGGTTATCAACTGTAGAGGCAGTTAAAACTATAAAAAGTCGTCTAAATAAGGATGGCGTATATATGTCAAACATAATTGGTGCGCTAGAGGGGCGTAAGGGAGCATTTCTGCGTGCTGAAGTTAAAACTATGCAGCAAGTATTTAAAAATGTTTATGTAGTGCCCGTATATCGGCATTTTGAGACTGATCAATTTATTAATTGGATGGTGATTGCTACGGATAATGATAAATATGTACCAAAAAAAGTTGTTAATGTGAAAATAAATGATGAAGATATAATATTAACTGATGATTATAATCCTGTTGATAGTTTGGTGAGAACAGAATATTTTGATTAACGATTAGTACTACTCTTTATGTTATAATAAATAATATGAAAATTGCAATACTTGGTGCGGGAGCGTTTGGTACGGCTCTCGGCGGAATTTTGGCCGATAATCATTATGATATTGATTATTATGACCCTAAATTCGGAAAAGAAAATTTATCAGATGTGTTGAATGGGGCAGATTATGTAGTATTATGTGCACCATCTAATGCAGTATCAAATATATTACCACTTTTACCAAAGGATATCTCGTTGATTATAGCGACCAAAGGTTTATTCGGTGATAAACTGTTTCATGATTTTAAAGATTATATGGTATTATCTGGTCCAGGTTTTGCGAATGATATCAAGGCTAAAAAAGAAACAAAATTTACTGTTACTGATGATCGGTTAGTAAAGTTGTTTAAAGCTAAGTATATTGTTTTTGATCAAACAGATGATAAAAATGGGGTATTGATGTGCGGAGCACTTAAAAATGTTTATGCAATTTGGGCAGGTGTTCTAGGATTAAAACGAGATACGGCTAAATGGAAAAAATATATCAATGATGTAGTGAAAGAGATGAGAGATGTATTGGCGGCTAATGGGGCAAAAGGCGATACGGCGGGTTTAGTTTGTGGAATTTCTGATCTTAAATTAACATGTGATTATCCTTCGCGTAATTATGAATTTGGTGATAATTTGAGACTTGATCCAAATTTTGTATCTCAAAAAACGGTTGAAGGTTTGTCGGCACTAAGGAGACTAGAGAGTGGTGAAATTAAAATACCAAGTAAGGCTAACATACTAAAGAAGATAATTAAAGAAAGCTATAAATGGAATTAAACCAAAAGCAAAAAGAGGCAGTAGAATATCTAGATGGGCCTCTTTTAGTATTAGCTGGTCCTGGTACTGGTAAAACTCAATTGCTATCTGAAAAAGTAGCATATATTTTAAAAAATACTGATACTAATCCAGAGAATATTTTATGTATGACATTTACCGAGACTGGAGCGATGAATATGCGCGAACGTCTTAAAACTATTATTGGCGCAGATGGCTCTAAAGTAAATGTGAATACTTACCATGCATTTGGTTCGGATATTTTAGCTCAATATAGAAATTATTCTGAAGACTATAATCGTAAATTAGATTCTGCAATTGATGAAGTAACGCAGTATAAGATCGTACGAGATATTCAGGCGAGTTTAAACGGCGGAGATATTTTACGCGGGGACTCAGTTAAAGATATTATTTCGGTGATATCGTCTGCAAAATCAGCTGGACTTTCTGCAAAAGACTTAGAAAAAATTGCTGTTCAGAATTTTGAAGATTCTGAGGTTTTGTCGAAAGCAATTTCGCCATTGTTGAAGAATATTGTACCTAAGAATTATAAAGCTTCTTTTGATAATGCATATCAGCCAATTTATGAAATGTTGAAAGATTACACCGATTTGAAACCAATTTTAAAAAATGTAGAACGTTCAATTGGTGGAATGGCAAGAGATTTAAAAGATGCTATTGTTGAAGCAAAAAGTATTGAGAGCATTAAAATTTTATCGGCTTGGAAAGATAAATATTTTGAAAAAGATGGT
This sequence comes from Candidatus Saccharimonadota bacterium, assembly GCA_017964025.1. GTDB lineage: Bacteria > Patescibacteriota > Saccharimonadia > Saccharimonadales > Saccharimonadaceae > Nanosyncoccus. Next base: position 10,122 of record JAGCST010000020.1, read on the forward strand.
AAAAACAATTATAAACTAAAAGATCGTATCGCTAATAAAAAGTTATTATCATTAGCTAACATAATGAAAATTTACGATGCATTTTTGCATGAAAATGGGTTGTATGATTTTGATGATATGATTATGGAAGCTTTGAATTTCTTAAAGAAGGACGCCGGATTTAAGGCGACGCTTTCTGAACGTTATCAATATATTATGCTGGATGAATTTCAAGATACTAATCCTATGCAATTTGCAATTATCAAAGAATTGACAGATTATGAAAAACCAATTGTGATGGCAGTGGGTGATGATGATCAGGCGATTTATGAATTTCAGGGTGCGCTTTCGACAAATTTGACTGATTTTCAACGACATTATCAAGCTCACGTGATTCCATTGATAGAAAATTATAGAAGTACTCAAGAGATTTTAGATTTTTCACGTCATATTATAAATCAGGCGCCGGATCGCTTTGCGGATAAAGAATTAGTAGCTCATAAAAAATCTCCTAAAAAATCACAAATTTATCGACATGAATTTTTATCCTCAGATATGGAATATGGTTTTATCGCTGATAAGATTGCTGAATTGGTGCATGCTGGGGTTCCACAGACTGAAATTGCAATTATTTCATATAAATCTAAATATTTTATGCCGCTATTACCATATCTAAAGTCAAAGCCAGAAATTAACATAGCCTATGAAAAGAAAAATAATTTGCTTGAAGATGAAAGAATGCATGAGATTTTGACAATTGCAAAATATGTATATGAGATTGCTAACGAGAAAAGGCCGACGGTTTCTACTTTGGAAATCCTTTCATATCCGTTTTTAGGGTTGCCAGTTCTTGAGGTAATCAAGATTATGTCGAAAGCTAGGAGCGAAAAGAAGGCAGTTTTTGATGTATTGACAGAATCTGAAGATACTAAAATTCGAAATGTAACAGAGTGGTTGTCAGCTTTAGTTGCGAAATCTTTCAATGAGCCATTAGAGATGTTCTTGGATTATTTGATTGGTACAGCTGAACTTAATGGTTATCGTTCGCCATTTTTGGAATATTATTCAAAGGAAGAATATTCGGCTTTTTCATTATACGAAAATTTGGCTGCGTTGAGAGGAAAACTATTAAAACATTTTGGTGAAAAGAGTTTGAAATTAGTAGATTTAGTTCAAATGTTGGAAGATTATGAATCTGCTGATATGCCAATAAATACTACTTCGCCATATAAAGATGCAGATGAGGCTGTTTCGGTATTGACAGCACATAAAGCAAAAGGTTTGGAATTTTCATATGTATTTATTATTTCGGCAGATCACTCTGCTTGGGGGCGTGGTAAGGGCAACAATACTAGGTTAAGTTTGCCAAAAAATTTAATGCAGATTCGCCACACCGGTCTTACGGATGGAGAAAAATTACGAATACTATATGTATCACTTACTCGTGCTAAACACACTCTTTATATTACAAATTCGTTACATGATTTTAATAATAAAAGTCCAGAGAGGTTAGAATATTTAAATGAATATGTATCTGGTGATAAAGTTTATTCTGAATTTTTGCCAGATAAAATTATAGAAACACATTATGAAGCGAGCGCTGAAGTTTCTTCCGAAAAGAATCTAAAAAATTGGTTAATTCCATATGTAAAAGCAACTCCAGATATGAAAGCAATCTATCGCAGTAAGGTCGCAAAATGGCGAATGTCAGCCTCTGCTTTGACTTCGTTTATAGATATCGTATATGCTGGACCAGAGGCGTTTTTCTGCTCATATATACTACAAGCTCCGAGAGAGCCTGAGACAGAAGCATTAGCCTATGGTGATTTGATACATAAAACTTTTGAAAAGGTAACAAAGGCCGGATTTGATAATGAACAAGCGATAGAATTTTTCTTACAGGAATTAGATAAAAAGGAACTTTCGGTGGATATATTGCAAAAAATTTGCGAAAAAGGGCCACAAGATTTAGCAATTGCTTTGAGGGCTTTTGGTGAAATGTTAAGAAGCGGCAAAGCTGAGGTTGATTTTGGTGTAGAAAGACTTTCGATCGCTGGTGTACCTGTAACTGGTAAAATTGATCATATTTCTATAGATGAAGATACTAAGACAATTGAGATTTATGATTTTAAGACTGGCGGATACCATAAAGAGAAATGGCGAAGCCATGCGACTCTATATAAATATATGTTACAACTTGGTTTTTATAAGTTATTACTTAATAATTCAACCACTTATCGTAAGTATCGAGTAGAACGAGCCCATATTTTATTTGTCACTCCTGATAAGGATGGAGAAGTTTATGATAAAATATATGAATTTAATGATAAAGATGAACAAGAATTAATAGATATAATGAAAGTTGTTTATAAATTAGTATCGACATTAAAATTCTTAGATGACGAAGATATATTTGTCCCTGCAGATAATAGCTTGGGGCTTAAAGATATTAAGGAATTTATCGCGCTCTTGCTTGCTAAATAGTTTCAAAAATAGTAGAATTTAAAAAAATATTACTTTTTTTTAGAACTTTATGTAGAAAGGGGGTGAAGTGATTGATTATCATCAAAGATTTGACTATGGGAACTTCCTATGCGTTTGTAGCAACAAGAGAAGGATATTTCGCTGCTGATGCTAAAATCCAAGAGATTATTGGCATGGGACATCGAGTCGGTGGCGATGTGGCAAAAGTGCGTAACTATGTAGGCTAATCGTTAGATTCTGGTGATAACACACTTTATACCATAGCAAGACACCCTAGTCTTGCTATTTTCTTGTAAGTGTGGTAAAATAATCTTTAATTATGGCAAAGAAGAATAATACTAAGAGGAAGTTGGTTGGGCTCGTCTCTGAGGAGTCTGGTGTTCGTGCTTACTATACTAAAAAGAATACGATGAATACACCAGATAAGCTTTCATTGAAGAAATACGACCCAGTACTTCGCAAGCATGTCGTCTTTACTGAGACTAAAAAGAATCTCGGTCGAAACGAAGTTAAAGAAAAGAAACGTTAAAATAATCCCTCTAAGGGGATTATTTTTTTATTCTAAATTCTATATCGCGAAGGACATTCATAAAATACATAAATGACTCGTAAGGTGATGCGTAGGCAGAGAAATAAGCGTGGACGTCACCATCATTCCAATATTTAGTACACATTGAATATGGATGATCAGAAGTAGTGAGATAGCGCCAGTCAGCTATTAGTTGACCATCATTAGTTGAAAGAATTTGGTCGCGTAGATTATATAATTCTTGCATAGCTGAAACTTGCATCTTATTGGAGAGCCAAGCCGAGAGGTCACGCTCGGTGTCTGCCCAAGTGATAGTATCGGGCATGGAAATTTCATCAGCTGGTTCGTATAAATCACAGGCTTCAGAGACAGTGACGAATTTATTTTCATATTTAGATAGCCAATCTGGTATAAAGGCATTCATGAAATTAAAAATGCCAGTATCTTCCCATTGATGTTCACCGAAGGTTTCAAAATCCATAAACAAATTGATGAGATTACCGCGTAAACAATCCATGTTAATCCAATCAGTATATTTTGGCACAGTAAGTGGCCATTCTGCCCAGGCGCGATTAGAAAAACGGAAGGCGATATCGTCTGATAGTCGGTAATTTTTGAGTAGAAGTTTAATATTTTCGCAGCCAGCTGGACGATAGACATGGTTTGGACTACGCCATCCTAAAATTTTGTCCCAACCTTCGGCTAATATACCTTTATAACCTTTTTCATCGGCCCACTTAGCTAAACTATCATTATAGGCAAACTCAGTGTTGCGAAAGACTTTAGGTGTGACACCAAATAATCGTTCGATTTTTTGAGAATGCATAAGAACTTGGTCATTAAATTCATCTAAATTATAGAAATAGGCTAGGGAATGGTAGTAGGTTTCACCGACAATTTCGGCCTGCCCGCTTTTAACCATACGATCAATCTGAGCGATTAATTCTGGCGCCCATCTTTCAGCCTGTTCGAGCCAGGTGCCGGTAATCGAGAAAGATACCTTAAATTCTGGAAATCTTTGCATATTATTTTCAAGCAAGTTCAACATTGGGCGATAGCTTTTGTTAGCTACCTTTTTAAAAATGCGCTCGTTTGATTGTCTGCTATCATAATGATCATTATAATAATTAGAATCATTAGCAACGTCAAAAATTGAATATTCACGATAGCGAATTGGCTGATGTATGTGAAGATATAAGCAAATTGCTCGCACGTTAATGATTCCTCTTATGTTTTATGATTCTATTATAAATCTTTAAACATTTTTTTGCAACTTGATTCCATGAAATTTTTCTGTATTCGTTTTGCACATTTTCTTGCAAAGATTCTTTTAGAGCGGAATTGTTTGCTACTGCCAATATCTCGTCGGCAAGTTTTTGTTTATCCCAGAAATCGTACTTAAGAGCAGACCAAATAATTTCAGAAACTCCAGATTGGTTGGTGAGAATTAATACATCACCATGATGTGCTGCTTCTAAAGCGGTAAGTCCGAAAGGTTCTGAAACTGAACTCATGACAAATATATCAGCTAATGTATAGATGTCTCGTAATTTTTTGCCACGAATAAAACCGGTAAAAATAACGTTCTTAGCAATACCTAATTCTGCGGCCATATTAATAAGCTCATTGCGTTCTTCACCATCTCCGGCAAAGATAAAGATTAATTTGGGATTTTTGGAAATTGCGAGAGCAGCCGCACGCATAAGATTTGGTAGACCTTTTTGAATTGTAAAGCGACCTACAGTAGAAATAATGGTGTGTCCAGATTGTTTGAGGCTTTCAATGTAACGATATGTTTTTTCATCGAAACAATAATTGCCTTTATCATAATTCTCATCGAGAGAATTATAAACTACGTCAATTTTAGAAAGTGGAATGCGATATTTGTCATGAATAATACGTTTAGTAGTTTCGGAGACTGCGATAATACGGTCCGCCATCATTAAACCTTCATACTCAATTTCATGAATTAAAGGATTACCAGAATGCATACCAGCGCGATCAAACTCAGTAGCGTGTACGTGAGCAATTAATGGTACGTTGTGTCCTTTTTTGGCAATAATGCCAGCTTCATAAGTAAGCCAGTCATGTGCATGAACGACGTCAGGTCGATGATTCTTGAGATATTTATCAACATAATCGCAATATTGTTTTTGAATTTCGCGAATAGATACTAAAACTTCTTTATCTACGCTTGGGATTAATTCTTCAAGAACATTCATGGAAGCATATGAGCCTCCACCGTAACGATAGATTGGGTCTAAATGAGTAGCTGGTAATATTTTCATAAAGTTAGCATCTGGATGATCGGCATCATATGGCACTACGAATTCGATGTTAACGCCTTGCCTTGCTAAGGCTTTTGCCAAGTTAAAACAGGCGACTCCAAGACCTCCGCTATTATGCGGTGGAAGTTCCCAACCTAACATAAGTATTTTCATCATATTCTATTTTAGCATAAATTTTATGAATTGTGCAAGAAATATGATAAAATTTATTAAAGAACTTTTATGTAGGGGTATAGCTCAGTTGGTAGAGCACTGGTCTCCAAAACCAGGTGTCGGGGGTTCAAGTCCCTCTGCCCCTGCCATATTTATACAGGAGTGATTCAGCTTCTGTTTTTTAATGCTATAATTAATTTATGGATTTTAATGAAGTTGAAGAAGCTCGTGTTGCAAGCGCAAAGAAAATAATAAGAGTTAATACTATTACTGTTATTATCTTTTTGGTATCAGTTTTAATAGGTGCTACATTGAGTGGAATTGGATTAGGCTTAATTCTAGTATTCTTTCTTTCTTTTGCGATTGCCGTATCTTTTTATTTGTTATATCATATTTTTTCTTATGATGATGAATTAAATAGATATAAAAATGTATATAAATCATATTTTGTTGAGCAGAGTCTAAAAAATACATTTGACAATCTAATATATAGTCGTGATTCTGGTATTGATAGCAATTTGGTTTTAAATACTGGAATGATTGGCGAAGGTGATTTGTCTTCAAATGACTTTGTCTCTGGTAATTATCATGGCGTTATTTTTTCGCAAGCAGATGTATCAATTACGGTTAATGCTGTTGATGGCTATAGTGTTGTATTTCAAGGACGTTGGATGATTTTTGAATTTCCTAAAAAATTCGCATATCGAGTTGAGGTTGTACAAAATGATTTTCCAGATAAGAAAGTACCAGAAGTTGGCCCAAGTGGGCGTAAATTTGAGAAATATGTTGTAGAATCACCTAGATTTCATGACAAATTTGAAATATATGCTGAAAGTGGGCTGGAGGCCTTCCATGTGTTAGATCCCGCCTTAATTAATCGTATCGAAATACTCAGCGATAACTGTAAAGGGAAGATGCTTCTTTGTTTTGTTGATAACAAGCTACATTTTGCATTACATAATAGGAATGATGCATTTGAACCGCCTGATCCAAGAAAAAAGATTGATGAGGAGATTGAATTTAAAAAAGTGAACAATGAACTTAAAACTATAGTAAACTTCATAGATTATTTAAAAATGAATAATAAAATCTTTATTAAGAAGTAGAGTTTTTAATAGCATAGTTAAAGTTTATCAAAACTTATTGACAGATATATGTTATATTCTATTGTGCTATAATATACTTATGGATTTTAGTTCTGTAGAAAATGCACGAGTTGTGTATGCGAAAAAAATGAAAAAATCGATTACTGTCTGTGTCAGTATACTTTTTGTTATTGTAGTGCTGGGTATTGCGTCAGGTGGTGACGATGGGATTTTTGGAATAGTTTTTGTTTTGGCTTTTGTTATACCGTTATCGTACTATATTTTTAGTTTTTTCTTTTATAAGAATGAAAGGAATAATTATAGAAGGATCTACAAGGCTTATTTTGTCGAACAAAATATGAAAAAATTGTTCACTGATTTGTCATATAACCACGATTTAGGTATTAACAGGAGTATACTTGCTTCTACAGAAATGATTAGAACTGGCGATCGTTATGCTTCGAATGACTATGTAAAGGGGAAATATCATGATGTTGATTTTGAACAAGCTGATGTATGGATTCAAGAAGAACATACTGATTCAGATGGTGATACTTATTACGTGACTATTTTTAAAGGTCGTTGGATGACTTTTGAGTTTCCGAAAAAATTTGCTTATAGAATTGAGGTTGTGCAGAAAGGATTTCCTGCAAAAAAAGTGCCAAAAACTGGTTCAAATGGACGTAAATTTGAAAAACAAAGCATTGAATCTCCTACATTTCATAAAAAATTTAAAATTTATGCTGATGATGGGTTTGAGACATTTTATGTTTTGGATCCGGCGTTGATCGATCGTATTGAATCGTTGAGTGAGAATTGCAAAGGCAAACTACTTCTTTGTTTTGTTGATAATAAATTACATGTTGGTTTGAATAATAACAAGGATGCTTTTGAGCCACCTTCTCCTCTGAAGAAACTAGATGAGCAAAAAGAAAATGGAAAAATTAATAGTGAGCTCAAAACTATCACTGATTTTGTTGACTATCTGAAATTAGATAAGAATATCTTTACTAATTGATAATCTATGATACAATAAAGATATGATGGAAGGTAATAGGAAAAATCGACCGCGAGCGCTTTTGGTATTTGGTGCACCAGCTAGCGGTAAAACTACTTTTGCAGAAAAATTTGCCAAAAAATTTGGGTTAGCTTTTTACAATCTTGCCGATTTGATGGAAGAGCATGATTTTTCGCGAGATACTATATTAATTATATTGGAACAGATTCTAAAAACTGGCCAAACTGTAGTACTTGAAGGTTGTTTGGATACCGAAAAAGATAGAACAGAAATCCGCAATGTCATACGAAAAAGTGGTTATGAACCAGCTTTGGTATGGGTACAAACTGATATTTCCACTATTAGACAGCGGTTGAAAACGCGCTATAAGAGTGTTTCCAAAGCCAAAGACGCTTACGAGAAGGCAGTCGCAGAGATGGAAGCACCTATCGATATAGAAAAGCCAATTATTTTGTCTGGTAAACATACTTTTGAAACTCAAACTCGTCATGTAATTGCTGGTTTAGCGGATTTATAAATTGTGATCATTAATGATACTGAATTTGGTGAGGTGATTGTTAGACGTAGCCCGTTGTCGCGTGGTGTTAAATTCTCAGTTTCAACTTCCGGTAGATTACAAATGTCAGTCCCGAAAAATACTTCGGATTTTTTGGCAAAAAGATTCTTAAATTCAAATCGTAAGAGAATTCGTGAAAAATTGCCGATCAAAAATCCCGATGAGCAAAGGGCACGAGACTATCAAAAAAAGATTTTAATGAAGAAAGCGCGTAATTATTTACCGTATCGATTAGAATATTATGCTAAATTGTACGGTTATGAATATTCTAAATGTCGGCTTACTCACGCTAATACGAGATGGGGTAGTTGTTCATCTAATAAAACAATTTCATTAAATATTGGGCTAATGCAAGTACCGGAACCTTTACGTGATTATGTCATAATTCATGAATTGGCACATTTAAACCATATGAACCATTCAAAAGCCTTTTGGAATGAAGTTGGTTTACATGATAAAAATTATCGATTGCATGAAAAGAAATTAAAAATGCTTAGTCCAGGCGTTTAATATAATTTTTATAAACTACTTATGTTATAATTGTTTGTAAGGAGGAGAGTGTGGAACTAAGAAAACGTCTAAACTCAAAAAATGTTTTTGTGGTTTTATATGTTTTGGCGTTTTTTATTTATATAATATATGGTCTCCAACCGGCGGAAGCTGTACAAAATGAAACTACTGGTGAATTAAATATTCCTAGTATAGGTTTAGTTAGTAATGTGACAGATGCACAGCTTAAAAATAATGAATTAGAAGTTCCTGATTTGATTGTAGGAAGTTTTTCAAACCATACTAACAAAACTTTATTAATTGGTCATTCTACTACAGTTTTTAGTGATTTAGATAAGGTACAACTGCGAGATTCAATTATATATAATGGAAAAAAATATACTGTAAAAATGATTGACATAATGAAAAAATCAAAAATTAGTATGAGAACTTTGCTTGATGCTTCAGTTAAAGACACTATTGTAATTATGACCTGTGCTGGAAAATTATTGGATAATGGTGATGCAACACATCGGTTAATTATAACCGCATCAGTTTAATTGCGAACCCGCCACCTGGAGCCATATATAGATCTAAGGAATCGTGGCAGCCAACTCGTTTTTCTTGTTTTATGATTGCGAATGGATTTTCACGATAATGTGCATGGTCAGCGTCTGCATAAATTGAAGCTTTATATACCGCTCCTTGTTCTAAGAAATCAAGATTAATATGAATACGGCGACCCATTTCATCGCTCACTCCACCAATAAACCAGTCGTTTGAATCCCGATCTTTACGCGCTACTATATAGTATTCGCCAATTTCGCCTGCTAGGGGTAAAGTTTTTTCAAAATTAGTTGGGACATCGCGAATAAATTGAAATTCTTCGGGGAATCTTTCTTCATAAATATATGGACGATCGGCAGCCATTTGCATACCAGAATAAATTGTAATAAAGTAAGCTAATTGACGAGCTAAAGTTGTGGCCATACGTTTAACACTATTGGTTAAATCTAGTATACCTGAGGTATAATCCATACCGCCAGCTAATAACCTAGTATATGGAAGGAAGCAAGCATGTGAAGGACTTAGTGCGCCACCTTCATATTCTTGACCACGAGCACCTTCGCGTGATAAAAGATTGGGCCAGGTACGTTCAATACCGGTGCCTTTTATCGGTTCATGTATATCGAGACAAATATGTTTCTTGGCGGCGAGTTGTACAGTTTTTTGATAATGATTAACCCCTAGTTGGCAATGATGGAATTCGCGACGTCCGTTAATCATCATCATACTACCTGCGTAGCCAGTTTTGATGTAATGAACGCCATTTGTAGCATAGTAGTTATATGCTTCTTCTAACTGGTTTTCGTAATTGTCTACAAAACCGACTGTTTCGTGATGACCTACTATTTCTATCTTATGATTTTTAGCATAGCGGGCAACTTCTTCTAAATTAAAATCTGATGTAGTAATGGTAAATTTATTAAAGCGACCGTTTTCTAGCCAATCACCTTCCCAACCTTCGTTCCAACCTTCTATTAACAAGCCTGAAATACCTAGACGTACAGCAGCATCAATATATTCTTTGGCATGTTCAGTAGTAGCACCATGACGTTCACCTGGCGCCCATGTCCATTCTCCTACATACATAGCCCACCAAATTCCGATAAATTTAAGAGTTTTTACCCAGCTAAAGTCTTCGGTTGGAGCTTCGTTTAGAGCATACATAACACGGTTGGTGGTAAGTTCAGTGGCAGAGTTGGCAACCATAATCAGACGCCAAGGAGTTTGGAAGGGAAGCATAACATGTGCCTTGGTGCCATCGGATAATGGTGTGATATCAGTTTTTAATATGTTATTTTGGTTTAATTTAATAGTAGCTGAGCCATAATTATAAAGAGCAGCTTCATGAATAGCTAGATAATATCCAGTAGGAGTTTTAAATGTAACTGGTGTATGAACAGAATTTTGAAGTTGATGCACCATGGTTTTTTCGTAATTATATTCATAGCGATCTGGTTGATATGCAGGGATTTTCCAGGCAATAGAATTTAAATCTATATTAAATTCCGTCAATTCATCTTTGATAGTGATTTGACTAAATTTGGGCTGAGGCGGAATTTCGTAACGAAAGGCTACGGCATTATCGAAAACACGGAACCTTAAAGTAAAGATACGTTTTTGTTCTTTATCTTCGGAAAGATAAAAAGCGGATTCTGAATAATTATTCGGTATGTAACGATCTTCGCCCCAAAGCATTTCGATAGTTTCACTATGGCGTCTTTTTTGTTCACGGATTAGTTTAAGATCATTCATGAGTGGAGTTTCGCCACAGATTAAAAATCCCAGTCTGGATGGTTTTATAATTTGTTTTTCATTTTTATATACAGAATAAAAAATTTGACCTAATTTCAAGGTAAAATGACAACGAATGCTTTTATCGGGAGAATAAACGTCACGTTCAATTTCACTATGACTGAACCATTTAAACATAAGTTTATTATAGCATAGTTTAAAGCTAGGAGTTATGCTATAATGTATACATAATGCGTATGGTGCGTAAAAAACGTAATAGAGTGAAACATTTCTTTTTGGCATTGCTGTTGTTCGTGGTAATGTTTGGTGGAGCTTTCTTTGGAATCCAATATTTTACTAAAACTGGATTATTTAGAATTCCTGGTATAGTTTATTATGATGAAAGTTTGACCGATGTTGAAAAAGAACTTTTGCAATCGATTTTTACTGAAGAAGTTGATTTAGATAAAGATGTAACTATTTCCGCTGAAAACAGCTTAACTAAGCCAGAATCTAAAGATAATGAGTATTTATACCAAGTTTTTGTGCCGGTGACAGATTTTTATAGCACCGAAACTAATATTACAATTGAGGATCCAAATTCATCATTTATTGATTCTACTCAAACTGAAATTGGTTATACGATGATAGATTTTGATGATTTAGATTTTCAGAAAAAATTATTAAGTATAAATGATAAGTATTATCTAGATAACTTTGATTCTGGAGCAATCTTTAGAACAATTAAATTTGATTCTGAAAAATTTGAAGATGAAATTAAACCTTTGGTCGAAAAGAATTTCATTAAAACTTTCCCTGAGAAATCTTCTGTTTTAACTTTTGCTCAGACTGGTGTAACGGCACTTAGCCGTGGTATGAATGCTAAATTGGTTGCTACGGGTGGAGATGCAACTTATTTCGCTACTAATATTAAGGACTTTCTTTCAAGTTTTGATTTAACACATACTTCAAATGAGTCATCTTTTACGACATTTGCAAATTCGCAAAATATTTGCTCTGATACTAGATTTATTGATACTTTGACGGCGATTGGATTAGATATTGTAGAACTTACTGGTAATCATAATCAAGATTGCGGTAACGATGCTGCTTTGAATTCGATTGATATTTATGAGCAGAATAATATAAAGATGGTTGGTGGTGGCAGAACAGCAGAAGAAGCAGCTAAACCACTAGAGATTGACGAAAAAGACACTCATATTACATTTTTAGCTTACAATCTATCTACCGGTGGTGCTACTTATGGTAATACTCCTGGAGCTAATCAATATTATGAAGAAAATGCAATTACCGAGATTAATGCGGCAAAAGAACGAGGGGATTTTGTAATTGTGGATATTCAATATTATGAATGTAATGCTTATGCGTCAGAATATGAGGATGCTACTTGTGATAGAGCTAATTCGTCAGCCGGGGATCAGGTTGGGTTCTTCCGCCACTTAATTGATCTTGGCGCAGATGTAGTAGTAGGAACTAGCGCACACCAGCCTCAAACTTTTGAATTGTATGGAGACGGAGCAATTTATTATGGATTAGGTAATTTGTTCTTTGATCAAATATGGTGGCCAGGAACTACTCGTAGCTTAGTGCTGGTGCACTATTTCTATAAAGGTAAACCTTTACAAACTAAAATTGTTCCAACAGTATATGATAGTTCGATGCAAACTAAATTATTAGATGAGGATACTTCTAAATGGTTTCTAGAAAGGTTAATAAGCGTAAAACCGTAAAAACTAAAAAGAATAAAAAAATATGGATTAAGGTTTTGTTGTTGATTTTGCTTGGTTTATTGGTAGCTGGGCTAACTATTGGTTTGCTATGGTTTATAAATCGTCAGAATGAAACAAGTGTTATATCAAACTCTCCGTCTGTTAACGAGCCGGAACCAGAGCCAGAAGAGCCTAAAATTACTTTACCAAATAAAATAGACTTTCAACCGATGGTAGATGAATGGGTTCAAGCGGTTGGGGGGAATCGTAGCGTGTTGATTTATGATTTGGAGAGAGAAGAGATAGCAGCTAATTATAATGGTGATGAAAAATATAGTACTGCTTCGTTGTATAAGCTATTTGTAGTATATGAGGGTTACCGTAGAATACAGAATGGTGAATGGAGCGGAAATGATGCTGCCGGTTCCACCGGTTATACGATTTTAAAATGTTTGGATTTAGCGATACGCGAATCACATTCACCTTGTGCTGAAACTTTATGGGCAAAGATTGGTCATACTGAATTAGATGAAATTATTAAAAAAGATTTTAAAATTGAAAATTCTGATATCTCCCATTTGATCTCTAACCCAGCTGATATTATGAAAATATTGAAAATTTTTTATTTACATAAAGATATTAAAAATGAAAATTTGATTATTTCAATGAAAGATTCGTTTTTAAATCAGCCAACAACAACGTATAATTGGAGGCAGGGTTTACCTAGTGGTTTTAATAAGGCAAATGTTTATAATAAAGTTGGTTGGGACTATAACCCAGACGGCCGATATTGGAACATCTATCATGATGCTGCAATTGTAGAATTCCCAGACGAAAACCGACATTTTATTGTAGTAGTGATGACTAACCGAGTTCCTTTTGAACGAATTCGTCAATTTGGCACAAAAATAGAAGAAACTTTTTATAAATAATTTAGTAAGTGCTAAAGAATTGTGACCAGTAGGTTTTATAATCAGAATTTAAATCGAAATTAAATCCTACAGCAAGTTTAGTATAATCGGGATTTAATATATTGGCACGGTGAGTCTCACTACTCATCCAAAGTGCAACTGTAGTAGCTGGGGATACAGCACCGTTTCCAATAGCAAGATTTTCACCACTGACGCCGCCGGAATCTGGAGTTTTGCAAGCTGTAGACCAACTGCTACCGTCAGGACGAGTGTGAGCATATAGAATCATGGTTTCTTTAGCGCGAATGTCAGCAGCTTCTTCACAAGTATATCCCCAGGTAAGTTGACCTAATTTATTTTTAACACGGATTTTATTGACGAGAGTTAAGACTTCATGTTTCCATTGATCGGCTGGCGGAGCGATAACTGTAACTATGATGGAATCTTTTCTTTTACCATCGTAAGTGCCTGCAGTAATTGTAGTGGTTCCAGTACCACTAATAACTGGATAACGGCAAGTCTCATTATTAAAACCAAGCCAAGTACGAGCAGAATTATAAAAACCAGAAATTACATTAGTATCTGAAGTTTGCCAATACATTTCGCCTAAATCTGCTAAACCTCCGCCTACACATAAATCAATATCAGGTGTGGCATAGATCGTAATAGCATTTTCATTCCATAGTTCACCTGGTTGAACTGACGTATTATCAAATTCATGGCTAGATGTAGAAACATAGTCATCGTTACCAATAGTATCAAGATATTCAGTTCTGGCATTTGAATCGGAAACAGATTCTAGAAGTTCCATTTCACCTACCGTATCTTCTACGATATCAGAACGTTCATCTACAGCTCTGAAAGTTAGACCACCTTTCAACCAGATTGCGCTGGCAATTAATACGCCAGCAATTAAGATGGCAGCAGCATTAAGTGACAATAAAATTGCCATCTTATTACGTTTAGGACGAACTTCGTCCATCTATTTTTTCCCCTTACTATGAGAATCTTCAGATATAAATGATTTAACAGATGCCATGATATTATTCATCGCTGGCATTAAGCTAGTGAATATCAATATCATAATAAAATTCAATATGATTACTTCAAGTGATGGAGTAGATCCACGGAATAGAGCGGCAAAGATTACTGAGAATATTATCATATATACAATAGCAATGGAGGCTACTATTACAACATATGATAGAATTCTGAGCCAAATAGAGGCGAGATTTAACATACGATAACGTAAAATAGTATAATATACAGCTATAATAGTCATTGCTAATGCTAATGGTCCAATCCAGATAAGCGACCAATTATTTAATAATGGGAGAATGAGGTTGAAAATTAAAACCATTGTACTAGATATACCAAAACTTGCCATCGTGACAATATCGCCACCACGTTTTCTTTTGGAGCTAGTTTTGAAAAATTGATGTGCAAAAACACCTATAATGACTGGTACGATTAATCCAAAGAAAGCGATATAACAAACATACAAAGGGCCGATATTCATAACTACACTATTACCAGTATTACTAAGAACAATATCTGTATATAGCAAATCGGGTTTTAACATGATTAAACCACCAATTATTGCCCCAAGTAATAAGAAGGTTAAAGTTATGGCTTGACCATATTTTTTCTTCCAAGCACCATAACCAAGAAAAGCTACATCGATTAGAATAGCACTAACAAAAGTCCAAATTACATGCCAACCGATAGTATCGGCATCCGTAGGGCGAGCGCTAAGAAAGATTGATATTGAGGCCATCCAGACTGTGGCAAAAATCGCTGCAGCAAAATACCATGTGGAGCGAATTCGGTCACTTTTAGAAGAGCCAAAAAATACAATGGCGCCGGACAAAAATGTCAAAACCGACACCGTAGCGAGTAATATCACAATTAATTGCATTTACCTCCTTTTATATTATTATATCACATTATGGATATGTTTTTGTTTAAGTTTAAATTGCCAAAGTTATTTTTTAATATCAAAGTTTGTTGAGGAATTACCTATAATGGTTGTGATATCTGATGTAATAAAATCTTGATATTTTTTATTATTTAAATATATAGTATATTTTTCAGCTAATTTGAATTTGGGAGTGCCAGCAACAAGATGGCTAAATTTCTTGGCTGACGTATAAGATAAAATTGTTTGATTCTCAGAATCTGTGATTTCGATTAATGTATTTGGAGATTGTTCGTTCTTAAAATAAACACTAATATTATTAATCGTGGATGTTTTACTTAAGGATTCAGCCATACCACTTGAGCCAAGCGCAATAATTTCACCACCTTTCGCAATGATACCCATACCTGTATCGAGAGCACCATTACCGTCATGGATGGGACCATCAACTATAATTGTTCCGTCGTTGATATAGAGCCAACCATTGCTATCTATGCCATCCCCGGAAGCACTGATATGAATATTCCCACCATTAATGGCAATGATGCAATTTTCATCTACATTGAACATTTCACTTCTAGGGTTATTGGTTGTTGATTGATTAGCTCCGCCACCAGCATTGATACCATCATCGGTAGTGATAAGATCAATCGTACCAGAATTAATGATTACGACTTGTGCTTCGAGCCCTTCATGAGCTTGGCTAACAGTGATAGTCCCGTCATCAATAATTAACTTACTATTTGCGTGAATCGCATCATCACTAGCGTTGATGCTTAAATTACCACCGATAATACCTATATAGTTATCTGAATGAATAGCATCATCATGAGATTCTATAGAAAATTCTCCATCTTGAATGATAATATTATGGGTGGCTTTGAGACCTTTGGCATTAGAAGTGATATTAAAATTACCTTTTTCGACCAAAATATATCCTTTTCCAAAGTTGGTTTCATCGGTAGTTTTAATAGCATCAGCAGTTGAATTAAGTATAAAATTGCCGTCTATAATGTATACCGAATCTGTGCCGCGTATTGCATCATCGGCGGACGTAATATAATAAGATCCATTAATAAATTTAAGATCATCTTTTCCAACTATGCCATCTTCGTGATTAGCGACAAGATTAAGACTGCCGTTACCACTAAATATTAAGTCCGCTCTGGAATAAATTGCACCTTTTACGTCATCGCTGTATACAGAGCTGTATTTATAGCTGTCAGAAAGATTGTTTTCACCTATAAGTTCAATTACGAGGTCTTCAGCTGTGCTGCAATAAATAGCTGGACCAGCAAGGTTGTTGATAGTTACATTGTCTAAAATTAATCTAACTTCACCTACGTGTGCATCAACAGTAATTGAGCCATTTTGTAAATTGCCGGTTAAATGATAAGTACCCGACTTATTAATAACAATTGATTCAGATAATTCAATATCGACGGTTTGATAATGATCCCAGTTAATTTTAAGGTCACCATTATCGATGTCGATGGCATTGAGGAAATCTTTTGTGGTGTCTTCGTGGGTAACGTCTTGATTAACAAATACAGCGACAATTGTGGTGGCAATTAGAATAATAAATAGAAATAAAACACGCCAATCGAATTTTGATTTTTCTCGCTGATAAATATTTTCTGGTAAATCGTGATCAACTTTACTATTTTTAGTATTATGATCAACCATTAAATTTCCTCCTCGCAACATGGCTCGGAGAGTAAGACTTTAAGGTTACAATTTTTAACACGGATTTCATCAAGAAAGTCTTTTTCTTTAACGCCATGACGCAATTTTATATCGTAGGTTAATTTATAAAGACTACCCATGTTCATGGTTTTCATTTTAACAAGATGAGCGCGAGATGTATATTTTTGGAAAATTTCTCCGAATACGTCTTCGTAATCTAAATCTTCTGGAATAACGATTTTTAATACACGACCTCTAGCGTCTGGTTCGAGAAAATGCGTGAAAGTAAAAAAGACAATCGCTACAATGGCAATAGCGGTGATAATAACTGCAAATAGTAAATGTCCCATACCAAGAGCTAGACCAACCATCATAGCAAAGAAAACGCTAAGAAGATCTTTAGCATGACCCTGAATAGAACGGAAGCGAATTAGTGAAAAAGCACCCAAAATAGCAATAGAGGTGCCTAGATTGCCGTTAATCATAATCATTACGGCCATAACGAGCAATGGTAAAACTGCTAGAGTCGTGAGAAACCCTTTAGTGGTTTGTGAAGTTTTCATATGAGTGATAGCAATAGCTGTGCCTAATACTAACGATGCTCCGGCGCAAATTAATGCGATTTTGATATCAAGACCAGTTGCTGTAGTATCGAAAAGACTATTAAACATTTTTCTCCTTCATTATCTTTTCATAAATTTTACCGATTTTACTAAATTGCTGAGGATAGATTTGAAGTCGCGACATTTCTTTAACTAACCAGAGGGGAAGAACACCGTGAGCTTTAATCTCCATAATAATATTATGTTTGTCCTCAAAATAAATTTTATCACGTTTTCCTTTAGTAAAGTTGAGATTTTTTTGACGAGATTTAAGATTTTCGTCAAAAGTAATCCGTAAATTATCTTCACCTTTATAGGATTCTCGATTATAAATTACCATAATTTTAGGGGTTAGGTTGAAGTGCTGAATTAAATAATCAATTTCTTTAGCAATTTGGATATCGTTTTTAGTTTCGATGGAACGAGAGGCAAGTTCAACCATTGTAGTTTTACCTTTGACCAACTCTTTAAAATCTTGTTTAGTTATCATAACACGACGCTTATACCCTGGATTCATATCACGACCGCGCATTTTAGTTTTGATCTCAAGAAAAACTCGATCATATCCGCCATAACTACGAGCACGTAGCTTATGCTTAAAAATTGGTTGCTCAATAGATTGAATAATTAAATCGTAATTATCTGTATCGAAATAAACATTAAAAACCTCGGATTTATAATAACCGTCCTTTTTCATATATTGGTGGATAGTTTTGAGTAGCTCTTTTTTATCGCTTTTGGTAATTAGGTATTTTTTTTCTATCCTATTAAATACTTTACCATCCATATATTGTATATTATAATGAAATTTTCGTTAAAATCTAGTTAGTTTATATCTCTTGTTCATATTGACATTTTAGTAAAAGTATGATATAATTTAAGGGTAGGTCTTGCTATGACTTGAACTTTTATAATTAGTGGTCTTAAGGGGGAAATTGAGATGAAAAATCTGACTAAACGCGAAAAAATTTTCGTTGCTATAATCGCTGTTCTTGTTGTTAGCCTGATTATTATGTTTAATGTCCTTGATAATACTCAAAGGGAATGCAATAATTTGGCTATGCAGAATTACTCTTTAACCGAAGAGAGAGATAATGTGAATACGACTAATTTGAATCTGCTTGAAGCATTAAGACGAGAACATAGAATTGCATTAAATGCAGATACAAAGCTTCTGGTCGCCGACCTTGCTTGGCTTGATCGTGAAAATGGTACACTTTATATGGATGCATTTATTGATCTTGATTCTGGGGAAGGTAATTGCTTCAAAAGATTAAAAAAGCTGTTCGACGAAGATAAGGATGCTCGCGCAAGAGCAATCAATATTGTTTGTTATCATTTAGATGATATATGTCTTTATCAAGTATCGGATGATTATTATAATCAGTTAGTGCTTGAAAGTCAATTCATAGATGAATAAGACCAAATTATGCCCGTAAATTATGCGGGCATTTTTTTATGTTTATGCTATAATGTATATGTGTATGCTTGAAATTCGGAGTGTGTCGAAAGTCTACCGGACTGCGGGTGTTGATCGTACTGTTTTAAATAAAGTACGGATTAATTTTCGTAAGTCAGAATTTGCAGCAATCCTAGGTCCTTCTGGCTCTGGTAAAACTACATTACTTAATATTATCGGCGGATTGGATCATTATACGACTGGCGATTTGATTATTAATGAGAAATCTACTAAAAAATTCCATGATAAAGATTGGGATGCTTATCGCAACCACCGCGTAGGGTTTGTATTCCAGACTTATAATTTAATTCCGCATCAGACGGTTTTAAACAATGTGCGGCTAGCGTTGACTTTAAGTGGAATTTCTAAACGAACATCAATTAAACGTGCTAAAAAAGCTTTAAAAGATGTGGGATTAGAGGAACACATTAATAAACGTCCAGCACAATTATCGGGTGGACAAATGCAACGCGTAGCAATTGCTAGAGCTTTAGTTAATGACCCTGAAATATTATTGGCTGATGAACCTACTGGAGCACTTGATTCGGAAACTTCTGAACAAGTTATGAAAATTCTTAAAGAGGTGGCAAAAGATAGATTGGTAGTGATGGTGACACATAACCCTGAGTTGGCTCATAAATACGCTACCAGAATTATTACTTTAAAAGATGGGAAAATCACTTCAGATTCTGATCCGTATGATGGCAAGATTAAAACTGACCTCGATGCGAAAGAGGCTGGCAAGAAAAGTAAAAAGACTAAAATGTCGTTTTTTACGGCTATGTCTTTGTCGTTTAATAATTTACTAACTAAAAAGACACGTACTATATTAGTAGCGATGGCGGGTTCGATTGGGATTATTGGGATTGCCTTGATTTCAGCTGTTTCAACAGGTTTTCAAAATTATATTGATAAAATCGAAGAAGATACTTTGACATCATATCCGTTAGTGTTACAAGAAGAAGCAGCTGACATATCCGGAATGTTACTCAGTCTTTCTGGTGGGGAATCGGTAGAAACGAATGATAATAAACTCCATGAAAATCAAGTATTAACTTCTACGCTCGGTAGTGTCTCAAATAATGATTTGCCAAGTTTTATTGATTATCTCGATGCACATGCGACGGAGATAAAAGATGATATCAGATTAATGGAATATCAATATAATGTTGATCCAGTAATTTATACGAAAGATGCGACTGGAAAAGTAGCGAAAATGAATCCAAGTAATATGTTTTCATCACTCATCGGTGATAATTCATTATTAAGAAATTATTCTACGATGACATCGGTATTTAGACAATTTGATCCAGATAATTTAAAAAGTGGTACAGAACTTTTGGCTGGCCGTTATCCAGAAGAATATAATGAAATGATAGTAGTTCTTAATAATCGTTCGGAAATTTCAGAACTCATTACATATTCTCTAGGATTCCATGATTCACAAGAATTAAATGAAATTATTACAAAGATTATGAGTGGAGAGAGTGTAGAAATAAATAATGAGCCTTTGGAACTGACTTATGATGATTTAATGAATGTGGATTTGAGATTGTTATTACCAGCCGATTATTATAAATATAATGAAAAATATGAAGTCTATGAAGATATGTCTACTGACAAGGATTTTATGCAAAATATTTATGATAAAGCAGAAAGATTAAAAATTGTAGGTGTAGCGGTAATGAATACAGAAATGATGTCAGCGGGTAGTGGTATGGCATATTTACCGTCGTTAGTTGAACATATTATTGATAGGTCTAGTAAAACGGAAATTGTTAAAAAACAACTAGCAAACCCGGAAATTGATATTTTCTCAAATACTAAATTTGGAGATGAAGGGAACGACTTTAATTTCGAGTTCTCGGACTTAGTTTCGATTGACGAAGCTAAGTTATCACAAGCTTTTGGCGTAAATATTGATCAAAATACAATCTCCGAAAAAACTAAGGAATATATTAATCAAATTTCGAATGATATTACGGCAGATGTTTCACCAATCCGTGACGATTTATCTGATAAATATAAAAACTTAGCGGAAAAACTTAAAAATGAATTGTTGCTTGCCGGTTCATTCAAAAAAGTAGATATAGAATCTATCGTGAGTGAGTTTATCACTAAACAGGATTTTAGTGATCTTGAAAACAAGTATTATCTTCCGACAGACAAGGCGAGCGCTCTATACCAAGGTTTGTTAGTTGGTACACTACAAGTTTATGTCCAGGAATACACTAGTAAGGCACAGATTCCAAATTTCGACCCAGAAACCAGTGATATTATGGTGAACGCAATTGCTTTTGATATTGTTGTAAAAAAATGTCTTGATTCAATGCAATTTAATGCAGCTTTTGACGCCATTGCAGTTCCTATGACTGAAGTGAATATGAAAAAGGAAATTTTAACTAAGGTTGGTAATCTAAGTGCATACCTATCTAGTAGTTTTGCGAATGCTTTTCATGTAGATCAAGATGCAATCATTGGTGCATTTAAATTAAATTTTTCAGAGGATGAGTTATCGCGCGTAGTGACAGCTATGTTCACTAAAAAGAAAACTTCGCTTGCGACTAATTTGTCTGCTTTAGGATATCAAGATTTGGATGATCCTACCATGTTATCGTTTTATTTTTGGAGTTTCGATGGTAAAACACGATTTGTCGATTTCTTAGATGGATATAATGATTTAATGAAATCGATGGATAAAGAAGAAAAGGTTATTGATTATACTGATGCTACCGGCATATTGATGTCATCAGTTAAAACTATTGTAGATGCCGTAAGTTATGTCTTGATTGCCTTTGTATCGATTTCACTTGTTGTATCATCGATTATGATTGGTGTGATTACTTACATCTCGGTCTATGAAAGAACAAAAGAAATTGGTATCTTAAGAGCAATTGGTGCATCAAAACACAATATATCATCGATATTCAATGCCGAAACATTTATCGTAGGACTTTTGGCGGGATTATTCGGCATAGGATTTTCATATTTAATAATTCCAATAATTAATATGATATTACACCATTATACTGGTGATATACCTTTGTCAGCGACATTGGATCCTCGGACGGCGGTGTCTTTAATTATACTCTCAGTTATACTTACTTTGATAGCTGGGCTAATACCATCGAGATCAGCTTCAAAGAAAGATCCAGTGGAAGCGCTAAGAAGTGAATAAAAAAAGTCGCGGACTTCTATCCGCGGACTTACTTCTTCGGGAATTATTTTTTAAGGGATAAGCCTCTGGTTTTCAGAGCACTTTTGATGTCTGAAATACCTTTCTGACCTATACTCATTTTTGACAGTGCCTGTGAGCTAAGAGAACACAGAGTAGCTATATCTTTAATGCCGACGGCATTAAGAGATGCGATTAGCTTATCTGAGAGACCTAAGCTCTGCAGCGTAAATGAGTTGGTAGTGGCTTCTTCGCCGAATATTTCGGCTTCTTTTTGGCGATATCTTTCTCTAGCCGAAGCGAGAGCTTCGTTTTTTGCAGCAAGTTTTTCCTCTAGCGATGAAATGGTCTTTGCGGCCATTTTGTTATCACTTTTGGCCTCTGCCAGCTGTTTCTGGAGAGATTCTTGCTCGTGCTGAGCTCTAGCTAGCTTTTCGCTGTAGGCTTTGATCGTTTGGCTAAGTCTAGCCTCGTTCTCTTTGGAAGACTGGAGTCTAAAGAAGAGTTCTTTTTTCTCCTGATCTTCACCGCTGAAACGGAGACCTTTTTCAGCCAGTTCGTATATCTCCTTGATATCCGGTACCAGTTTTTTAAGCTGGCCTTTGTAAGGTGATGCCTGCAGTTTTTTGATGGCTTTGTGAGCCATTTTTGATATCTGGTTCGGATCCATGTTGGATTCTGCTGCAATCTGTTTCTGCAGTTGCTTTTCGCAGTTGAACCCAAACCCCCTTAGAAGAAGGTCCTTTTCTTCTTTAGTGAGAGCGCTATCGAAAATCTTAAACATCTTTTGATAGTTATATGGTGGAATTCCGATTGGGCACTCTGCCACGTTAGTGATAGCTATAATCAGGTTCTGACCTGGGGTTCTTGAGCTTCTTCCGAATATATTATTTTTTTCTGCATTCTTCATAGCTTAAATCCTTTCTCTTCAAATCCAATCGACATCATAAAATCGTGCCTAACCTGTGTCTAACCTTTCAGCCTTCTTCCTCCTATCCCTATTAGATTTAGTTTGATCACAGAATTAAATTTACAAATATAAACTTGGTTCTGTGATCAAACTATTCACCGAAGTTAATTTGCGATACTTGACGTATATGTTTCTATTATATCATAACATATATTTTTTGTCAATAGATGAGTTAAAATTGTTGTCTTTTTATTGACATGAATCAATATTTATGTTAAAATGTTTTTACTATTGTACCTTAATATATTGATTGAGTAGATAGAACTGGAGGGAGGAATATGGAATATTTTAAGGATCTAACTACACGAGAGATGTTCTCTAGTATGCGCACAGACGACGTTTGCCAAGCATATAGAGTTGGACTCTCAACTAAAAACCCGTTGCTCGCTATTACGGCGCAAAATGAACTGATTCGTAGAGGTGATACAGATATAGTCAGCAAAGAGATTCATCTTTTCGTCGATGATAACTCTGACCTTTTTGAATCTGATTCTATGTTTGCTCAAATATTGGGCAGTAGCTTATGCCAGCTCGGTATGTATGATCGGACGTTGTATTATGTAGGTAAACACATTCTGTCAAATGACAAAAACAGCTATGATGAATTAAAAAATAGTAATCTAGCTGATGATGAGGCTAAGTTGATGGGAACATTAAGAAGTTTGATTGAGAAATATGATTATTCCAATAGAGATTTCTATGAACTAGCCGATTCTATCTTCGAAGAAAATTCTTTATAGAATCTTCTATATTAATTTTGCCCCCGTATTAATTATGGGGGATTTTTATTATTCTGTTAAAAATTGTTGGATGTGATATAATATGATTTGTACTGGGGATTCGCCAAGTGGTAAGGCAGTGGGTTCTGGTCCCACCATTCGGGGGTTCGAATCCCTCATCCCCAGCCAGGTTATCTTGCTTTTGTGGAGCGTCATAAATAATCCCTAATTATAGGGATATTTTTTGTTTTTGATAACAATATCATCCATACATAAATAATTAATTTAGTGTTATTTTTGCAGCGAGTGTAGGATAACCGTGTATTAACTATACATGTAAGTACTAATTAAAATCCTAATTACTAGAAATACAACGCACCATTAACCCGTCATGTTTGTTTCCATCGTACGCGTCTGAATTAACGTTCGTGTTGTTGAAGTATACGTAGTAAGCGTAGTAACTATTGGCCCCAGAAGCAGACCAATAAACTCCGTAGGACCCACGGTTGTAAAACGATGAACCATTTATGAACCCGGGATAAACAAAATTATTAGGATAGGTCCTATATCTTAGAGACATAACTGTTCCGGTAGGCGTAGTATCAGAATTTGAATATACACCATTGCCGCCTAAGGCGATATCTAGTGCCCCGAATTCTCCTGTAGCGTCTTTGCCTGTAGGTAAATGCCAACCTGTAGGACAGATATCACCAGAAGCTATGTAACTAGAGCCGTAGCTTTCACCATATTTACCGTGACCTACTGTTGCTGAATACCAGTTGTAATAATTGCCGTAACTATACACGTTACTTGTTATATCATAGTTAGAGGCAGTGTTATTAGTGAATAGAGTAGTATTGTTGGTAGATAATATAGATTGATCAATACAATTAGATGAGCTAGTTGTACACCAAGCTGTATTGGTTGGATCTGTGGTGGCTGAGAGATGATTTGAAGTGGCTGAATTATTATTGGTGAGAGGAAGGGATGGATTATGAGTATTGGCAGATGATAGTTCTGGTGTGTTATCTAATCTTAAGTTTTCTATCATCCAACACTTACCATCCGCAAGCTTAGCAACTGTATAAACACTGTTGTCTCTAGAGTCTTTTAAGGCCGTAACTGCACCTTGTGTAAGTGAACTGCAACCACTCCAATTCTGCATGTCACCAGTAGTTCTAATCCAAATAGCATATAATGATAGGCCGTTGGTGGATGTATCAGTTGGTGTAGTAATAGTTTGGTTTGGACCATAGTTTGTACCTGAATAATCATAGGCTGTATTCCAACCAGCAAAGCCATAGTCATCACGCTTGAAGTTGGGTGCCCAAAGTTGGACAGATGCATTGTTGCCCGCAGATTGTTTACCCATTTCACCTTGAACTGGAGTCAGGGCATTCGCATTATAGCAAATTTTACCAGCATCACAGGTTACAGGTCCTAGTTGCTGTTCTGGGTTAGCTACTGCATAGAAGTTGATTATATTAGTGTATATACCAGAAGCCTGACTACTAGATGCTTTGGCACCAATTTTGAATTTGATAGTCTTACCATCTGCTGGATTATGAGTATCTATTAGAGTTATTCCACCATTACCGCGTTCTTCTGGGCCATCATTATTATCTAATGGAAGTCCTGCATAGCCACTAGCAGTGCTACCGGCATTCCCACTAATCCAATTAGTACCATTATCAATAGAGTATGAGTATCCCCAAGTATTATCACTGAAGTTACTTAATGATGGGGCAGAACCTGCAGTAGTAGCTAGGCTAGTAAAGATATAGTTACTATTGCTAGTGTTGATTAAAGCCGAATTACTATCTTTAGTACCTACTGTGGCTAGCAAACTATAACCCTGTGAAGCATTAGTAGCCACTGTGACGTCTATAATATTACTGTCAGATGCAGAACTAGGTGCTAAATTATTAATCAACAGATCTCCAGACAAAGTAACCGCAATAGTAGGATTAAAGGTAAAACCAACACCAACAGATGACTGATAAGTTAATGCAACTGAATTGATGGAAAAAAGAAATGTAGACGACAAAATGAAATAGATAGCCACAGCAAATAACACGCCTAACCTAACTAAAACTTTATTTCTTATCATTAATTGTTTTTAATGTTTGCATAACCATTATAGCATATTATAATTATATAAGCGATACTGTCAGGATGAGTTATTCTTTTATCGTGGTTTCACTATATTGTTATGGTACAATAATAATATATTTGGAGGTAAACAATATGAGTGAAATAATCAAAGGCGAATCTGGAAACACAGAAAATATTTTTGACTCTCTCTCTTCTGTTGAATTTGCTGGTAATCAAATTTCAGTGGAAACTTATTTGCAAGATGCAGAAAGAAATCTATTGGCCATGTCTAGAACTGCACAAGGTGTAGTGGACACTTCTGCAAGTGCAAAAAAAGCAGAATCTATGACAGGTGTGTCTGGGGAAGCTGCAGCAGATTTAGCAAGGCAAAATTTCAAAACCGCCATTCGAGAAGCTTACAATAATAAGGAAAGAAAATTTACATCTCCAGAAGAATTAAAAGGTTTCATTGAAGGCTTAGCAACGATAGTTAACTCTGGTATCGTAAAAGAAGGTAGTTTAATTCGTTCATCTGATTCGGAAAAATATCCATATGTTAGAATCGCTAATCTTAATAATTATATGGATAAATTTTATAAAAATCTTTATGAGCGCATTCAAAATCCTAAAGCAGATCCGGTTGAATCGGCTGCATTTGCAGAATTCGGTATAGATTTTGGTGGACATTTTTTTGCCGATGGATGTGGTAAAACTGCTAAAGTAGTTTCTAGCTTTATGTTGATGCGTCATAACCATAAATTACCCGAGTATAAAGGTGGACGAAGTGCATACTACGCTAACCAACTTAAACAAATTGCCGGAGAAGATGAGAATGCTGACGAAGCTGGATATCAAAAGTTTCTAGAATATTATAGGGAATTATTTTAAGGAGAAAACATGGAAGATTTAGTAAAAAAATATCATAATACACAGTATCGAAATAATAACAAAGTTCCTTACATAGAACACCTTGTTGGTGTAAAATCTATTCTATCTTCGGTTTTAGAAATTACTAAGGAGTGTACGGATGAAGTATTATTGGAAGATATGTTAAACGCTTCACTTGGGCATGATTTAATAGAAGATACTGATGTAACAAAAGATGAAATAATGAGAGTAGCTAATGAACGAGTCCTGCACCTGATAGAGGAACTCTCAAATCCAGTAGATGATGCGCACACTGATGATTATATGGCTCAACTTAGTAATACATCAGAAGAAGCTAGAATTATTAAGTATGCTGACCTAGTTGAAAATACTACCAGCGTTTGTTATGGCCTATATGACTTAGGAATCAATTGGTTCTACGATTTTTATGAACCGATTCTCAAAAAAACCACCAGTAATCTTGCAAGCACCGAATTTAATAAATATCCGAAAACAGCTAATTTGCTACGTTTAATGCTTATAATCTCGACAGATTTAGTTTATAGTAAATTAAAAATC
>JAGCST010000021.1 GCA_017964025.1 Candidatus Saccharimonadota bacterium
CTGGCAAAGTCAAAAATGCCAAAGACACTATTCTTTATGGCGTTATTGGTCTCATCATTTGTGTTCTTGCCTTTGCTATTGTCAACTTCGTACTTGACAATATTCTCGGTTAATAAATATTATCAACCAAATATCTCCTTCACGGGAGATATTTTTTACCAACAAAAAATCTCCCTTTCAAGGGAGATTTAATTTATTGAATTTCTATTTTCTTTGGCGCTTCAGTCTTTTCTTTTTCAAACATAATTGTAAGAACACCGTCTTTGAGCTCGGCCTTTACACTATTCTCATCCTCGCGTACTTGAACAGGTAATGCAATCGTTCGAGAAAATTCTCCCCAATAACACTCTTGTATATGCCATCTAGTAGTTTGCTCATCTTCACCACCCGACAATACACCAGAAATCGTCAAAATATTGTCAGAAATACTGACATCGAGATCAGACTTTGAGATGCCAGCGGTGCGAGCTTTTACAACTAATTTATCGGCGGTTTCATAGACATCCACTGCTAGTTGTCCTGGAAACTCGTCCGTATCCACCCATTCATCTTCGGCCGGTTCACTGACCTCTTGTGGTTCATCTTCTACAACTTGTTCCTCTGCTTCAGCAGGAGCAGCGACATCCATGTCGTCATTAAGGAACGCAGCAGCTAGATCATCCTCCATCAGCAAATCGTCACTGTTTGTACGAGCCATATTTCCTCCACTTATATTGTTATGCTTTATTATATATCATCTTCGTAGTAAAATCAAGAAAAATATGCCAAATAGTGTAAAAAATACAACGTTTGTCAGTCTTTTAGACCTCATTGCTCCTCACTCCTGTAGGGGTTGTGGATGTTTGGGGAATATACTTTGCGATCGTTGTAAAAATAACATCATTTCTAGCCACATAAATATTTGCCCTATTTGTAAAACTATCAATCCTACAGGCAAATGCTCACGTTGCTCTAATTTTCCACCCACTTTTGTTGTTGACGAAAAATCTACCCTCATCGGTGAACTACTTCAAACCTACAAATATCAATCCGTTCGAGCATTAGCTAAACCACTCGCTGAAATACTCTTTCACATCCTTCCGCAAACTCCACATAAAACACAACAAATTATCGTCCCCCTCCCCACTATCAGCAAACATATTCGTGAACGTAGTTTTGACCATACTTATCTTATCGCCAAATCTCTTGCCAAACTTTCCGGACCAAATTGTCAAGTCCAAAAAATTCTCTTAAGAAATCAAAATACTGTACAGGTCGGCGCCGACCGCAATACTCGTCTTATTCAAGCTAAATCAGCTTATACTATATCACCACATATCGATATAGACCCAAATGCAACTTATATTCTCCTCGACGACGTTTGGACCACTGGAGCCTCCATGCAATCTGCCATCAAAAAGCTCCAGCAAGCTGGAGCTAATAATCTCAAAATCGCTATCTTAGCACTCAGTAGAATCGATTAAAAGTGATGTCCCCTCAGTATTAGTTTCAGTTTCTGAACTTGGCAGTGCAGAAATCACAAAGTTCACAATCGCATATGACAAGAAGGCAATAATCAACCCAATAATCGCATATAAGATTGTATTTTTAGCATCAGTCACCTTCTTTGAGTCACCACCAGAAACTACGTAACGAATACCCCCAATAATTAACATTATCACCGCAATAATACCGACTATATAAAGAATCGTATTAGTTACCTTCTTGAAAGCACCTGAGTCACCAAATAAATCAGCCGGGCAACCATCACAACGCGCAGCTTCTGCCCCTTCACGCAAGGTCAAAGCCGAAGCTTCAGGTACCGCCACAAAAGCAATCATCCCGACAATTAATAATACTGGTAAGATAATCTTTAAAAACTTTTTCATACCTTGATTATACCATACAATCATTAAAAAGCAAAAAAATAAAGCCAGGCTCTGGCGGAGGGTGAGGGATTTGAACCCTCGCTCCAGATTACTCCGGACTATCTCGTTAGCAATGAGACCCCTTCAACCACTTGGGTAACCCTCCATCCTCACAATTTTATCACATTTTTTTATTTTTTGCGAAGTGTGATATAATAAGCTTATGGCAAATCAATCTAATATTTCTTGGCAAGCCGAAGAATATATCACTCATGAACATAATACAGGATGGTATTTTGGACTATTTGGTATTGGTATCGCCCTCGCCGCTATTGCTATCCTCTTCAAATCTTGGACTTTCCTTGCACTAATTATTCTTAGCATCATAGCTATTCTTATTTCAGCCTCTCGTCCTCCTCGTAAAATTCAATACTCACTCACCAAAGATGGTCTAACTGAAGGAGAAAGACTCCATAAGTTCGAAGATTTCAAAGCTTTTGGAATTCTAAAAGAAGAATCTCATTTTTCTGCTATTCTCATTCCTAAGAAACGCTTCGGACTTAATGTCAAAGTTTATTTTCCCGGCGATAGTGGTGAAGCTATCGTAGATGCTCTCGGCGCTCGCCTCCCTATGGAAGAAGTCAAACTTGATTTTCTGGACCGCATAGTAAATTTCTTGCGTATTTAAAAAAATTGTGATAATATTAACATAAGTATTAAATAATAAGGTGGGCAAAATGGACCAAACTCAAACAACTAATTCAAACGTAGATAATGACTTACAAAAAGCAATTGATGATATTGCTAATACAACTAGCATTGATCCGGTTTTTTCTGACCCAGTCGCAGCACCATCATCCGTACCAGAAGGTGATACTGGCGAACTAGGCGAACCAGTCGGTCCATTTCCAGAACCCAAAATTGAAGTCCCAACTCCAACCACCGAACCACTTGCCCCAATTGAGTCCATCGACATTCCAGATTTAACTGTCCCTGAACCAGTTGCTGAGCCAACACCAACCATCGAAACAGCTCCAGCTCCACAAAGCACTACTGAAGTTAAAAAAGCTGCCTTGCGAGATCTTATACCTCTTCTTGATAAAGTTAGTATGAGTGCTACTGAAAAGTTCAATATTTATCGTGACATTTTCGAAGAACTCAAAGATTACACAGTTCTAGAACCAGCTTACCAAGCCGCACGTGAAATTCCTGATGAAACCACCCGCGCCAATTCTCTCCTCTATCTGGTTCAAGCTATTGATAGAATGTAGACCACCTCACACAATAAAAAAATTCCCCTTTAAGGGGAATTTTTTTACTATTAATACATGCCGCCCATATCTGGTGCTGTTGGTTTTTCTTCGGGTATTTCCGTAATCAGTGCACCCATCGTAATTGCCGTTGCTGCAATCGATGTTGCGTTCTTTACTGCCTCTTTTGCTACCTTCGCAGGGTCAATTACGCCATTTTTCTTCAAATCTACCAAACCTTTTTCTGGTTTCATCACGTTCACACCAAATCCATCCTTCGCTGCTTCCACTTCAGCCAATAAAGCCTGGGCATTAAGACCTGCATTTTCCATAATATGTACAAATGGAGTTTTAAGCGCATTCTTCACAATCTTAGCACCAGCATCAGAATCATCAAGTTTTGCTGCCGCATTCACTAGCGTCACTCCACCACCAGTCACAATACCTTCAGACAATGCAGCCTTCGTTGCCGCCACAGCATCATCTACACGATATTTCTTTTCTTCAATCGCAGTTTCAGTTGCACCGCCAACTTTAATTACTGCTACCTTTCCAGACAAAGCCGCTGCTCGCTTTTCAAACTCTTCACGTTCATAATCACTTTTCGCATTTCCAGCAAACGTATGAATTAGTTCAATTCTCTTAGCTACTGCCTTAGTATCACCAGCTCCTTTAATGATAGTAGTTTCATCTTTTGTCGCAATCACTTTAGCAGCTGAACCTAACACTTCAAGACCAACTTCTTCAAGTTTTAATCCCTTATCAGAAGATACTACTGTCGCATCGGTCAAAATCGCAATATCTTCCATAATTTCTTTACGACGCTCTCCAAATGAAGGTGCTTTAAGTACTAATGAATTAAATACACCTTTAAGCTTATTCAAAACTAATAACGACAAAGCTTCGCCTTCCACTTCTTCTGCAATAATTACCATGTCTTTTTTGCCAGTTTGGGCCACTTTTTCAAGCAATGGCAATATATCTGAAGCCGCCGAAATCTTCCTGTCTGTTATCAAAACCAAAGGTTTTTCAAATACTGCCTCTTGTCTATTCACATCAGTCACGAAAAATGGAGAAGAATAACCCTTATCATATGAAAATCCTTCCACGATTTCCTCTTCCATTTCAAGTCCTTGACCAGCTTCCACCGTCACTACACCATCTTTACCAATCTTCGAAATGACTTCAGCAATCAATTCACCAATTTCCGCATCTCCTGCCGAAATTGTCGCAACTTCTGCTACCTTCTTTGAATCACCTTCAATTTTTTCGGCAGTCTTATCAATTGCAGTCACAATTTCTGTACCAGCTTTTTCGATTCCTCGACGAAGTTCCATTGGGTTCATTCCTGCTGCAATTAATTTATTCGCTTCATTCAAAATATTATAAGTAAGTACCGTTACAGTGGTAGTACCATCACCTGCAACTTTATTTAACTTCTGAGCCGCAGTTTTAATCAATTTTGCGCCCACAGCTTCACCCAAAGTTTCATCTTTAGAGGGCAGCTCTACCGCTTCTGCTACAGTTACACCATCATGTGTAATTACCGGTGCCCCATATTCTTTTTCGATTATCACATTCTTACCCTTTGGACCAAACGTTACTTTTACTGCATCATATAATTGCTTTGCACCCGAAAGTACTTTCTCTCGTGCCTCCGCTTCGTAATAAATTTTCTTTGCCATGTTTTCTCCTTATTTTTTAAAAGTTTTCCACAGGTTTTCCACAAAATAACCTCTATAAAGTCGCTAAAATATCTTCTTCCTTCAGAATGATATATTCTTTGCCATCTATTTTAATTTCTGTTGTAGAATACTCCTTATAAACAATCTTTTCGCCTTTTTTCACTGATTTTACTTCTGGACCTACCGATTCTACCACTGCATAAGCTGGCTTTTCTTTAGCTTCTCCAAGCAAAATACCAGATTTAGTTTTCTCTAGTGGCTTTTCTACCACTGCCACTACTCTGTCTTTCAATGGCTTTAGTGTCATAATTTTATAACTCCTTTTCTACCCCCATTATAGCACAAAAATTAGCACTGTAAACCCCCGAGTGCTAATTTTATTTTTCTTATCTCTCGTCCAACAATTCTGAAGCCTTCTTAATCATATAAGCAGCCTCATTGGTCGGTATTACATAGACCGGCTTTGATTCTTCTTCTGCCACATTTGCATAACCAGCGCTCTTATCAATCTTGATATCATTCTTAAGTTTAAAGCCCATAAACTCTAATTTCGAGATCACTGCACTTCGCACTGGAATCGAACGTTCACCAATTGTCGCCGTAAATACAATCGCATCCACACCACCCATCTTAGCTGCAAATTCACCAATCTTTCCTACTACACCATCAATAAACAAATCAAATGCCGCCGCTGCATCTGCATTATCATCTTCAGCTCCAGCAATAATCTCACGCATATCATTCGAACCAGCCATTGCTTGCAAACCAGATTGTTTATTCATCAATTTAATCGCTTCAGCTGCACCTAATTTTTCACCAAGCAGCGCACCAATTGTTGGGTCAATCGAACCAGTTCTGGTTGATGACATTAGCCCCTCAAGTGGAGTTTCGCCCATCGAAGTATAAGCTGGCTTCCCATCAATTAAAGCCATAATCGAACACCCCGATCCTAAGTGACACACAATCATTTTTTTCTCAAGCAACCCTAGTTCTGGAATCCGATCCATCATATAACCATATGAAGCTCCATGCGCGCCCCAACGTCCTAAGTCAAATTCTTCTATCACTTCTTTAGGCAAAGCATATAAAGTATCTCGTCTTGAATCCGCCGTCAAAGCTTCTGAATCACTCATTATAATTACTGGTACATCCGGGAAAGTCTCTTTAGCATTTTTAATCCCTCGTTCCGTACCAGGCACGTGTAAAGGATTTGTTACTTTAACTTTTTCCAATTCTTTAAACGTTTTTTCGTCGACAATATGATTGGCCGAGAAATATTTCCCTGCTGCCACCACCCTTACCAAGATGCCATCGAGCGGATGAGCTTCATTAATAAACCCTTCCTTTTCAAAAATCGCTTTTGCCTCTTTAAACGCTACATCGAGAGTATCCCATTTTTTGTCCACTACTTCTTCCGAACCATCGGCTCGTGTAATCGTACAAATAAATTTCTTTTTGCCTTTTTCTTCAATCCCTTCAAAATAAAGCGAACACACCTCATCTTCACCCTCATATAATGAAAATTTTTCCGAAGATGATCCTGAATTTAAAACCAAGAAAATTTTAGTAATATTTGTTGCTGACATTCTAATTAACTCCTTTATCTAATTATATCACAGAAAACTACAATAAAATTACCTCAAACCCCTTGAAACTCAATTTTTGCCACTCATCCACCGCTTTTTTCACTCCAGGCAAAGCCGGGTTAGTATAATCATGCACTATGAGCACTCCACCACTACTCATCTTAGGTACTACCAACTCCAAAGAATCTCGAATTGACTCATAAAAATCCCCATCAAGGAATGCAAACGCAATTTCCGAAGGTAAATCATCATCCGTCAAATCCCCAAACCAACCTTTTTTAATTATAGGTACTGGCAAACCAGCTTTTAAAAAACGCTGCTTAACTTCCCTTTTTGTCACAAAAAGTTCCCCTTTTTTAAAATTTTCACCCAATACCGAATTGTCAAAATCTTGCTTCTCTGGCAAACCTTCAAATGAATCATAAATCCATAATTTTTTCCCACTATTTTTCACAATTTCCGCCAATAACAAGGAAGTGTCCCCTTTATAACATCCCATCTCTACAAAATCTCCAGCTACTACCAAAGATTTACGCGCTAGTCCTAATATTTGCGTTGTTTCTTTTTTCGAAACTTGATCGTTTTTCCATGCCATTACAAATATTTCCGTAAATACTGGCCTGTAGGCGTGTCACCCCGTCGTGCCAATTCTTCTGGCGTTCCCTCCGCACAAACTTCTCCACCTTTCAATCCACCTTCTGGGCCCATATCAATTATCCAATCCGCCGATTTTATTACATGCAAATTATGCTCAATCACAATTACCGAATTACCACCATCTACTAATTTATTCAAAATTGCAAGCAACCTCTTCACATCATCCGAATGTAATCCTGTAGTCGGCTCATCCAAAATATACAGTGTGCGCCCCGTAGAACGTCGCGACAATTCTGTAGCCAATTTAATTCTTTGTGCCTCACCACCCGAAAATGTCGTCGCCGGCTGTCCTAATCTTATATATCCTAATCCCACCTCTTGGATAGTACGTAGTTTCGACGCAATTGATGGAATGTTCCCAAAAAATTCTACTGCTTCATCAATTGTCATATTTAGCACTTGAGAAATATCTTTTCCTTTATATTTTATTTCAAGCGCCTCGGTATTATAACGTCGTCCATGGCATCTCGGACAAGTGACATACACATCTGGTAAGAAATGCATCTCAATTTTATTTACACCATCTCCCTGACAATGTTCACATCGACCACCTTTCACATTAAACGAGAATCTCCCCGCTTTATACCCGCGTATTTCCGATTCCGGTTGTCCTGCAAACAATTCTCGTATGTGCGTAAAAACTCCTGGATAGGTTGCTGGATTTGAACGTTGTGTTCGCCCAATTGGTGATTGATCAATCACAATTGCCTTATTGATATTCTCTATTCCTTCAATTTTGTCATGTGTCCCTGAAACTGTTTGTGCTCGATGTAATCTCGCTAAAAGTTCATTTGCTAAAATCGAATTCACCAATGTTGACTTACCAGACCCAGATACTCCAGACACTACTGTCATCACACCTAGTGGAAAATGTACATCAATATTTTTTAAATTATTCTCCCTAGCACCACGCACTACTAATTCCTGACCCTTTCGTACTTTGCGTCGTTTTTTTGGTACTGGAATCGTCATTTCTCCCGATAGATATTTACCCGTAATAGAATCTGGGTTAGCCATAATTTCTTCTGGTGTTCCACAAGCTACTAATTTTCCGCCCGCCATGCCAGCTCCCAGTCCAATATCGACAATATAGTCCGATTGTAACATCGTATCCTCATCATGTTCTACCACCAAGACAGTATTCTTCAAATCTCGAAGATGTTTCAAAGTTGCAATTAGTTTATTATTATCACGTTGATGTAGCCCAATCGATGGTTCATCAAGCACATATAAAACACCCTGCAACCCAGAGCCAATCTGCGTAGCCAATCTAATCCTCTGTGCTTCACCGCCAGACAAAGTATTTGCAGCCCGCCCAAGTTCTAAATAGCCTAATCCAACATCTTGCATAAACTTTACTCTTTCACGAATTTCCTTCAAAATCGGTGTCGCAATTAAATTTTCAGCCTCCGTAAAGCCTAAATCCTGTGATAACATTTCGAGCGTCGCATCTACATCCAAATTACATATATCCACAATATTTAAATCATGAATCGTCACTGCTAACACTGCAGGTTTTAGTCTCATTCCATGGCATTCCTGACATTTCCTCACCCTCATAAATCTCTCAATATCATGTTTCATGAAATCCGAAATCTTTGGGTCATTATAGCGTCGCTCCAAAGTTGGGATCACCCCCTCATAAGTCGTTTCATAAACTGTCCCATCCGCAAATCTTCCAGAACCACTAATTCTCATCTGATATTTTTCCTCACCAGATCCATACAAAATAATTTGTCTTGCTTCTTCTGACAATTCTCCAATTGGAGTATAAATATTAAAATCGTGTTTTAAGCCTACCTGCATCAATCTTTTAAGCCACCAAGATTCTTGCCCCGCTCGATTAAATGGTCTAATTCCACCCTCTGCAATAGTTAAATTATTATTGAATATTAATCCTGGATCAATCTCCATCCTCGAACCAAGCCCAGTACAAACCGAACAAGCTCCTTCCGGAGCATTAAACGAAAACAACCTCGGCGTTAATTCTGGGATTAATTCATCTGGATGATCCGGACAAGCATATCTCTGCGAGTAAGTTAGAATCTCTGTATTTTCCGCTGAAATTCTGGCCTCTCCTACCGCTGTAGAATTATCCGTTACCCTTAGTAAATGTATAATGCCCTGTCCCATTTCAAGTGCTTGCTCAATCGATCCTGCAATTCGTGTCCTAAGTTCCGGATTTAA
>JAGCST010000002.1 GCA_017964025.1 Candidatus Saccharimonadota bacterium
AAGAAGCGGCAAAATGGGCTGCATCTATGGCTGAGGGGACGCCAGAATTTGCGGGTCCGAAGATGCTCGGTGGTACTGGTGAAGGGATGATGAAGAAGACTTTGAAAATGGGCGAGCAAATTGGCGAGGCGACGTTTGGAAATGCGAATGAAACAAATGAGTTCTATGGGGAATCAAAAGATGAACAGGGTGAAGTTGGTGATAGGCAAAATGAATTATATGATGACGAGATGGAAGGTGCAAAGTCGTTGACTGGAGCTTTGAATGATGCGGTGAATAAGTATGGAGTTGAGTCGGTGATTCAAAAATTGAAGAGTTTTGTTGCTAGTGGCTCGAGCGATCCGATAGGTGATTTATATACTTATATGGGTATTGGAACTGCTTATGAGAGTGAAAGACCAGTAAAGACTAGTGCAAGTGGGGAGTCTGCTGATGCAACGGCATCAGAATTGACAGCTATCGAAGATATGAAAGAATTGATTAACGAAGTAGAAGGAGCGGATCCGCGATATGAAAGCTTGAGGCAGGGTGCAAAGGCATCTGGTAAAGGGTATTTTGAATATGCGGTGAGTAGTTTTGGAGTACAGGGGTTGCCAGAGTTATTTCAAGTATTAGAAGAACAAAGAGAGACTGTGGAGGTGGTAGAGCAAGAACCTGAAGAGCCAGTTGAAGAGGGATTGAATAATAAAGAAAGGTTGAACCCGGAGATTACGCGCGGTAATGCAGCTTAAAACGCGAAGAATCTCGGTGGTATTATTTACATTAATAGCAGTAGTGGCTTGGTTGTTTTTGAACCCAGAGAGCTACGAAGAAATTTTCACATTGGTTGAAAATACAGGTGCGGAAAATGGGTTAGAGGATTATGATGCTGAGGCAATAACTGAAGCTAAAGCTAGTGATAAATTAGCTGTAGATATTTTGGAAGAATTAGAAGTGAAGGGGCGAGCGCCTAAAACAGGATATAGCCGAGAAGAATTTTATGATGGTTGGCCGATAGTAGATGGTTGTTCGTTGAGGCAGAGGATTATTCGGCGAGAATTTGGCGATACGGCGAAATTGGATGAGTGTACGGTAGTGGCTGGAGAATTTGACGAGCCTTATACTGGTGAACATAGAGTTTTTAATAATAAAACTGAAATTGCGAAAATTCAGATTGATCATGTGGTAGCGCTATCTGATGCTTGGCAGAAGGGTGCGCAATATCTGGATAAGGAGGTGCGTTATCAGATTGCTACTGATCCATTGAACTTATTAGCAGTAGATGGGCCGGCTAATGAACAAAAGTCAGATGGTGATGCGGCAACGTGGTTGCCGAAAAATAAAAAATTTCGATGTCAGTATGTGGCTAGGCAAGTTTCGGTGAAATATAAATATAAATTATGGGTAACAGAAGCAGAAAAAAATGCAATTTTGAGAATTTTAGAAAAATGTCCTAATGAACCAGCAATTGGTGTATAATGTAAATATAAATAAGTGGAGATAGAAAATGAAAAAACTATTTTGGTGGATGTTCGCGGCAGCAATAGTCTTGGCTGTGAGTACGTTCTTGTTGGGGCGATTTGTATTTCCGTTGGATGGTTTAGCAGGTCTGCCAGAGCCAGAAGTATCTGAAGGCCAAAGAGGGGAATTAGGAATTGATAAAAATATTAATGAATCTACGATTGATAAATATTTAGGGCGCAGCGATTCGGTATATCGTGATATGAGAATGTTGAAAGATCCGGGGGATTATGAGGCAATCGGTGGTGATTCATATTTATCAGGATTTGTAAATGGATTTGAGGTGGTGCCATTGCCTTACATTATGAATGTAACTGGTCTACCAGAGGCAGTAGGGGAAACTTATACTGGTAAAACATTATTTAATTTTGATGGCGTTAACTATAAGGCTAATTATAAAGAGTCGGTAAATATATTAGAAGCTTTATTCCCGAAGAATAAAACTATATTCTTGATGTGCGGTGGTGGTGGATATGCTGGTATGACTAAAAATTTATTAGTAGCTTTAGGTTGGGATGGTTCAAAAATTTATGACGTAGGTGGCTATTGGTATTATGAAGGTGAAAACAATGTAGAAGTAAAACGAGAATTAAGTGGCGGTAAGGTAGTGTATGATTTTTATAAAGTGCCTTATCATGAGATTAGTTTTGAGGATCTGACGGAGAAATAGGGTGAGTGCTGAAAAAAAGAAACAAATGGGGGTATTAGGGCTAGTTGTGGCATTAGTGGTGGTGCTACTGGGTGGATTAGTATTTGTTGGTGCGACGAGCGGATGGTTTGATGATCCGAAGGTGGTTTTGGATGTAGAATACTATACAGATATGCCAGAGATTAAGGATTTGTCGGTGGAAGAATATACTAATTTAGTAGAAGCAAAAAAATCATTTGTGATTTTTATAGATCAAAGTGGATGCGTAACGGCTGAACGGGTACGAGAATATTTAGAAGAGTATATAAAAGAAGCTGGTTTTTCGGCGTATCGGATGATGTTTTCTGATATGAAGACGACATCTTTGCATGATTATGTAAAATATTATCCATCAGTAGTAGTAATGGATAGGGGTACAGTGAGAGCATTTTTGAGAGCAGACGTTGACGATGATGCTGAAATGTATAATAATTATGATGCATTTAAAAATTGGTTGGCACAATATTTGTAGTAACTTTGAATGTTAAATCGGGGGTTTGGTGGGTTGTGGAAAACTTTGATGGAAAAATTTATAATTTTGTGGAAAAATACTTGACAACATGTTAATGCTTATGTAAAATAAGAAGTGTTAAAGGTTATACATATCGTTTAACAAACAAAAAATAATTTAAATCCCACAAAAATGTGGAGGAGAAAAAATATGAAAAAATTAATAATTGCGGGAACAGGCGTAGCTGCTCTTGGTTTGGCAGTTTTGCCATTCGCGGGCGCATTCGCCGATTCTGTCACTGATACTGTTGAAGTGACGATTTCGAGTTCTTGTACTGTACAAGCCACGTCTGGTGGTAGTTCTGGTGGTTCTACTTCTGGTAGGACGTATACTGCTACTTTAGCAAATGGTGGTACTAAAACATGGACTGCTGGTCAAACTGGTGATAATGGCGGTGGTGTGATGACCATCAATTGTAACAATGCTTCTGGTTGGAACATGACTGCTGTGGGTTCAAGTACTACAACAGGGGCTTATACTGATGCAACTACGATGATTCCAGATGCTGCAGGAAAGACTGCTATTCCAACTGGAACTAGTGGTGATTCTTATTGGGCATTTCAAGTAACAGGTACTGGTACCGTTTCAACTTATAATAGTTTTAGCGCTGTTCCATCTACTGCAACGAAGGTTGCGGAAGCTGCAGGTGCGAGTGCTGGAGCAACTGTGAATACTGGTTATCAAGTTCATGTTGGTGATTCACAGCAAGCTGGTACTTATACTGGTAAAGTGACTTATACCATCAATCAAAATTCCTAAAATTAATTCATAATTTAGGTTTTAATACAGCCCTTCGGGGCTGTATTTTTTGGTTTTGTGGTATAATAAATATAGTTAAGTTGAGGTGAGTTAATTATGAAAAAGAATAAATCTGTTAGGTTTATCGTTATAGCATTGGTACTAGTAGCTATTGCGATATTTTTCTGGATGTTGATCAATGGTAAAGAAACTCGTATTTCTAGTGAAAAAGAAAACGTGCCAGTATCAGTATTATATTGTACTTCTGGAAATATAGAAGGCGCTTTCTTTACTTCTGAAACTGTAAACACGACAAAAAATGAAATAAAAGTGATGTTTGAAGATGACAAATTGAATAATATTTTTTACG
This sequence comes from Candidatus Saccharimonadota bacterium, assembly GCA_017964025.1. Classification (GTDB taxonomy): domain Bacteria; phylum Patescibacteriota; class Saccharimonadia; order Saccharimonadales; family Saccharimonadaceae; genus Nanosyncoccus. The sequence continues at coordinate 3,808 of JAGCST010000002.1, forward strand.
CTTACAATGGGACATATCGTTCTACTGAGGTAGCAAGAGAAGATGAGACAAGACTTCATGCTAAATATAATTTATATATGGGTGATAATAATATTTCACAAGAGAGTTTATCGCCGGCTTATTCTGTCGTTAACAGTAAATTACATTTAACTTTATACGTTGATGACTACGACAAAATAAATTCAGTAACATCGGTGTTTTTCTTTATAAATGAGGATAAGATTGAGGATTATGAAAAATATTCTATAGATGAGATGAAAACTTTTTATAAAAATAAAGGTTTTAAATGTGAAATTAATGAGTAGATGATATAATAGATAGAATAAAAGGAGGTCAATGAAAAAAAATAAATTACTATTAGCTTTGGTGGCAGTATTGGGTGGCTTAAGTTTAGTTGGACTAAATGTTTTTGCGGACGATACAGGTGGTACGAAATTTACAATGACGATTTCTCCTCCGAGACAGGAAATTACATTGATACCTGGCGAGGTTTTTGAGGGTACCGTTGAAGTTTCAAATCCTGCTAATGCTGAACAAAATCTAAATTATTCGGTTACAGTTGGTTCATTTAATTTTGGTAAAGATGAAAATGGAAAAACAGATTATAGTTTTACGGATGTAGATACAATAACTAGTTATAATCAAATAATGGAATGGATCACATTAGGTAAGGAAAGTGGTAGTGTGGCACCAAACACTACTGATGTGATACCTTTTACAATTACAGTACCAGAAGATGCACCGGCCGGGGGACAATATGCGACAATTATTGTACAAAATGATACTGAAGAGAATGATGGAAATAGTGGAAATGTAACGATTCAGAATGAAATACGTTTTGCGGCACAAATTATAGCGAAGGTGGGGGGTGAGACTAGGGAAAAAGGTTTAATTATAGAAAATAGTATACCATCGTTTCTATTTGGAAATCCTTTGTCTACTACTTCTGTAGTGAAAAATGAAGGAAATGTACATACTGATGCAGAAGTTACGTTACAAGTATGGCCGTTGTTTTCAAGTGAGGAAATTTACACCAATGAAGAAGATCCGACTACAGTTTGGATAGTTCCAAATACTGAAAGGTTGCATGTAGAGGAACGTGATTTGCCGATGGTAGGGATATTCAAAGTTAGACAGACGGTGAAAATCTTTGGCGAAGAGTCTGTAATGGAAAAAGTAGTATTTGTTTGTCCACTTTGGTTATTATTTATTATTATATTTGCAATTATTTTATTGATAATGTGGTGGATAAGAAAATCGAAATCACAGCCACATACTAAAAATAAAAAATCTGAAGAATAAGTCTTGACTTTAATTATAAAGTGCGATATAATGGGGGGAGTTGAAACAAGTCGTCTTTTACGACCTCTGTAAAAAGATAAAGAAAGCGAGGGAATCTTTTGAGGTCGCTTCAATGGCTTCAAAATAATTCTTGTCAGCTCTCTGATTAACAATTTGAGATTAACGATGAAAAGATTTTAAAGACGGAACGAGTGATCGAATTTCGATTGCTAGTTAAGTCAATGCATAAAAAGGTAATTAAGGGCACTGATAGTGGATGCCTTGACAATCAATACCGATGAAGGCCGTAGAAGTCTGCGATAAGCCTCGGGGATCTGACAGCGAGATATGATCCGGGGATTGCCGAATGGGGAAACCTAATCTGGGTCATGCCAGATTGTCGCTACCTGAACACATAGGGTAGATAAACGGGAACGGACCGAACTGAATCATCTTAGTAGGCCCAGGAAAAGAGAATAACCAATGATTCCGAAAGTAGTGGCGAGCGAAATTGGATGAGCCTAAACCTTACCATCTTAGTGGTTTAACGACCTATGTTGATAAGGGGTTGCGAAATTAGATAATTTTTATGTTGAGGAGCTTTATAGCTTTTCA
>JAGCST010000022.1 GCA_017964025.1 Candidatus Saccharimonadota bacterium
ATGGCACTACAGCTTTAAAAGATTCTGCTAATACATGGGGTTATTATTATAATAATGCTGCTCCTACTACTGCTCCTACCGTTTCTAATGTCTTTAATGCAGTACCAACTCTAAATAATCCTGCTACTATTAGAACTCCACTTACTACTCCTTCTATTACAGATATTAATGATAACTTTAATATCTACTATGGTGTATCTTCATCAGACACTATACCAATAGGCACTTATAAAATGATTCCTGATACTAATAATTCTAATAATGATGGTACTATTATTTATACTGCTACGATTGCTGATGCTTGTATATCATATACAGTACATTTTAATCCAACTAGCTACTTTAATGGTGTAGAAATCACTGGTGCTGGTACTATGACTGATCAGACTATCTATGAAGGTATATCCACTCCATTAAAAACTTTAAGCTTCAGCAATCCTACTACCATCAACAATATTGATTATTATTTTCTTGGTTGGAATACCGCTCAAGATGGCACAGGCACACTGTATATTAATACTGAAGACGTCACTGATCTTGTAGATGCAGGTGATGATATTACTCTTTACGCAATGTGGACAGATTGTCCTAATAACAAAATCTGCTATTCAGCTAATGTATCCAACCCTAACGATGTAGAAGGAGAAATGGGAGATCAAGCAATATCAACTTCTGCTACGTCCATTGATTTATACGCACCCAACTTTAAACATGATGGCTATGGCTTCGTTTCTTGGAATACTAAACCTAATGGTACTGGTACTAATTACGGACCACAACAAACTATAGAATTCACTGCTGGACAATATAATACTGGAGGTCTAAGGCTTTATGCTAATTGGAAAGTAAGCCAAGGCAATATGCAAAACTGGTCAGGTTGTAGTAATATGAACATTAGTGATGTGACTGCCCTTAAAGACACTAGAGATAATGATGTTTATGCTGTAGCTAAACTTGCTGATGGCAAATGTTGGATGATTGAAAACTTGAGGCTAGATGATTCTGTTACTCTTTCTTCCTCCAATACTAATAATCCGTCACTTCCGCTTACAAACGTTTATGATACCAACACAACCTCTAATCACCTTTCTCCAACTTCATCCGTAGCGTATAATGCTTCTACTGCTCCGGAAGGGTGGTGTGAAACTAGGTCAGCTGCTTGTTATGATCAATCGCGCCTTAGGACTGACAATACTACACTTTTTGCTACTAATATCTCATCTGATTATAATGTGCATAATAATGTATATAGCTATGGTAACTATTATAACTGGTATTCTGCTACCGCAGGACATGGCAAATACGGTTCTAGCTATGGTTCCGGATATAATACTCCTGGCGATATTTGTCCAGTTGGTTGGCACTTACCAAAAGGTGGTGATAAAGTATATGAATCTACAAATGAATTTTGGGCATTAATGGTTAATGGTTTGAATAATGGTATTAAACCAGCTAATTATGATACTTCTACAGCTCCATATTACACGTATGGGGAAGATAACGAATCGATCCCGATTGATAAAGCTTTAAGATCTTATCCTAATAATTTTATTTATTCAGGGGGTGCATGGGGCTCGTCTATTAGCCGTAACTACAATGGTTCTTATTGGTCTGCTTCAGCAGTTAATAGTTTTAATGCTTCTGAAATGCGATTTTATTCTGATTACGTTTATCCTATGGCTAATCATGATAAATATTTTGGTAAATCCGTTCGTTGTGTTATTGGAAGTTAGATTTATCTTAAAAATATACTCTTTTAATATTAAAATTATTATTTACAAAACTTTCTGGTATATTTTATTCAATTACGGCCTTAATTCGGCGTACTCCAGCCGATGAAGATTCTTCTTTGACGATTTTGAAATGACCAATCACGCCAGTATGTTCAACATGTGGTCCACCACATACTTCGCGTGAAACTGGATTATCAAAATCACCAATCGTATAAACTTTCAAAACATCCGGATATTTATCCCAAAATTCTCCATGTGCCTTTAAAGAATTACGCGCATAATCCTTATCATATTCATCGAATACCACCGGTAAATCTTCTTTAATCCATTCATTGACTTGGTCTTCAACAGCCTTCTTTTCTTCGTCTGTTAGTTTATGGTCTACATTAAAATCAAAGCGTACACGCTCGGAAGTAATATTTGAGCCCTTCTGGCAAATATCCGGTGCTACAATTTTTTGTAAAGCTGCAAGTAATAAATGACAGGCTGTATGATATTTTACGGTTTGTTCGCCATGGTCTTCAAGCCCACCCTTAAACATACCTTTTGATGCGGTCTGTGAACGCTTGCGTTGTTCTGCCAATGCTGCCTCAAATTCCTTTATATAATCTTTTGACAATTCAATTCCCTGCCTGTAACATTCTTCGACTGATAATTCCATCGGGAAACCATAGGTATCTTGCAACATGAAAATATCTTTACCATCCAAGATTTTATTATTTCTAGTAATTTTAGCTAATTCCTTCAAGCCACGATTCAAAGTTTTTCTAAAGGCATTTTCTTCATGTAACATAGTTTCAAGCGCAGATTCACGATGCATTAAAACTGAATCTGGCAAATCAGCATAATTCTCAGTCACAATTGGTACGATTTCAGCTAAGAAATTAGAAGAAATTCCAAGATCCAAAGCTCTTAAAATCGCTCTCCTAAGCAAACGTCGCATTGCATATCCATGTGCTTTGTTAGATGGCACTAAACCTTGTGCAGCTAGTAAATATGCACCACGGATATGGTCCGCAATTACGCGCATTTCGTCGGTATTATTTTCATAAGATTTACCAGAAATTTTTTCTAAATGATCGATAATCGGTTTCATCAGCGAAATCTTAAAAACGTCAAATGAGTCAATTGCCGCTGCGGCAATACGTTCCAAACCGCCACCAAAATCCACATTCTTCTTTTCGAGTGGCTCAAAACTACCATCTTCTAATCTACGATATTGCATAAATACTGAGTTACCGATTTCCATAAATCTAGCACCGTCCGAAGCTGGGTGTGCCAAGCCATATTTTTCTACATCTTGCTTGTCTTCACCAAAATCATAAAACACTTCTGAGTCTGGTCCACATGGATCACCAATTGGCGTAGATTCACACCCACCACCACGAGACCACCAGTTTTCATGATCATCATAGAAGAAAATTCTTTCACCTTCTTTAATGCCACGTTTATCGCCCTCGGCTGCAGTTCCAATTTCAGCAACTTTGGCTTCAATTCCAGCTTCTTTAAAAACCTTTTGCCAAATTTCGGCCGCTTCAGTATCTTTTGGAATACCATATTTTTCGTTACCAATAAAGCAAGTCACATAGATTCTTTTTGGGTCTAATCCAACGGTCTCGGTCAGAAACTTAAAGAAATTTCGGATTTGTTCTTCTTTGAAATAGTCGCCTAAAGACCAGTTACCGAGCATCTCGAATACTGTAGTGTGTCTAGGGTCACCAACATCTTCAATATCTTGCATCCGCATGGAAGGCTGAGAATCACAAAGCCTAGTCCCATCAGGATGTTCTTTGCCGAGCAAATATGGCAACAACGGTTGCATTCCTGAACCAGTAAATAAAGTTGTCGGATCTCCCTCTAACACTAATGGTGCGGGCTCAATTACCTTATGCCCATTTTCGATTTGAAACTCAAAAAACTTTTTTCTTATCTCATTTGTATCCATTTTTACATTATACCATATCAAAGGTTGACTTTATAAAATCATAGTGCTATTATAATCATAAGTATTATAAAAGGATAAATTATGGCACAAGCAAAAAAGAAGACATCAACCAAAACCGCCAAGAAGACTGTAGGTCAAGGCGCTCGCAAACAAGCTTGCACTAGAACTGCAGCTCAAAAAGGCCTTTCTAAAGAAGATAGGATGCATATCTATCTCATTACTGCGATGAGTATGCTTGTCGGCATCCTTCTTTGCGCCGATGTCGCAATGATGATAGTCTAAAAAATCAGCCCTCCGGGGCTGATTTTTTATGCAATGATTCCGCCGCCTAGACAAATTTCATTGTTGTATAGTACTGCGCTCTGTCCCGAAGCAGGGCGCTTGATTTCTTTTTCAAAATACAAAGTTTCACCGTCAAAAGTTGCCGGAACCAAGGGCGCACGGTGCCTCAAACGAACTAAAACTTGCGTTTCGGATTTTAATTCGTTCGTACGTATAAATAGATCCTTCAATTTTATTTTTTTCGTCCAAATCGCTTCGTGGTTTAAATTTTTTGATACATAAACTATGTTGTTTTTAATATCCTTTTTTACGACATAATACGGCATACCATCATTCACCGTGCCTTTTTCACCATTCAAATATAGGCCATGTCTTTGTCCGATCGTATAAAATACAGCACCTTCGTGATAGCCTAAAACTTTTTCACTCTCAGCTTCACGAATTTCACCAGGTTCTACATCAATATATTCTTTAAGAAAATCTTTCATACCTACTTCACCTACAAAGCACACACCCATCGACTCCTTTTTATAGGCATTATGTAAATTATGTTTTTCAGCAAGCTTTTTCACTTCCGGCTTTTTCATTTCTCCAATCGGAAAAATCGTGTGCGTCAAAGCTTCTTTTGAAATTCGGTACAAGAAATAAGTCTGATCTTTATTTTCATCCACTGCTCGCATGAGGGTAGATTTTTTGACTCTTGCATAATGTCCTGTGGCAATAAAATCAGCCCCAGCTTCTATCGCTTTTTCATAAAACAATTTGAATTTAATTTCTTGGTTACACATAATATCAGGGTTTGGTGTATTACCTTTACGAAATTCTGTAAGCATATATTCTACTACTTTTTCACGATAAGCATCCTCAAAATCCCACACTTCAAAATCAATTCCGAGTTTTACTGCTACACGTTTGGCATCCGCTAAATCTTCTGCCCACGGGCATTTCATGCCAGGTAAATCTTTGGACCAGTTTTTCATATATATGCCAACAACATTATAGCCTTGCTCTTTTAATAGCAAAGCCGAAACACTCGAATCTACGCCCCCGCTCATCCCCACATACACTGTTTTCATAAAAATATTATAACATAAATTTACCAAAAGTGGAAATGCTAATTACTTCACACGCTTATATTAGAATAAATAGTTCAGCTATGAGTGGTGAAAGAGAATTAATTATAAAAGATTTACACTTTACCACAACCATGATAAAATATAGAAAAGGTTATCTCATGCTAATAAAAAACATACTCACTAGTGCTAAAAACATACTCACGCATTTTACAGGGATAAGAAAGAACATACTCTTTAGTTTAATAATTATATTCGCATGTTTCTTAAATATACTAGTATATTGTAAGTATAATACCTCCGCCCTCACCTACCAAAGCA
>JAGCST010000023.1 GCA_017964025.1 Candidatus Saccharimonadota bacterium
GTTACTCTCATTGATACTTCTAACCCCATAGACAACCAAACCATTAAATTCAAAATCGGTGCTAGAGCTTCTTCTTCCCAACCTGCTGGTACTTATACTAATACTATTAATTTCTATGCTGTGGTGAATCCGGCACCGATGGTTATCGATGATTTAATTAATTTGCAAGAGTTCGCAACATTGCCAGCAGATGATTTAAGTAATGTACGCAATTTAATGATTCCGGAAATGCAATATACTCTTAAAGACGCCAGAGACGACAAAACATATTCAATCGCCAAACTAGCTGATGGTAATATTTGGATGACGCAAAGCTTAGATTTAGATCTTGATACTAACACCACCTATACTAGTGCTGATACTGATTTACCTAATGGTGTGACATGGACACCGAACAGAGGAACCTATCAAGCAAACGACCATACATGGGTTTTCTCTGATACCACTCCTGAGTCTTACAATCCAGGTGAAGTGTATTGGAATGGAATTATAAGCGATAATAATGATTGGTATTCTTATATAGGAACATGTAGTTACAATATACCTTATGAGTGCGATGAATCTCAAAATCCTTTTGCTAACTATATAGCTTCATCTGGTCCTGAGCAATATCGTTTAGGTAATTATTATAACTGGACCGCTGCAATGGCCATGAATGATAGTAGTTCGATTGCTCCATTTGGCGGGAATAGTATATCCACCGTTTCTCCTGATCAATCTATTTGTCCAGCTGGCTGGACTATGCCACGTCCTGGGACTGGCGAAGATTCTTTCCATGGGCTATTAAGCCAGTATGGTTTTGAGAATGTTTCAATAAATGGCAATAATAATGTTTGGTCTTACCCACTCTATTTCATTCTTCGTGGTACTTGGACAGGTGTATATAATGATTTGGGTATGGATGGTGGTATTTGGTCACCAGTAGCATCTTCAGCAACCTATGCATATGCCAGAGGATATTCTAACAATTATTCATATGACACTAGCAGAAGTAATCGTTCTGTTGGACAAGCAGTGCATTGTATTGTTCGACCAGTTACATCAAATCTAGTAAATGTTACATCGGACAACGGCCTAGACTAATTATAAATTATTATTTCGTTAATCTAGTACGTTCTTTTGCAACTACTTCATTAATAATTTTTGCTACTTCATGAATTTGTGTTTCATTATTAGTTTCACCCATAGTTAAACGTAACGATCCCGCAATTTGTTCATTAGAAAGCCCAATTGCTTTTAACGCATGTGATTTTTCACCCTTAGAAGCAGCACAAGCAGCTCCTGTCGCCACATATACGCCTTTTTCTTCCAATAAAAATATTAGTCTTTCTGCATCTAGTCCCTCAAAGCTTACTACCACAAAATTGTCCAAACAGTGTTTTTTATTTATTAACTCATAATCTTTTAATTCTGATAATAAAATTTTCCGCCAACCTGCATATTTTTTTCTGTTGCCATTTAGATGTTCTTTGGCAAGTTCTACCGCTTTAGCAAATCCAATTACTCCTGGTACATTTTCCGTACCAGAGCGCAATCCTTTTTCTTGTCCACCGCCTAGAGTCAAGGGCTTTATTTTTGCATCATGTGATACATATAACGCTCCGACACCTTTTGGTCCATAAACCTTAGCAGCATTCAAGGTTAATAAATCTACACCTAATCTAGAGACATTAATATCAAGCAAATTTAACGCTTGCGAAGCATCTGAATGCAACAATAATCGCGTCTTTATCCCTCTTTTCATCCGGTTGATTTTTACATCACGAATAATCGCCGCCACCTCTGCTAAAGGTTGAATCGTCCCTAATTCATTATTAGCTAGACTAATAGAAATAAGTTGTGTTCCATCGGTAATTTTCGTCTTTAAATCATTTAAATCAATCAATCCATTCGCCAGAACCTTCACAGCGACTCCACCATATGCTTTTGCCACCGCCCTGACCGATTCATGTTCCGTCTCCAGATATAGTGCAGAGCATGTATTTATAACTGTAAACGCTAAATTATTTGCTTCAGTCGCTCCGGCAGTGATGACCAAATCCGATGCCTTCGCCCCAATCGCATGCGCAATTGCGCCTTTAGCAGCTTCATAGTCAGTTGCTACTTTTTTCGCCGGCAAATATGCCGCCGAAGGATTGAAAAAATCTACCGAAAAATACGGCCTCATCGCCTCTAATACTTTATCAGAAACTGGCGTTGCCGCCGCATGATCAAGATAAATCATAAAAATATTATAACATATTTATTGTTCTGCGACAAATTTATACTCTTCCCCATCTGCAGAAAGTATTAATTCACCAGCTTTTTGATCAAGTTTATAATCATATTCATTTTCAAGGTCATATAACCATTTGGTTTCAATCTTTAACTTTCCATCTTCGATTGCCCAAATAAAATCATAATCATTCTCATGTGCATTAGTTGTCAAAGTCCCTTTACCTATCTCGGTAAAATTCCATACCACTCTATTATCTATCGTCGTCTCTTCGCCCTCTTCAGGTCCACAATTAGGATCAAGATATTCATCAGTACAGGTACGCACAGATACTTCATCCGCTAATGTCCATTTACCCACTGATACCAAATATTCACCATCAGCGATATCAGTTCCGCGTGTCAAATTTAACACCAAAAAAACCGCACCTGCAACTAATACTGCCAAACCAATTGTAAACACGGCAAATGATATGATTTTCTTTTTCTTCTTATCCATAACTCTATTTTAGCAATAGAGTTTTGTTTTGACAAGATTAAGATAGCCTTTAGCAGCTTTACGGAAATTTTCTAATTCCATACCGTCAATTCTTTCATAGCTACCACCAACCGGCTTCTTAAATACCCCAGTTGGACGCACTTCATAACGAATAGTCATTTCTTCAACTTGACCAAGCTCATTTATGAAACTTTCATGCCAAATCCATACATTGCGGCGTGATTCAAAAAATTCTCGGCGATGCCCTTCCGGTATCGGGCCAAACAAAGTTCGGCCTAGCGCCGATTCGGCGTTCACTAAATCTTCATAGCTAAAGCCATTATTACAGCGAGCAGATTTAGAAATTAGGAGTTTCTTAAACGACATTCTTCAATCTCCTCTGATATAGCATTAAGTTCTTTATAAATTTCAAAAGTATCATGCGTGGCACCAAAATCATAGGTCTCACGTTTCGCAAAAGATGGTACTTGAAATTCATTATTCATAACCTACTAATTATAGCACAAAATGCTAAAAAAGTCAACCTAATCTAGGCAAAAAACGGTAGTAACGTTATTAGTAGTGGTTTTTGCTACTTCTTCAATAGATAAATCTAGTTTTTCGGCTAACCATTTTGCTATATCTGCAATATACGCTGGCTCGTTAGTTCCACCTCTATGAGGTATAGGCGCCAAAAATGGTGCATCCGTTTCAAGTAATGTTCTTTCCAAAGGTGGGGTTGGCAAAGTTGAATATGTTGCCAGCCCATTCACCCCTACATAAAATTCTGTCTCATTCAAGATCTTTTTCAATACTTTTTTACTATCTGTAAAAGAATGTACTACACCCCGTATTTTTGGAAAATTCGCTACTACCGGAAAAAAATCATTAAATGCTTCGCGCACATGGAACGATACCGGTAAATTATTATCGACCGCGAGTTGTAGCATTTGCTCAAACAACTTAATCTGTGCCTCACGATTATATCCCTTATAGTGATAATCTAATCCAACTTCACCAATAGCAACTGGCAATTGTTTGTCAAATTTTACTCCCGAAAAATCATATACCGACTGTTTACTCGTTTCTTCAGGGTGAACCCCATAGGTCCAATATACCCCATCATGTTTAGCGGCAAAATCTCGTGCTACCAATGAATCATCCGGATCCGTTCCAATACAAACAATTTTTTCTACCCCTATTTTTTGCGCTCTTTTTATGCAAGCTTCTGCCTCTTTAGTGCTAAAAAACTGTGGATCATGTAGATGGGAATGACTATCAATTAGCACGGTTTTCTCGCTTTCGTTTAATCGGATCAAGCTGTCGCTTACGTAATCTCAGAGATTTTGGCGTTACTTCAAGTAGTTCATCATCCAATAAGAAATCCAAACATTGCTCTAGAGATAATTGTGTATAAGGCGTTAATTGGATCGCCCCATCAGAAGCATGCGTGCGCATATTAGTCAGTTGTTTTTCTCGGCAAACATTAATATCAATATCCTCTTTTTTATTAGAAAGCCCTACAATCATCCCCTGATATACTTCTGCTCCTGGCGGAATAAATAGCGTGCCACGTGCTTGTGCTGCATCTAGAGCATATGCTGTCGACACACCACTTTCAAATGAAGTCAAAGCTCCATTTCGTTCTGGTTTGTAGTGACCCTCCGACGGACGATATCCCGACGGAATTGATGACATAATTACTGTGCCTTTTGTTGCAGTCAACAAATTATTGCGTAAACCAATCAAAGCTGCTGTCGAAATTTCATATACAAATCTTGTTGCACCACTAGCAGTAATTTCTTGATTTTTTAATTCTGCTTTACGGATACCAAGTTCTTGTGAAACTGCGCCTACAAACTCATTTTCAACTTCTATAGTTAATTCTTCAATTGGCTCACATTTAACTCCATCGATTTCACGATATACCACTTCAGGTCGCCCTGCTTCTAACTCGTAGCCCTCACGCCGCATAGTTTCAATCAAAACCGACAGATGCAATTCTCCACGCCCCGAAACTTTATAACCCAAGCCATCTGGTTGAATCTTTAAAGCAATATTTGTTTCAAGTTCACGTTTCAATCTCTCTGCAATTTGTCGAGATGTCGTAAATTCACCCTCACGTCCTTTGAGCGGAGAAGTATTTGGGCCAATATGGATTGAAAGAGTTGGTGCTTCAAGCTCAATTCCTGGTAAAGCTTCGGGATTGTCACCGGTTGCAATTGTGTCACCAATATTCGCTTCAGTTACACCCGTAATCGCTACTATATCTCCCGCAGTCGCTTCTGGCACCTCTTCTTTAGAAAGTCCTCGATAAATGAATAAATTATCAATTTTGCCATTTTTAATAGTATCATTATGCAAAATCTTTATATTTTGTCCTTTTTTTAGTTTTCCTCTAAAAATCTTTCCAATACAATATTTACCAAGATAATTATCACCAGCCAGTGCTGCTACTAAAAGTTGTGCTGAATCAGAATTTGGGTCCACTGACGGTGCTGGAATATCGTTGATAATCGATTCAAAGATCACGTGCAAATCGTTATCTAAATCCGTCGTGCGACCCGCACGTCCTTCACGTGCTATCGAATAATATACTGGATAAAACAGTTGTGATTCGTCCGTTGCTAATTCCAAAAATAAACTTTCAATTTCAGATAAAACTTCATCAATTCTTGCAGCCGGTTTATCGATTTTATTGATAATTACTACAGGCTTCAAACCAAGTGCCAGAGCTTTCGATAGTACGAATTTGGTTTGTGGCATTGGCCCTTCTTGTGCATCCACAATTAGTAGTACACCATCCGCCATATTTAAAGTTCTTTCTACTTCACCCGAAAAATCTGCATGCCCCGGCGTATCAATAATATTAATTTTATAACCATCATAATACACACAAGTCTGTTTAGCGGTAATTGTAATTCCCCGCTCGTGCTCTTGATCCATTGAATCCATAATCAAAGTTTGACTCATCTCAGCTTGATTGTCACGAAAAGTTCGCGATTGCTTCAAAAGCCCATCGACTAGCGTCGTTTTTCCATGATCTACATGGGCAATAATCGCCACATTGCGAATTTTGTTTTTGTCAAAAGTCATAAGGGTAATTATAATATAAAATCATTAAAAAAACAAGCGTTACACTTTACCACAACCATGATAAAATATAGAAAAGGTTATCTCATGCTAATAAAAAACATATTCACTAGTGCTAAAAACATACTCACGCATTTTACAGGGATAAGAAAGAACATACTCTTTAGTTTAATAATTATATTCGCATGTTTCTTAAATATACTAGTATATTGTAAGTATAATACCTCCGCCCTCACCTACCAAAGCA
>JAGCST010000024.1 GCA_017964025.1 Candidatus Saccharimonadota bacterium
ACCATCTGAAAGAAGAATCATCGTCTTAATATCCGCAGTTGAATTCGCTAGTAATCCTGCAGCCATATGGATTGCCGATTGCGTATAAGTACCGCCATCGGCACGAAACCCATTAATTGCTCTTGAAACCGCACTAAGATCATTTGTAAAATTAGTATTAGTACTCGCAGAAGAAGCAAAAGAAACTACGGCTACTCTATTCGTAGTGTTACCACTAGGCAATAATTGTTGAGCTAGCGAATTAGCTGCATTTTTTGCTGCAGATAACCTACCATCATCAGCCATACTGCCAGAGCGATCAATCACAAGCACTGTATCTGACGTCTTCTCAGTCTTAGGAGATTCGATCCTCAGTGTAACTTCCCATTTGTTAGCATACCCAGGCACACTTTTCACAGTCTTGAATAACTTCACGCCATCAGCTAAAGTTACCGGATCGGCATTTTTTATTGTCTGATCATCTGCATCCGCCATTACTGGTATTACTCCACCGAGATTGTACCCCACCATCACCACTGCTAGCACAACACTAAACAGTCGTTTAAGTTTTGATTTCATATGAACTCCTTCGCTCTAATATTTTGCACTCATCATATCACACCATTTTACAGAGGTCAACGATAAGCATTTTTATTCAACAAAAATAGCCCCGCAGGGCTATTTTTTTGTATTACCAAACTTTTACTAGTACTTCGCCGCCAAGACGATTTTTCTTGGCTTCACGACCAGTCATCAAACCTTTAGAAGTTGATACAATAATCATACCGCGACCAGACTTCACTGTCGGCAAATCATTCGAACTTGAATAGACTCTTCGACCAGGCTTAGATACTTTAGCAATCTCGTTGATCCGAGCAACTTTACCAGGTTCGTTAATAGTAACTTTAAGCATGCCACGTGGCTTACCATCGATTATCTCAAAATCAGCCACATAACCGTTCTTATTCAATACTTCAACGACACCTGCTTTCAATTTAGAAGTCGGGACGAGGATTTCATTTTTACCAACTGATACCGCATTGCGAATACGAGTGATAAGGTCTGCAATTTGATCTGTAGATTGTAATGACATATTCTCTCCTTTCTCCTACCAGCTACTCTTAGTTACACCAGGAATTTCGCCCTTAGAAGCTTTTTCCCGGAAGTTAATACGTGATAAACCAAACCGACGCATATAACCACGTGGACGACCATCCAAAAGGTCACGATTCTTCAAACGGGTTGGTGATGAGTTACGCGGTAACTTCTGAAGACCTTCAAGGTCACCAGCAGCCTTAAGCGCTGCTCTCTTATCTTTATATTTTTCGTACATTTCACGTCGTTTTTTGTCGCGGTAAACTGCAGATTTTTTAGCCATACTACTTTACCTCCTTCTCAAACGGCATTCCAAAGAGTTCTAACAATTTTAGACTTCCTTCCTTTGAACCATTTTTAATAATAAACGTTATTTCAAGTCCATGCAAAACTGAAGCATCCTCAAAAGTAATTTCTGGGAACACAGTCTGTTCTTTAATGCCTAAATTATAATTACCTTGAGCATCGAAAGCCTTACGAGAAACACCATGAAAATCCCGTACATGTGGTAAAGCAATATTAATTAAGCGATCCACAAATTCGTACATTTTATCATTACGAAGAGTAGTCAAATATCCTACCGGTGCACCCATTCCTTTACGAATTTTAAATGTTGCAATTGACTTTTTAGCAAGTCTTGACGTTGGTTTTTGACCCGTAATTTTAGCAAGGGTAAGTTCCACCGTCTCCGTGAATCTTTTATCTTCACGTTTTTTACCTACGCCAGACGAAACTACTACTTTCTTAAGCTCAGGAACTTGATTAATATTGTCAAGTTTCAATTCTTTCATAAGCTTCGTCTTCAACTCTTTGTTGTAGAGCTCCTTGAGGCGTGGTTGTGCTTTTGCTACTTCAGGTTTTTTATCAGCCTTAGTAGTCGTAGCAGCCGTTTTCTTTTCCGCCATTACTTAGCTCCTTTCTTAGCTTTTTTGTCAACTTTTTTCACAGCTGGCTTCACGGCTTTTGCCACCTCCACCAACTTCAAATTTGATAAATCAATTCCTACATGAACAGTCTTCTTACCGCCAGATGGGTTGAGATATGACTTTTTCATATGGCGCTCGACTAAACCAATACCTTCTAGGCAAGCTTTACCAGCCTGACGATCAATTTTTACAATCTTAGCTTCCTTACCTTTATTATCACCCGAGATAACTAAAACTTTATCATTTACTTTTAAACCCTTTACCATTTTATAGTACCTCCGGTGCTAAGCTAATAATCTTAGTAAAACCAAGATCACGTAATTCTCTAGGGATCGGTCCAAAGACACGAGTTCCTTTTGGTGTCTTGTCGTCGTTTACCAAGACAGCCGCATTTTCATCAAAACGAATAGTTGAACCATCTGGACGACGAATTGGTTGACGAGTACGTACAATTACCGCACGAACTACAGCCTTTTTCTTGATATTGCCAGTTGGAGAAGCTTCTTTAACTGAACAAGTTACAATATCACCAACTCTGGCATAACGAGCACGAGTGCCACCAAGAACACGGATTACACCAAGCTCCTTAGCGCCACTGTTGTCAGCTACTTTTAATCTACTTTCTTGCTGTATCATTTATGCCTCCTCCCCTTCTGCAGCTTCTTCAGTCTTAGCTTTTTCAGCTTTAGCGATATCATCTGCACCAATTTTTTCCGGCAAATCAATCTTATTTACACCTTCTTTCAATTCTACTGTACCACGAGCTTTTTCAATTACCTTTACTAAAGTATAAGCCTTAGTTTTTGAAATTGGGCGTGTGGCCATAATTTGCACACGATCACCAACCTTAGCTTCATTCTTCTCATCGTGAGCAGTATATTTACGAGTTTTCGTATATTGCTTGCGATAAAGCGGATGTGTTTCTCGATTCGCGATGGAGACGGTAATGGTCTTATCGCGCTTATCGGAAGTCACTATTCCAATCAAAGTGTGTGCCATCTTATAGCTCCTCTTTCTTAATTATTTTACATTTTACTGGCAACTTATGTGATGCAAGTCTAAGAGCCTCACGCGCCTGTTCTTCAGTCACATCTGCAATCTCAAACATTACTGTACCAGCTTTCACTTTTGCTACATAAAACTGCGGTTCACCTTTACCAGAACCCATTTTTACATCAAGTGGTTTCTTAGTTACTGGTGTATGTGGGAAAATTCGAATCCAAATTTTACCACCACGCTTAATATAACGAGTAATTGCTTGACGTGCAGCTTCAATTTGGCGTGAATTAATTCGTTCATTATCAAGCGACATTAAACCATAATCGCCAAATGCCACGGTATTACAACGTGTAGCTACACCTTCATTCTTACCTTTTCTAACCTTGCGATGAGCAAGTTTTCTTGGAATCATT
The DNA here is from genome assembly GCA_017964025.1 of Candidatus Saccharimonadota bacterium. GTDB lineage: Bacteria > Patescibacteriota > Saccharimonadia > Saccharimonadales > Saccharimonadaceae > Nanosyncoccus. Next base: position 3,413 of record JAGCST010000024.1, read on the forward strand.
ATTGCCATCTTACTTTTCCCCCTTATAAATCCAAACCTTAACGCCTACAATACCAGCGATAGTTGGTGCATGATGACAATGGAAATCAATATCAGCACGCAAAGTATGTAGCGGTACTGAGCCTTCAATAAACTTTTCACGGCGACTCATTTCAGCACCATTCAAACGTCCTGCAACTTCGATACGTACACCTTTAGCACCTGCATTCATAGTAGATTGAAGCGCCATTTTTACTGCACGACGGAAATTCATACGCTTGCCCAACTGAAAACCGATATTTTCAGCTACTAACTTAGCGTTGAGCTCTGGTTTCTTAACTTCTTCAACATTGATCCTAATTGGACCTTCGACAATTTTTTCCAATTGCTTTTTTAATTCATTGATGCCTGCACCTTGCTTGCCAATTACAGCACCTGCTTTCGCAGTTAAAATTGTAATAGTAGTAAGATTGGCAGAGCGCTCAATATTTACCCGCGCAATTGTTGGACGTGACTTAAAACGATCCTCAACAATTTTGCGAATCTTGTCGTCTTCCACTAGCCAACGACGGAAATCTGCCTTCCTAGTAAACCATTTCGAAGACCAGTCCTTGCTGACTTGGAGACGGTAAGAGATGGGATTAACCTTCTGACCCATATTACTTTTTCTCCTTCTTTGCCTCTGCCTTAGACTCTTTGTCTGCTTTTTCAGTCTTTTCGGCAGCTTTCTTTACTTTTTCTTCGCCTGCGACCTCAACAAATATGTTGGACGAAATCTTCTCGTATGGTAATGCACGACCGCGGGATGCTGGTTTATATCGACGCATCCTAGTGCCGCTAGTTACGAAAATTCTAGCGATTCGAATGGTCTTTGGATCAATCGAAACTTTAGAATTATTTAACAAATTAGCATTCGCTGACTCCACAGCTTTGAGTACTGCTCTTGCAGCTCGGCGTGGGGTATGTTCCAAAATCACTACTGCATCTGATACATAGCGATCACGTACAAGTGCAGCTACGATATTGGTCTTGCGTGGCTGAGAATCAATGCCTTTTTCATATGCGTGTGCAAAATATGTTTTTCCCGCCATAATTAATTTCCTTTCGCCGCCGCAGCTTCTGCAGCCTTCTTGCCACCATGGCGTTTAAATTTACGAGTTGGCGCAAATTCACCTAGCTTATGACCGACCATATTTTCTGAAATAAATACTGGAACATGTACCTTGCCATTATGAACAGCGATGGTTCTACCAACCATTTCAGGCGAAATAGTTGACTGACGTGCCCAAGTTTTAATTACAGTACGATCTTCGCTGGAAAGTGCGGCAACTTTTTTCGCGAGTTTATAGTCTACAAATAGACCTTTCTTAAGACTCCGAGACATTATTTCCTCTTTCCTTCGTGGCGACTGCGCACGATCATTTTATTAGTTTTCTTATTGTGACGAGTACGATATCCAAGTGTGAGCTGGCCCCACGGTGTACGAGGAGCTTTGCCTGAACCATGACGACCGCCATCACCGCCACCATGTGGGTGATCAGTAGCGTTCATCACGACACCACGCACAGTTGGACGAATACCCTTGCGGCGACGTCGACCAGCCGCGCCAACCTTCACATTCTGATGTTGTACATTTGAAACTGTACCAATCGAAGCTTCACAAGCTACTAAAACCTTGCGGACTTCACCAGATGGCATCTTAAGAGTAGCATAGCCGTCTTCTTTTGCCATCAACTGAGCAGAACTACCTGCTGCACGTACCATCTGAGCACCTTTACCTGGTGTTAATTCAACACCATAGACAAAAGTACCAACTGGAATATTTTCAAGTGGCATTCGGCTTGAAGTTTCTACTTCAATTTCTTTACCAGTTTTAAAGGTAGTACCTTTTTCCATATTAGTATCAGCTAGTACGTAATAATATACGCCATTTTCGTCTTTCACTCGAGCAATTCGAGCTGAACGATTTGGATCATATTCGATTTCTTCAACTGTAAAAGTCAAATCTAACGGTAATTTATAAGTCACTAAACGATAATGACGTTTAACGCCACCACCACGATGTCGTACCGTAATGCGACCTTGATTATTCTTACCGGCCTGCTGTTTTTTCGCCTTAAGTAACGATTTCATCGGCTTTTTGGTCGTAATTTGATCAAAATCCTGCGTCGTTTTTTGACGCTGTGCCGGTGTAATCGGGCGATATGCTTTAATTGCCATTACTTATTCTCCTTCCCTGCATTCTTGTCCGCCTTTTTAGCCTTTTTGTCGGCTTTAGCTTCCTTTGCGCTGGTTTTAGTATCTTCTGGTTCATCGAAAACTTTAATCGAATCACCTTTCTTTAATCTCACATAAGCAAACTTTTTATCTTGGCGATGAGTAATGCCAGGATAAGCATGCTTACCCTTACTGAATTTGGTCTTTTTACCATTTCGAATCAAAGTTCGAACATCAGTTACCGTCACATCAAATTCTTTTTCTACCATTTGGGCAATTTCCTGTTTACCCATTGTACGCTTAACTGGGAAAATATAAATTCGATTAGTTTGTTCAAGATAACTCTTTTCAGTAGCCCTAGGTTCTAGGAGATGGAGTTTAATATTGGTTTGATCATCTTTCGCCATTTTATTTCTCCTTTCCCATCAACCACTCTTCAGTAGCTTTAAGTGCTGCTCCAGAAAAGACAATTGCATCAGCATTCATAATATCGAAAACATTAAGATAAGTAGCACGTACTAATTTTACGTTTGGTAAATTATTTGTCGAACGCAAAACTTCCGGTGTCTTTTCGGCCGCTACCGCCAATACATTCTTGTTCTCAAGCTTTAATTCTTTCAAAATCTTCACTGCATCTTTAGTCTTACCAGTTAATTTGACTTCTTTATCAAGCACTACAATGGCCTTGTCAGCATTTTTCATTGAAAGAGCTTGGCGAATCGCAAGCAACTTTGAGCTTTTTGAGATTTTCTTAGTGAAGTTTTCTTCACCGGTGCGACCAAATGCCACACCACCATGTCGCCAAATTGGGTTTCTTGTTGAACCAAAACGTGCTCGACCGGTACCTTTTTGTCTCCATGGTTTTTTACCGCCACCACGCACTTCACCACGCTTCAAAGTTTTAGCATGCGAACTACGTGAATTAGCTAAATATGCATCATAAGCGAGTTTAACGAGTTCGTGGTTTTCTACAGTCAAACCAAAAACATCTTTGTTTAATGTAGCCATATTACTCCTTTCCCTCCAAACTTACAATACCCTTATTTGGACCAGGCACTGCGCCTTTAAGTCCAATCAAATTCTTTTCTGTATCAATATATGCAACTGTTAAATTTTTTACAGTCACTTGATCGTGTCCCATCCGACCAGGCATTTTTTTACCTTTAAACACTTTCTGTGGATACATCGAACCAATCGAACCAACCCGACGAATATTTCCTTTGAAACCATGAGTGTTTCGTGATTCGTTAAAATTGTGTCGCTTTACTGTACCAGCAAAACCTTTACCTTTGCTTGTACCAGTTACTGCAACCTTATCGCCCAATTTAAAACTCTCTACTGTGATAGTATCACCAAGTTTCATTTCTTCTGGGATAGCTTCAACTCGAAACTCTCTCAAAACTTTAGGGCTAATTTTTTCACCAGCCTTTTTTACGTGGCCGGAAACCGACTTGCTCAGATTCTTACCCTGACCGTAGCCCACTTGCACAGCATTATAACCATCAGTTTCGACAGTTTTTATCTGAGTCACCATGCACGGACCGGCTTGTAGTATAGTCACTGGAGTAACTACACCATCATCACCGATAATCTGGGTCATACCAATTTTGGTGCCGAGAATGACTTGCATCATTTACCTTTCCTTTAAATAATATTGCCGATTTTTGCATCTGTACATCAAGCAAAAACACTTCTCGCAATTTTTTAATATTTTTTACATGTAAATAACTAGACTTTTAGGCCGGTTTCCGCTCGTGAGTTTTACGGACCTCTCCTTATGTCTAGATAACACAATCATTATATCACACTTTTTTTCACTTGCCAACCCCTATTTTATTTTTTTTAAAAAATCCCCCGACTATTAGTCGAGGGAATTTTCTTATAGGCTATACTTAAATTTTTCTAACAATAAATTATGAATTGTCGAAGCACATTTTTTTAAATTTCGATAAAGAACTTCCACAATTTCCCCTTCCGCATCAGAAAAGTCACAAACCATCCCAGGATCAAATTTATGACCATAAACATACTTAAACATCTGAAACTGTAGTGGAGGTAATACGCCTTCAATTACTTCTAGAACCTCCTCAAACCGATCCTCATACACAAATTGCTCATACTCTTCATTCGTTTTAAAACGTGTTTCCGAAAAAGCATACGGTAAATCCCCCTCGTGCATCATCGCACTAAGTGTTGAGAAAAATCTACCTTCCGGCGTTTCATGATAATCCATCAACTCTTTACGGATAAAACCAGCCTCTTCAATTGCATCCATCAATCTATGGACATAGAATAGTTCAAGACCAATAAGATCATCCTCACTGTAGCCCATGTTTTGATGGGATTCATTAAACACACCCCTAAAAGCATTTCCAAAAACATTTTCTTTAAAAAAACCATCCCTTCTGCAATACAAAATTAAATCTTGTGGTGACCACCCTGCTTCTTTCATAAATTCAAGTTCCGCATCATCAAGATTCAATTCACTAAAAGACTTTAACTCATTTGCTTCTCTGCATTTGCTCACATTACATCCCTCCATTCTCAAATGCCGAAAATCAGGTATAAACCTATTTTAAGGAACCTATCAAAAAACTTAGATACATCTCTAGTTATAGCATAAATATTTTAAAAAGTCAAACATAGCCAACCCATACACATAAAAATTCCCCGACTGGTTGTCGGGGTAATTATTAATTTCCCATCAACTCATCAAACATTCTACAAATTTTCGATTCATTCAAAAGAACATTTTCACCTGCCTTTTTTATAATCTCCATCTCGAAATCTGTATAATTGCAAGTTGAATTATCTAGATAGTGTTTAAGGTATTGCGCCTGAAGCGGCGGCAATGCAATGCTATCAATAATATGAAGTATCACATTTCCGGAGCGTTCGAAATCGTATGTTTCATAGATTTCGTTTGGTATATTCCGAATAGGGCAAAACCATTTCGTCCACTTTTTCAAAAGTTCCGACTTAGCAGGTTTCATAACTAAACGATCCAACGATAGAAAAATCAATCGACGTAATCTGCCTTCTATAGTAGTTACTTTTTCATTATCCTCCAAAAAATCAAATTCCGACCTTAACATAAAACGAATACTCATCCTCCCCGATTTTTCAAATTCACATGCCCTATTATACGCTTTTTGATGCACTTCAGCATATTCCTTAGAACCCGGGTTAGACTTCACGTTCTCCATCAATATGCTTAAATATCTGTAACGCATTCTAAAGTTTCTCAAAAGGTACACATACTCTTCAAAATCATACACATGAAAACGCTCCATATATCGCTCTATCGTCTGAGATAATTCACCATTATCTTTTAAACAAGCATCCACAGTAAAACAAAAATTCTTTGCATTCTTCATATTAGTCCCCCCTATATATGGTTTAAAAGTACTATTTTATATACTACAATCGACCACAGATTATAGCACAAAATACTAAAAAAGCAATCTTAAACTATATTTTCCAGATAAGAATCAATGAAGCCTTCGATCTCTCCATCCAAAACTGCATCCGGATCAGTTTCTTCATATCCTGTCCGTGTATCTTTTACCAACTTATAAGGTTGCAATACATAATTTCTAATCTGTTGACCCCACCCCGCTGACTCACCAGCACGTAACTCGCCAATCGTTGCAGCATGTTGCTCCATCTGCATTTGTACCAATTTACCCCTCAAAATTTCCATCGCTTTCTCTTTATTTTGCAACTGCGAACGTTCATTTTGAATCGCCACCACCGTATTTGTCGGCAAATGCGTAATTCTCACCGCTGAATTTGTTGTATTCACCGACTGTCCACCGTGTCCACCAGCATGATATACATCTATACGTAAATCTTTATCATCTATTACTACTTCTGTATCTGCCTTAATTACTGGCAACACCTCAATCAACGCAAATGAAGTTTGCCGTAAATTATTTGCATTGAATGGCGAAAGTCGTACTAATCTATGCACACCATGTTCAGATTTCAGCTCACCATAAACATTCACCCCTAAAACTTCATATACTGCTGTCTTAATCCCCGCCTCTTCGCCAATCACTCGCTCTAAACAAGTTACCTTAAACTTCTTTCTTTCAAAAAATCTCAAATACATTCTCTCTAACATTCCAGACCAATCCATCGCCTCAGTACCGCCAGCCCCAGCAGTAATTCGTATAATCGCACCATTTGCATCATACGGCCCTTGGAATCTTAAAGCTTTTTTTAATTTCTGAAAATCTTTTTCTATCACTTCAATTTGTTCAGTAATTTCCTCTTTTAAATCTTCGTCAGCAATTTCCAATAACTCTTCCAAATCCTCAATTTGAGTTTTTAGTAGCTCCCACGGCTGAATTTCTTCATTAAGTCTTGCAAGTTCTTGGTTTTTCTCTGTCGCTGATTTTACATCATGCCAAATCTCTGGATCTGCCACCTCAACTTCCAGTTTTGACATCTGCAGAATTTTCTCTGTAATTTTCAATTTTTCATAAACACCAAAAAACTCACTCCTCAGTTCCATCAAGCGTTTCAAAAGTTCTTGCATATCAAATGTATTATATCATAAAAAATCAAAGTGGCCCCTAGAAGGGGCCAAAGTTTATGTGAGTGACCAAGACAAATCACGCGAGTTGAACTCGAGCCGCATTTGCTCTTTCCCCACTAGCACGTCGAAAATGTGTAACGCTACCCCACCCACAAATCTAATTTGTGTAGCAAGTAGCTCCGTCACCTCTATTTCAGATTCTCCTCGTCTCCGAAATGTCAGTGGCTGACATGGCGTCATCTCATATCCGAAAAGCGCCATTACCTCGACCCGCTCTTTATTGTTTTTGTTAAAGTTTTTCATAGTTAGACTCCAATTAAATTAATAAAAGAAGTCATCTATGTGAGCCCAATTTTATAGGCTCATAGTTATAGGCATAAATGACGATACCTACAACCTTTAACTTTTCTCATCGCCAGTGACCGAAGTTTAGCATGAGCATCTTTATTATAACATATTTTGCAACATAGAAAAGCCTCTCCAGAGCGGAGAGGCGTAAAGAGGTATTAACTTCCCTAGGCAGAAATCGGGAAGAATATTAAAGTGGAAAACGAATAACATTCATTCCACCGGGTATAAAATCTTCTTTAATATCTGATATAATTTCATTAAAATCGTCGATACTGAGTCCAAGCATTATCTTGCAAAGTTCAAATTGCCAATTTTTCATTCGTTCTGGTAAATCCAATCCCATAATTATATCGCTGACTTCATCAAGCCACTTTTGTAAACTATCCGGATTAGTATTTAGCTCATTAAACTCATCCCAGGATAAAAGAAATGGCGAATTCACACTTACCAAAGCCTCATATGCATATATGCCACCCTTATAAGGCTCTGATCTAATATCTTCAGCACAGCGTACGATATATCTATCATCCATTTCTTTTTTGTCCCAACTAGCAATTTTACCAGCTATATGACACTCTAAAAATCTACGGCTATGTTCAAATGATGAATCAATATCAGAGCAAGTTGTAACGTATAAAACTGCTGAATCGCCTTTTTTGAAAGTTTTTTCGGTTATCATACCCATATTAACCCTCCTTTTAAGGTACTTCCGATAACGGACTATTCTCTAAAGAGAACGTCTTTCTATCATATTATAGTTTTTTATAAAAATCAACCATAATAATTTAGTAATTCTCGATTTGGCAAAACATAAAATTTATGGTAAAATATTTTTCATGATTTGGGACCAACTACCAAAACCATTTCTCATTCTTGCCCCCATGGAGGGTGTCACTGACATCATATTTCGTCAGGTAATTACTCATGCTGGCCGTCCAGATCTCTTTTTCACGGAATTTACTAATGTTTCCTCCTACGCATCTGAAAAAGGGCGTTGGAATGCCTTAGAACGTCTCAAAATTGCTCCCACTGATTCTCCGATTATTGCTCAAATTTGGGGTAAAAATCCTGAACATTTTTCGGAAACTTGCTCAGCGCTCGCTTCACTAGGTTTTTCGGGTGTAGATCTTAATTTTGGCTGTCCAGACAAACACGTCAATAAAGCCGGCGGCGGTGCTGCTATGATCAAAACTCCAGACCTCGCTATAGAATGTTTTAGAAACGCCGTTAAGTCAACTAATTTACCAGTTTCCATTAAAACTCGTCTCGGCTGGTCCTCGTTAAATGAATATCAAGATTGGCTTCCAACTTTACTTGCCGAACATCCTGCCGCTCTCACCATCCATCTCCGCACCAAAAAAGAAATGAGCAAAGTCTCTGCCCACTATGAACTAATTCCCGAAATTATTAAATTAAGAGAACAAGTCTCACCCCAAACCAAATTAATCATCAATGGTGACATCAAAGATCGCACTCACGCCATGGAACTATATAGACAATTCCCCACTATCGATGGTTTTATGATTGGTCGCGGCGTTTTCGCCAACCCTTACTGCTTCACCACACATATCCCTACTCAAAACGAACTCATGGAACTTTTAAAATTACATCTAGACTTATATGAAAAAACTTACTCTCATACTCATTCTTATGAACCTCTAAAACATTTTTTTAAAATCTATGTCAACAACTTCCCCGGTGCGAAAGAGCTTCGCACAAAGCTAATGGAAACCCACTCTGTCATCGAAGCCCGAAAGGTTCTCAGCTAACAGTAAAGTAATATTATTAATCCGCCACAACTGGACGAGCAATACAACGTATAGATAAACCAAAGTTTCTGTCCGTAGTATAATAACCCAAATTCATACTCGTAGGACCAAAACCAACAGACCAATCACCTACAACTGCTGACCAGTACATTCCGCTATAACCAACCTGGTCCAGATACCCACCAGCATTAAATAATCCGCTACGCGAATAATAAAGCGGGCTAGAAGTTAGTATTTCATTTTCAAATTCGTAATTATTTCCTTCTCCATAAACATCATATATATTCCAAAGAGCTTTAAAAGTATCTTCATTATATAAATCTGTATATGGATAATAGTTCACTCCTGCTCTAGGCAAAGTCCACCCAGTTGGACAGATAGATTGTTCTACAATAGTATTCGAATAATTCCAATCATATTCAGAACTATCGTTCATAGCCATTGCTGCAGCCCAGTTATAATAGTTTCCTAAATGTTGCTGCATTGTACCAACTGATAATGTATATGTAGGTATAGGGTTTAAAGATTGATTACATTCTTCCCACCCACCTAAACAACCATAAGCTTCCCAATCGGAATAATCGCTTTGTCCACCATTCCAATAAAGATTCCCTGGATCATACGATTGAGGATGTGCCCAATTAATCGTCTGGGGCCATTGACTAACCGTATGAGTAGACGTAGGACCATAGGTAGAACGTTCCGGCCTCCAAGTCGCAGTTTCATACAAACCGGTAGACGAATTATATCCTAAATCAGTGTCCATATTAGTATATGTAATATTTGAATCTAAATCTAAATCTAAATTCTTAGTCATCCACACATTACCATCTGCCATTTTGGCTACAGTATACGACTTATTATCACGTTTATCTTTCAAGGTATATTGCTGTTCTATAGCCATTGAAGCCACAATAGAATTCACATTACCACCAGCAAAATCTTGCATACATCTTACCTGCGTAATGGTAGTAGCGCTAGGATTACAGACTACTGGCGCATCAGCAGATGATGGGTGGACTAAAGTGTAGATAACCTGTCCTGAGTATGTATCAGCAGCCTGAGTCTGATTCATATAGGCAGCATAGGTAGTAGTTAATGTAGAACCAGTAGCATTTGTACCTACATCAGTAGCAGAATCTCTATGAGCTACTTTAGTATAGGAATTAGGTACAGAAGAATAAGAACCAAAGCCATTATCTAATGTTAATGGATAAGTAGCACCTGAACTAGTAGCTAGTTTCATGGCCCAGTTAGAAGTATTACCAGAAGTTGCAGTACCAGTGGAGATAGTAGTAGATGGGTTAGTAGTACCTACTAGTTTATTACTGTTAGTTTCTCCTATAGTATTTCCTGTATATCCTGTAGCATAGATAGCAAAACCATCTGTATCATTACATAAAGCTTTAAGTGTAGTAGTACCTATATCAGCTTGATAAGTACCATTAGGAATAGTAGCATTATGAGAAGTCATGCCAGTACCTGATATAGTACATGATGCGGGTACAGTAACTGCTACATTATCTACTACAGAATCATCAGCAGAGACGTAAGAAGACATGAGGAATGCTCCAATAAAAAACGTGACATTTAATAACATTAATGGAATAAGGATATGTTTATTTTTCATTTTTGTGGTGACCTTTTACACTTATGATTATATTCTTTTTTAAAATAGAAGTCAAGTTGCTTCCGCCTCAAATCTGTAGTAAAATTTATTCAAAGGAATTTTTATGAAAATTGCATTACTAGGCTATGGTAAAGAAGGCCAATCTGCAGAAAAAAGTCTCAAAAAGAATCATCAAAATATTAAAATCGATATCTTAGAAAATTTTGACCCAAAAAAAATCAAACAAACAGATTTTTCATCGTATGACTTTGTTTTTCGCAGCCCCTCTGTACCTCCACTTCATCTTAAAAACGAAACTTCAGTTACTAAATATTTCTTTGATCATTGCCCATGCCCTATCATCGGCGTTACTGCTACTAAAGGCAAAGGTACCACCTGTACCTTTGTCAAGGCTTTACTCGATGCCGAACACATAGACGCTCATCTCGTCGGCAATATCGGCGTCCCCGCTATTGATATCTTGGATAAACTCACTGACAGCTCGGTCGTCATTTACGAAATGTCCAGTTTTCAACTCTGGGATCTCGAAAAATCCCCCCACATCGCCATACTTGGTCATCTAGAACCCGATCATTTAAATATTCACAAAGATTATACAGATTATCTAAATGCCAAAGCTAATATCACCAAATATCAAACCACGTCAGATTATCTCATCTATTACAAAGACAACCCCGAAACCGTTAAAATCGCCAACACCTCTAAAGCTCAAAAAATTCCTTATCCTTTTGATATCCCAGAAGATATTAAAAATGCCATCACTATACCTGGTGAACATAATAAAAATAATTGCATCGCCGCTATTGCTGCTGTTGCTAGCTTCAAAAATATATCACCAGACGAATATTTAAACAATAACAAAATGGAGATTCTTACTGGTCTCAAGAAATTCAAAGGCTTACCGCATCGTCTTGAATATCTCCGCACTCTCAACAATGTCAAATATTACGACGACAATTTCTCTACCAATCCTGCTTCTACCCGTGTCGCAGTTAATTCTTTTCCAAATGACAATGTCATTCTAATTATCGGCGGTCGTGACAAGACCGATTATAAAGATCTGCCCGAGATTCACGATATATTACAATCTAATAATCTCAAAAATATCGTCCTTATTGGCGAATCTGGTCACGAACTCGCCAAAAACTATCAAGATAATCGTTTTATTCTTGTCGAATCTCTTAAGGAAGCTCTCAATACCGCTCGTAAACAAGCTGAGAACTACGATCAAGCCATCGTACTAATGTCTCCTGCCGCCGCTTCTTTCGACATGTTTAAAAACGTCTACGACCGCGGTGCCAAATTCCAAGAATTGATCAAAAATCTATCTTAAGTGAATATAATTATAATTTTTCGCTTCATTTGCGGAAATTGTGCGTGCCCCAAAATCACCATAGCGATATACGCCAGAATATAGTTTAGTTGCATACGCATTATTATATTCAGTCACGCTCACCGAACCATCCGGATTAAGACTCTCCACCCAAAACACATGTCCATAAGAACCGCCATCTACCTGACCAATCGTTTTGGCCGCTGGAACATGATCAACATAAAATCTACTGTCTGCTCTCGCACCATCATCCCATGAATAAGCATGGCCCCAACCTAGTGGAATACCCCAAGCTTCATACGCTTTCCAACCTGCATAACTCACACATTCACAAACATATCCACCAATTTTATGACCATCTAAATAGGTCAAATAATAATCCTGTTTTTCTGGACAATCCGCCTGCCACGGATAAGTATTCGCTCCACTAAACACATTTCCCTCATAATGTTCTGAGTGAAGCATTTGCTCCAATGCTTCAGCCTCCGCCAAAGCCCGTGCCTCTTCTTCAGCTCTTCTCTGTGCCTCTTCCTCTGCCGCTATCCTAGCTTCCTCTGCCTTACGTGCCTCTTCTTCTGCCGCTATCCTAGCTTCCTCTGCCTTACGTGCCTCTTCCTCTGCCTTAGCTTTTTCTTCTTCCTCTGCTTGTTCAGCCTCCGCTTTTGCTCTTTCTTCTTCTTCTATTCTCGCCGCTTCTTCTGCCTTAGC
>JAGCST010000025.1 GCA_017964025.1 Candidatus Saccharimonadota bacterium
ATGATTATGATGCTCGCATCTATAATATGACTGCTGAAGCTTATCGTGATATTGAAGGTGATGCTGTTACTAATGCTAAAAAGGCAAGTAATACAGCATGGGCAGATTATCGTCAGGGTAGAGCAGATTTTAAAAAATATGAGAAAGCTGAGAAGAAGTTAGATTTAACAAAAAGTTTACACGAAAAAGGAAAACTTTAATTATTGTTTAGAAACGGTTAGTTTTTACGAACAGATTTTCATAACTTTTTGAAAAAAATTGGTCTAGAAAAAAGGCCCTTGAAGAAGGGCCTTAAATTAATGGATTAGCGTTTCCAAATTGGTTGCCAATTTTCTGGGTGGCGAGCTAGAACGTCTTCTGTAGTGTAGCCGATGACGTAATCCTGTATTACGCAGGCTATATAAAATGCTATTGCGCCGATAAATGTAACCCAACTTGTCCAGTCTATAAATAATGTACTGTGTACAAAATTACTGAATAATTTTGGTATACCTAGTGCAATCAATAAAGTTGGTATTAACCAGTAGCCCACAATGTCATGTGTGATTTTGGTGGGACTGATACTGGAGCGGTAGGGATAATTAGCTACATCATTTTTGCGTGCATAATAAGCAATAAAGCTTACTGTTATTAAAACAACGAGCCACCATATTGGTGAATATCCCCAATAATTGGGTTTTTCTAATTTATTGGCGTGTAGGCTAAGAAGTGCTACTGCCATTATCCCTAGTGATAAATCACCGGGAAGAAAGGCTTGAGACTGATGTTGTCCAATTGGTATTAAACGAGATTCTCCGACAATACCAACTATGAATATTAGCCCAGGCCAAAACAGCCAAAAAATTAAGACCAACCAAATTTTGTGAAACGGACTGATAAGAAAAAAATCCACTAAAGGTTTGATAAAAGGATACATAGGCCACCCCCCTTAAAATAGTCTACTATTTGTAGTATAACATAAAAAATAGTTTTTTGCAAATCTATTATCATACCATTAAGAATTAATTTAAATTTATAACTAGTTTATGTAGCCTATTAACATATTTTTGCTGGACATTTTTGTTTTTATATGTTATAATAGGTTTGTAATAGTTCAATTCGCCCATTCGCGTGCTATTACCGTAGAAATTGAGGCTTTAGAAGCTGAATAATGAAGTAAGTTGAGAATCTTCTTCATGAATGGCAAAAATATTAATTAATTTTGGTATTTTGCTATTGATGAATGAGATTCTTTTTTAGAGAAATACCAGGGAGAAAAACTATGAAAGAATACAATTTTTACGAAACGGTAAAGAATTGGGATTTTAGTGCCATTAAAAGAACCGAAGAATTTTTGACTGATTGGGATATGATTAAAATTCTTTCTCAAGTAGCCACAAAAGATTCTAAAATTTTGGATCTTGGCACTGGCGGTGGAGAAAAAGTATTAAAACATTTTCCGAAAGTCAAAGAAATACTTGGTACGGATTATTCTGAGGCTATGATTGAGACGGCTCATAAAAATCTCAAAAAGTCTGGTAAAACTTATATCGATTTTCGTATAATGGATAACTTGAAGATGGATACTCCGAAGAATTATTTTGATATTGTTACTGCGCGTCACACTTGTATCGATCCAGCTCAGATTTATCAAACTCTAAAACTGGGCGGAGTTTTAATTGTACGTGGAGTTGATCAATTAGATTGTTGGGAACTTAAACGATTATTTGGTCGCGGACAAGCATATTATGATAAGGAACCTATTAGTAAGATAGATTATGAAGCGATTCTTGATGCTGGATTCAAGGAAGTCGAGTTGGTGCCGATTCATGTGCGTGAGTATTATCATACTCCTGAAGATTTGTTAGCTTTACTGTGCAAAACACCAATTCTTGATGATTTTTCGGAGATCGAGCCAAATAATGGGCAACACCATGAAATAGAACAGGAACTATTCGACCAGTATGTTGCTGAACATACTACTGACGAAGGGATTTTACTTATTAGACGTTATTATGGGATTACAGCGCGAAAATCACAATAGTTTTATTCATTAACGAGTGAAAGAATGAAAATATCGCCTGCGTCCATGGTTGGAGTGGTGAGCTCTAACTCTTCACCAGAGTTAATAATGAAATCTTGTTTGTCACTAGATAAATCAATGCCAGTTTCTTGATCTGAAAATACTTGGAAAGTATGGATAGAAACACTGTCCTCATTGATATTAGTGATTTCAAAGGAAAGAACTTCTTCTTCCCATTCATTTCCATCAGTGTCAGATAATTGTTGAGTTTTGACTACGCACTTTGTATTTAATTCTATTTCGCAATAAGATTCTGTTTTTTCTGGTTCGTATTCTTCTGACCAGCCGCTCCAACTTGAGTTGACGATTTTAATTTTTTGGTTAGTTCCGCTGGGTTTAGTATTGATTTGATTAATTTGATTTTGCAAATCGGTGATTTGACTTTGTAAATCAGTAATTTTTTGAGATTTGTGATTGTTATCTAGAAATTCATAAACACCGAACCCGATTCCGCATATTGCAATAATGGATACGATGATAGTAGCGATTTTAAATTTGTTGTCTGGTTTATTATTCACGACTGGTGTCGTAGTAACTTCATTTTGTTCCATTTTATCTCCTTAATGATTATTTTTATTATACTATATTTTTAAAATATAGATAACATTAGGTGATATAATTAATTTAATAATTAATGAAAGGAGGAGATGGGTAGTCCAGAAGGTATAGCTAATACGCATGATGAAGTGAATGAAGAACCGAAATCCAATGTTGATATTGCGACTGAATACTATGGTGATGGTGTGCCGCAATTTAAAGGTAATTTGCTACATAAAATCGATGATACGAGAATAGAATTTGAAGATGATATGGCTGATGTTATGAATAGTGATAGAAGTAACGTTGATAAACAAACTGCGATGGAAGTGATTAGAAAAACATATTTGTCAAATCAAGGTGAAAATTTGATTGATAATGATGATGATTATGAGCGATGGATGAAAAGAATCAATGAATCTGGAAATATAACTATAGAGATGGAAGCAATGCGTGCAATGGAATTGATTGAGGAAAATGGTGTAGATAGTGGTTTAGAATACATTAAAAAACGAGCGAGAGGTGATGAGGCTTTTGAACAGTCAGTAACTAGAACTGTGTCGATGTTTTCGAACGAAAAAGACGAGTTCTCCCGTAAAGCTTACCCAGATTTGTTTGAAAAATAGATTAGATAATTATGTTATGATTTTGATTTGTTATAATAAGAATAATGAAAAAGCAATTATTATTTGATGGGTTAGTGGAAATAGGTGTTTCGGACATCCATGATGGAAGCATGCGTTTTTTTAGTGAAGGTAATGAAACGGAAATAATAAAGCGGCAAAATAAATTAGCGAAGCTAATTGGAATGGATGGTGGAATGGTTGCACGGGTTAGGACAGTTTATGAAGGGAGAGATGAGTATACTTATTATGATGAAGTAACTAGTGGTAATTTACCAGAATACAGTATTAACAATAATGAAGAAACAATTTTAATTTCAGATGGATTAGTAACAAGGCAGAATAATGTTGGCCTGTTACTACCGCTAGCAGACTGCGTTGGCGCGGTAGTTTTTGATACTAAAAAACAGATTTTAGGATTGCTTCATGCGGGTAGACATAATGTTGAGCAATATGGTCCAAAAAAGTTTATTGAATATTTGTGTGATAAATTTGGATGTGTACCAAGTGATTTGAAGGTGTATTTTTCACCGTGCGCACAGAATTATGAGATTCATACACTAGAAAATAAGAAAATGACGGATGCAGCGCATGAACAATTAATTAATATGGGCGTAAAATCTGAAAATATTGAAAAATCTGAGATTGATACAGTGACAGATGAAAACTATCCGTCGGCTTCGGGTGGGGATTTGATAGATAGATTTGCTGTAGTTGTGCGACAAACTAAATGATTTTACTATTTAATATATTATTAAATAGTAATGGTAGTTATAGGATTACCGTGGTCTTTGATGAGTTTAATGAGGTCGGTAGTTTTTAGCCA
>JAGCST010000026.1 GCA_017964025.1 Candidatus Saccharimonadota bacterium
GTTATATTCTATGCTCCTAACTTTAGTAGAGCTGATTATGGTTTTGCTGGTTGGAATACTAGAGCGGATGGTACTGGTACTAATTATGGCCCACAAGCAACCATAGAATTCACTGCTGGAGCTTATAGCGCTGGTGGACTTAAACTCTATGCTAAATGGATAGCAAGTGCTGGTAATATGCAATCCTTTAGTTCTTCAAATTGTAATTCTATGAATATTGGTGATGTAACAGCTCGTAAAGATACCAGAGATAATAATGTTTATGCTATTGCTAAACTAGCTGATGGCAAATGCTGGATGATAGAAAACTTGAGATTAGCAGACAAAGATAGCAATAATAATGATATTATTTTAAACTCATCTAACACTCACAATCCATCCCTTCCACTTACAAATGATTATGCTAGTTCAACCACATCTAATCATCTGTCCCCAACTACAGATCCTACTCAGACAGCTTGGTGTTTGGACCTTTCTTCTGCCTGTGACGATCAGTCCAAACTCAACACCGATAATACCACTCTCTTCACTAATAACGTTGCTTCTAGCTATAATGCGGAAGGTAACGTCTATAGCTATGGCAACTATTACAATTGGTATTCGGCCACGGCGGGTCATGGTAAGTATAGTAGTACTACTGGCTTTAATGCTCCAGGTGATGTCTGCCCAGCAGGTTGGCATTTACCAACAGGTAAAGATGCTACAAGTGAATTTGGTGTTTTAGACATTGCTTTGGGTGGTACAGGACAAGGTGAAACTGGAAATGCTGGAAAGATCTTGTCAAAGACATATCGCTCGTATCCAAATAACTTTATCTTTTCTGGTGGTTTGCAGGGTTCGTCGATTAACAATCGTAATTCTAGTGGGGTATATTGGTCTACTTCTGCAAACGCTATGAATTATAATTACAGTTGGTACGTAGCAGTCTCGCAGGCCACACCAAACGTCCACTATAAGTCCAGTGGTAAGATGATGCGTTGCATTGCTGGGACTTAGGGGAGCGGGAACCAGGTTTGGATTTGGTAGTTGAGGTCGGTGACAGAGGCGACGGCGAGAAGTGGTTGGTAGTTTTGGAATTTTGATTTGTTAAATTTGAGATAAGATTCAGCGGCGAAGTGCATTTGGCGAAGTTTGGCGGTAGTGATAGCGTCTAACCCGTTGCCGTGAATGGCGTTTTTGCGGTATTTGACTTCAGTGAAATAGATTTTGTCGTCTTTGGTTGAGATGATATCAATTTCGTAATATGGCGTTTTGTGGTTTTGTTCAATAATAGTATGGCCTTGCGATTTTAGATATTCTGCTACGATAGACTCGGCTTTTTTACCGATATTGGTGGTATTTTTGGTATTTTTTGTAGGTGAGATAAAATTAGAAATTGATTTGCATGGTTCAAAGGAGTGGCGATGTTCGGGAGTAAGCCCATATTTATAAATAGCTTCTCGATGGGTTTTGGTACCATAGCCAACATGTTTATCAAAACCATAGTTTGGATATTTTGTGGATAACTCAATCATATAGTGATCACGAGCGACTTTGGCGATGATGGAGGCAGCAGAGATTTCGCGGATTTTAGAGTCGCCTTTGATACAGGTGGAGGTGTATTTTTCTAAGGGGGTATTGGTAAGAAAATTAATATTCCCATCGATGATAATCTGTGAAAATGGTGTGTGAAGCGACTGAATCTGCTTCACGGCGCGACGAGTGGCTAGCCTTAATGATTCAGTGATACCGAGTTTGTCTAATTCTTCAGCGGCGACCCAACCAAGACTAGTGGTGGATTCTGTAACAATAACTTTATTTAGTGATTCTCGTTTTTTGGCGGTGAGTTTTTTGGAATCTTTGAGGTCGTTAAACCAAGGCTTTTCTTTTTCTGGTAAAATAACTGCACCAATAACAAGCGGTCCCGCTAAGGGACCGCGACCAACTTCATCGATGCCGAGGATTGGCATTAAGCTTTAGTTTCCTCAGGTTTGGCTTCTTCGGCTGGAGTTTCAACAACCTCTACTTCTGGAGTTTCTTTGACTTCTTCGGTTGGCTTTTCTGGAATTGTAACGTCGTTTACGGCTGTGCGATCAAAGTCTTTGCCGGTAAGACGAGCAGATTTGCCAGAGCGTTTGCGAAGATAGCTTAGGTTGTTGCGACGTACTTTGGAACGTTTGGTAACAACGATTTTTTCAACAAGTGGAGAATGAATAAGATAGGATTTCTCGACACCGACGCCAGATGTAACTTTGCGTACAACGATGCGAGCAGTGTGTGATTCTTTGCGATCAACACGGATAACTACACCTTCAAAAGTCTGAGAGCGGAATTTATTACCTTCTTTGATTTTTTGGGTGACTCGTACGGTATCACCAGAACGGACATCGACTACAGCTTTCTTTTTTTGGGCGTCACCAATTTGCTTTAAAACATTAACACTCATATTTTACCTTTATTATTTAACGATTATCTGTTATTTTAACATACCTTGAGGGAAATTTCAAGAGTTTTAGACATTGAATTTAAATTCGACGACGTCACCATCTTGCATGATGTAGGTTTTGCCCTCAGTGCGGAGTTTGCCGGCGGCTTTTACGGCTTGTTCGGAACCGAGTGCTTTTAAGTCATCGTAGTTGCAAATCTGGGCAGCGATAAAGCCGCGTTCAAAATCAGTGTGGATAGTACCGGCGGCTTCGGGGGCAGTGGAACCTTTTTTAATGGTCCAGGCGCGACATTCTTTTTTGCCTGCAGTAAGAAAAGACTGAAGACCAAGAGTGTCGTAAGCAGCTTTAATTAATTCTCCAAGAGCATCGTTGTTTACACTGTAGCTAGCAAGAAATTCTTTGCGTTCATCGCGATTCATGTCTGACATTTCTTCTTCCAGTTTAGCATTGACGAAAATAGCTTCGGCTGGTTTGACTAAGTCTCTAAGTTTGGTTTGTAAATTTTGATCGGTTAAACCAGATTCGTCTACATTAAACATATAGATAACTGGTTTGTCGGTGAGATAAGGAATATTTTCATCAGCAGGGTCTTTCTTGCGTTTGGACTCAACTTTCGAGCGGGTTTCT
Organism: Candidatus Saccharimonadota bacterium; assembly: GCA_017964025.1. GTDB lineage: Bacteria > Patescibacteriota > Saccharimonadia > Saccharimonadales > Saccharimonadaceae > Nanosyncoccus. The sequence goes on from JAGCST010000026.1 coordinate 3,054, forward strand.
TCGTCAGCAAGTTGTAGTTCTAGGTTGATGATATCAATGTCGTCTTTGGCTTGGCTGATGATGTTTTCTTCGATTTTATTGTCAGCACGAACGATATCGTCGTTTTTGAAGGCGCGAACAACATGGCAAATGGCTTGGCATTCACGGATGTGAGCGAGGAATTTATTACCAAGGCCTTCGCCTTTGGATGCTCCAGCGACGAGACCAGCGATATCAACAAATTCTACGGTGGCGGGTACGACTTTATTGGTCTCATACATTTTGGCTAAGACATCTAATCTTTCATCGGGAACGGGAACGATTCCGATATTTGGTTCAATGGTGGCAAAAGGATAGTTGGCAGCAAGTGCGCCGGCGTTTGTTAGAGCATTAAATAGTGTAGATTTGCCGACGTTGGGCAAGCCGACAATACCGATTTTTAAATTCAAAACTAACCTTTCTATCTGTTATTATAGATATAATTATAACATATTTTGTGTTATAATTTTAATCAGATAAAAGAAAAAAGAACCTCTATAATACTCCTTAGTAATGTTGCAATTTTAGGCGAAATAAGTATAATTAAAATTAAGGAGGTATTAAGTCATGCCAGAGTTATTACATGAAAATGGTGAAGGAAATCCTGCGGCAAAACAATGGGAGGATTTAGCTAATCAGATAGCCAGTCATTCAACGGTAGATAGAAAGGACGATACCGTTTATCTAGGTCGTGAGGTTGACGAGTCTGAACGTGCGAAAGTAGAGGAATCTGGTTTTGAAAAACCGGCAGAGTCGCCTCGTGGAAGCGGTGCGGATAGAGTTATTGATAGAGATGTTTATCCTCAGTTAGAGGGTGAATCAGATAATGATTATGATGCTCGCATCTATAATATGACTGCTGAAGCTTATCGTGATATTGAAGGTGATGCTGTTACTA
>JAGCST010000027.1 GCA_017964025.1 Candidatus Saccharimonadota bacterium
TACGATTTTTATGAACCGATTCTCAAAAAAACCACCAGTAATCTTGCAAGCACCGAATTTAATAAATATCCGAAAACAGCTAATTTGCTACGTTTAATGCTTATAATCTCGACAGATTTAGTTTATAGTAAATTAAAAATCATGGAGGAGAAGGTATAATGGAGGAACTTAGAAATAATAATGAAACTTCTCAAGCTGAAATGCCTAATGGGTATGATAAATTAGGAGAAGAAGTTCCATTTATTGGACCAATCCCAGAAGATCTTAAGGATATCCCAGAAAATATTGCTAGAATCTGTCTTCGACAACGCGAAACTATGAATCTTCCAGATAACAAACATAGGAATTCATATAACTTATATGCCATAGATGAGAGATACCAAAATCCAGATGATTTCCCCCCTAAAACAGAGGACGGAAAAACTATTCTTAAAAAAACTATCGATTCTCAAGAGTTTTGGAAGCCAGATAGAACAAAATTACAAGATTACGGAATTCAGCGTCAATTTGAACATTCTAAAGCGCTATCCGAAAGTATGCGCGCCGCTGAACGCGAACTTGGCATACCTCCCACTATTTATATGCTAAGCGGTATTTCTGCAGCCGGTAAAACTACTGCTTGTAAAAAAGCAGGTTTCCCAGGTATGTTATATCAAGAAAAGCAAAATGGCGAAAATGGCGACCCGATAGGACCTCTAGCTACGGATAATTCTAAACAATATTTGTGGATGGCTGGAGGTAGCTGTGACCAAATTCACGCAGAAAGCTCTATGATGATGAGGAAAATAGATACACTTTGGGCTGAATATGTGTCACAACAAGATGGGGATTGCTCGGAAGTCAGAGACAAAACATTTAGTGAAATAAAAGATATAGAAGAAATTATCCAAAATGCTCAAGAAACTGAGCGACGTATTTCCGATCTTGATATTGATGTCCCATTCATAGTTTCGGCTGTTGGAGTGATGTTGCGACCTAAGGGTAGTCATGAGCCACACCCAGGATTTAAATATCTAAGAGATAATTACATAGCGATGAAGGAAACGAGGCAAATAAAGCTAATGGATAAATATCCGAATTCTGGGTTGGATGTTGCTTATTCTTTAAAGTGCTATGATTTTACTAGTAGTCCAAAGGAAAGGCAAAAAGATGTTGCTTATTATAGAAAAGATGAAGCTGGGAACTTGATATTAGAAATTCTCGACAAAGAATTATATGATCAAGCTATTATGGAGCCTGGGGATGAGGAGGCGGAAGAAATATTTAAAGCGGAAGCCAACTTTGTTGGTGAACAATTAGTGACTCGAGATTTTATAGATGATTATTGTAAAAAATATCTTAATCTTGAAGATGAAGTTTTTATAGAAGAAATAAGAAAAGGTTTAGAAATATATGTAGATGATGATAATCCAAAAACTGTAGCAGAAATTCTTAATGACAACGCTAAAGCATAAAAAGTATTGACTTTTTATGATAAATATGATAAAATTAAGTAAGCTCTCATCTAGAGCTAAGGAAAAGGAGGTGATAAGTATGGTTGACAATGTGGAAAGAGAAGATGTAGTGGAGAAGGAACCATTTGATTACGGTAAGTTTGTGAAGTTCTATCTTCATGATAGAGGGGGTTGCAAAATGCTTACCGGTGACGAATCTGAAGATGTAAAGTCACAGTACGAGAGAATGTACTACAGGGCTGATGAGGTCAAGACGATTGCGGAGTTTGGTGACTATTTAGATAAAATGGACGCAAGTTGTTAATCGTCTTCGCTCTCTGTAGAGATTATATAAATTTAAGACGTAAACCACTTGAAGATCCATACCCAATTGTCTATTGCCGCTGGTATTATCCGGCGGCTTTTTCATATCCATTTAATTTAAAAATATCCGACTATTTATTCGGATATTTTTAAAACTAATAAATATTTAATTACTAAATTCAATCGAAGATTGAAAATTATTTTGCTTCTTTGAAGCTTGCTTCAAGTGCTTTTGTAATTTCTTTGATGTCATTTTTCATCATAATTGTGTCGGCAAAGGTAATAGCTGAATGAATCATCATAATGATTCCACCAAGTATAACGATTGAAATAGATGATGCGAATGGATTAAATAAGATAATAACACCACAAATTAAGTCGATAATCCCAAGCATTAGCCATATATACCAGTTTGAAATACCTTTTCGAACTGATATAGAGATGCTAATAACATTAACACTTGATAAAATAATCCAAATTCCCAATGCAATAGCAAAAATGGTTGATAATATGTTTGGCATTGCAACTAGAATAAGACCGACAATGATTGATAAAATACCAGACATTATGCCATGAAATGGAATATAAATATTATGCGCCATAAAATCTAATACAATTAACATAATGCCATGGGCTATGATATATATACCAAATGCAATCCCAATAGCTTGTAATGAAACATTTGGCACGATTACCATCAGCAACCCCAATATAAAGGCGATAACTGATGAAATTAAAATTGATGTTGTAGTTCTTTTGAAAAGCTCCTTCATATATATTCTCCTTAGATCTATTTTATCATAATGTATGTTTAATATATAAAGAATGATTAAGCATGGATTGCGGTTTATATCTTGTAATTTTAATGAATCTATTGTATAATATCGCCAGCTAAAAAATATTAAGGGGGGAGGCGTACCTTATGAGTAAAAGATTTCTGTTCGTTATAACCTTGTTAATTGCAATTATTGTTTGTTTTGTAGGATGTAGTAATGAAGTAGACCCAGAACCAGATATGGACAATTCACTTAATATTTATTTGACTTTAGTGAATAAAACACATCAACTTCCTGAAAATTGGGAAGAATTATTTCAGATTGACACAGTTAAAAATTCATTAGGTGAAGAAGTCCGTATAGAGCATGAAACTTATAAACATTATCAAGCTTTAAGGGATGAGCTACTTGAAGAAGGTATTCAAATTGAGCTTGATAGTGCTTATCGTTCTGTTGATGAACAACAAGAGCTTTGGGATTATTTCACTAAGGAGTATGGTGAGGCATATACCAAAACTTATGTTGCGGTTCCTGGCTACTCTGAACATCATACAGGATTCGCTGTAGATATATTTCTAATCAAAGATGGTGAGGAAATACGCGAAAACGACGACATGATTGCTGATAGGGAAGATTTTGCGAAAATACACGCACTCTTAGCAAAACATGGTTTTATTTTGCACTATCTCGAAAATAGAGATGATGTTACAGGTTATTCATATGAGCCATGGCATTTAAGATATGTTGGTAGCCCAGAAATCGCTCAAAATATTATGGATAGTGGTTTGACCCTGGAAGAATATCTTGAAAAAGATAAATTGAATTAAATATTCTATTTATCATAAAAACAAAAGCCTGCTAATGCAGGCTTTTTAATATTGTTATTTATTGGATTTGTGTGATGAACCACGCCAGATTCCGTCAGAATCTTTAACGTAGTCGTAAGAATTGTGACCCTTGTCATTGTCCGCTGAGACGTAGTCCGTAATATGACCATCACGGTATTCTTTCATTACGCCATTCTCTGTAAAGAGTACGTCATTGACGTTGCCGTAAGCAAGGTCCTTGAGTGCATCATCGACATCATAGTCTTTTGGATCCCATCTTGACATAATATCCACCTCCAATTCTAAAGTGCTAAGAAAAATCTTGCCTGTCCTATATTAACATTTTTTATTTTATATGTCAATGCTTAATTTATATTATATAATTGTGCTATAATTAATAGCACTATGGGAAAGAAAAAAACTTTTACATTAAAACAGTTGGAGAAACTTTCAGCTGAAGAAGTGATTAATAAACTTCAACATGAAAATTATTCACTATTAGAAACTTTTGGTGCAGGTAAATTAAGACGTGAAATGGTACCGGTGGGAAAAGCTTGTAATGCAGCAATTAATTATGTTTTTAATACTACGGGGCCTAAAAATAATCCTGAGAAACATCGAAAAGCTGCAAGAAAAAGATTGGTTAAATTATTGGCCAAAATTACTCCTGGTAAATATGACAAGATGCCTCGTGATCAAGAAAGCGGTATAGTAGTTGGTTTTAATCATCCATCACTAGGTGAGATTGGCCGTATCCTTGCTATGAAAATAGATATTATGGGTGACAAGCCAATGTATTTCCCAGTGAATTTACCATGGTATGAGGCATTAGCGCCAAATTATGATAGAATTCGTAAACTAGGTATTATTATTACACCTACCATTACGCCTTCTACTTGGAAAAAAATGAGTCTTAAAGAAGGCACTTGGCAATATGAACAAGGAAACAAATTAAAACGAGGATTTCGTAATATTTATACAAAATTATCACACGATGCGCTGAAAGAAGGTGGAGTAATTTTCGTAGCGCCTTCGGCCACCAGACAGGCTACTGTTTTTAAAAACAAAGATGTATATGATAAGAAGGAAGAGATTATTCCTACAATGTCTATGTTGGCAGTACGACTCTATTCCGATCCAGAAATGGAATGTGACTTTTTGCCGATGGCCGTAATACCACCTAAAAACTACAAGCGAGGTTTAAATTTTGGTAAAAAATATGAATTAGTTCCCGGCAAAGTTATGACAGCAAAAGAAATCCGAAAAAAATATTTTAAGAAAAAAGATACTAAGAAGCTAGATGGGTTTGACTATGAATTCCATAAACGTATAGCTGATAATTTACCAAAAGAATTTTGGTATTAAATTTGGTATATTTATATAATTCCATGATATAATCATAAGCATGAACGATGAAGATGGGCAGTATTTTTATCATCCACTAGAAAATATAGAAGATGTTGAGATTTTTTATGAAGCAGTAGAACGCCAACATCTTACAAAATCAATTTCCAGAGAACGTCCATATACTTATTGGACGATTGAATTATATGATCAGAAGAATGGTATTCGCGGTGGTGGTGGTTTAGGCGTGTTGGCGGCTGACACCAGACGAGTAGCTGAAGATACCGGTGTACCATTTGCACTTATCACGCCATTTTATCCGTCGGAAACTCATCAAAAAATGAAAGACGGCCGCGTAATTGATGAACATAGGCCGGTACATTACCAAGATTTTGGTTTCAAATTGATTGATAAAGTAAACGTAAAATGTTGCGATGATTTATGCCAACTTGAGGTTGTCGAAAAGCAATTTAAAAATACTCGTATTATTGCTATCACGGAACCAAACTTTGGGGAACTTTATTCTGGTATGAGTGGTTCAGACCATCGCCTATATCAAGAAGTGGCGTTGGGTTTTGGTGGTTATGCCGCCTTAAAACTATTAGGGCTAAAACCAGCAATTATGCAACTGAATGAAGTGGCGACTTTCTTTGCGGCGTTGGCTAGATTGGACGAGCTAGCAAGAAATGGTATGGATTTTTATGAAGCAGTAGTTTATACACGAAAACATACTTTATATACCAATCATACTTTAGTACAAGCAGCAGAAGCGGATTTTAATTATGAGCAATTTGAACGTTTTGTTTTCCCAAATCTTAAATCCTTGGCAGTAAAAAAGTGGCTAAAAGATAAATTCGTAGATGGGCATATTAAATTGTCTTCAGTAACAATTGAAATTGCGGAATTACGTTCTGGTGTATCCAAATTACACGCCCGAGTAGCTAATTATCGTGATATCGCAGGAAATAAAGTAAAATTTAAAGCCGTTACTAATGGTATAGATATGCGGACTTGGGTGTTGCCGCAGGTTGTGGATTTCTATGAAGAATCTGGCATATTAGATATGTATCTATCGCCGACAGAAAACTACAAAGATAAATTAGATGTAATAACTGCTGATAAAATACGTGAATTTAAACATTTGGGTCGTCAAGAATTAAACAAAGTTTTGAAGACTCGCCCTGATCATCATGGGAATATTTTAAGTTTTTCAGATGATGATTTTATCTTTGATTTTAAACGTCGTTTTGTGGATTATAAGAGGCCAGAATTACCATTTGAAGATGTAGAAAGACTTAGAAATATTTTAGAAAGGCGCAATGCGCATTATATTCTAGCGGGTCGAGTACATTCTGGAGATGAAGTAATGTCTGGTAAATTAAGAAAATTATTAAAAACAGTTGAAAAAGACGATTACCTGCGAGAACATGTGCATTATATTCCGGATTATGACGAAGAGTTGGCTTATGGGTTATCATGTGGTTCTAATGTAGCTATTAATGTGCCAATCGTAGGGCTTGAGGCTTGCGGTACTTCTTGGATGAAGGATGTAGCAAATCTTAACTTATTAATTTCAACTCACGATGGTGGCGTAGCGGATGGCTCAATCAATAGTTATCTCAATGTATCAGGTACAGACGAAAGCGAAGAACTTGATATGCTTTACCAGAGAATGGAAGAAGCAATTGCAGCTTACGATAATGATTTTGATTTAGAATTTTTGTTAAAAAGACAACTAGAGACGTTTTTGCCGGTGATTTCAGGTACTCGAATGTTGCAAGATTATCTTGACTATTTGTTTCCATCGTAGTATAATCTTGACAAGTCTGGTATCAGACTTTTTTGATATCAATAAAAAGGAGTAAGATGGCTAAAGTCACAAGAATAAAGGCGAAAGACGATGACGCGCCAAAGCGTGAATCGGATGAGCCGGCAATTACTCGAAAAAAAGTTGTTGTCAAAGACAAAAAGTCCGATAAAATCAAACGTGAAAAAATTAAAAAAGCTGAGAAAGCAATTGGCGCTAGTAAAAAGAATAAAGAGAAAAAACCTTTTATTTTATTCCGTCCATTTGTAGCGTTATTTAAATATCTACATAATTCTTGGTTGGAATTGCGCCAAGTGCGTTGGCCCAATCGTAAAGCTACCTGGAAGATGGTTCTGGCAGTTTTGATCTATACAGCATTGTTCGTAGTGATTATTTCTTTGTTAGATTTGTTCTTTGGTTGGTTATTTAATTTAATATTAGGATAAGGAGATAAAATGGCAGTAAACAGATATGATGATACAAGAGCTTGGTATGCAATCTCTACATACTCTGGTTATGAAGATAAAGTAGCTGATTCGATTAACCAACGTGTTGATACTGTGGAAATGGCAGATAAGATTTTTGAAGCAATCGTACCGAAAGAGAAACAGATTGAAATTAAAAACGGCAAGCGCAAGATTGTTGATCGTAAAATTTTACAAGGTTATGTACTTGTTGATATGAAATTATCTGATGAGACTTGGTATATTATTCGCAATACGCCTGGTGTAACTGGTTTTATTGGCACTGGCACACAGCCAACTCCAGTATCTGAAAAAGAAATTGCTAAAATTAAGAAACGTATGGGCGTAGAAGATCCTAAATTCTCTGTAAAATATGAAGTTGGTGAAGTAGTTTCAATCACTGATGGCCCATTTAAAGGATTCGACGGTTCTATTTCTGAAATCGATGCAGCTAAAGGTAAGCTTAAAGTAATGGTTTCAATGTTTGGACGTGAGACACCAGTTGAACTCGATGCTTTACAAGTGAAACAATTGTGATATAATAATAAAGTTACGCACTAGAAAGGTATTTAATATATCATGGCAGAAAAGAAAGTTATTGGTAATTTGAAGCTTCGTATCCCAGCGGGTCGAGCAACAGCTGGACCTCCAGTTGGTTCCACTCTTGGTCAATGGGGTCTTAATATGATGGATTTTATTAATCCTTTTAACGAGGCTACCAAGGATTTGATGGGTAAAAATGTCATTGTGCATATTCGCGTATTCGAAGATCGCACTTTCGACTGGAAATCACTTGGACAACCAGTTGACGACATGATTCGTGAAGCGATTAAAATCCAGAAGGGTTCAGGTAAACCTAACGTTGAAAAGGTTGGTAAAATTACTAAGGCACAATTAAAGGAAATTGCTGAGAAGAAAATGGATCAATTGAACGCTGTTGACATCGAAGGCGCTATTAAAATTGTTGCCGGTACAGCTCGTTCGATGGGCGTCACTGTAGAAGATTAATTTAGAACATAAATTAAAATCAAGTCCTTAGAGGCTTGATTTTTTATGTAATATGTGATATAATATAGGTATCTACTGGATATTATCAAAGGAGGGGATAATATGGCACGTTACAATAAGAAAAAAAGTCGTTATTGCCAATTGTTCGAAAGGACTATGGAACTCTGGAGAGTTTACGGAGAAGAATATCGCGATATTCTGAAGAAGTATGATGCCTTACTTGCAAAAAAGAGGGAACTAAAAATAAAACCTCTAAATGTGATCAGGGAATCATCTTTAAGAGAATTTCCGATAATTAATTTTCTGTATCTCGATGATATTGAATCAGCAGAGGAGTATTTGCTGCATCTGACGGAGCGTGAGCTGGTGGAGCTTATGGTGGATATCGATTTATATGTCGATGGTAAACTGCGTAGGGATTTGCTGGCGCGTATCACTGATTATACTCATCAGATTCGCATCAAAAATTGCGGTAAATCTCTGTATGCGATGAATCCGGATGCTTGTGGCCGAGGAAGGAGAGCCAGTAACCATACCGAAAAAGAATATCGCAACTAACGATCTTTTTAATTTTAAGAGAGCCAAATTGGCTCTCTTTTCCTTGCGTTTTTAAGATAATTTTGTTATAATATGGTGAATTAATAATTGTGGGAGATTTTTTCGTTTGTACCACAGAAAGGATATTATGGCCAAAGAAGAGGCTAAAACTAAAGAAGAAATCAAGGCCGAAGTTGTTGAAAAAGTAACTGAGGTAAAAGATAAAATTGAAGAAATGCATAGCGTTGCTGAGGGTGTGAAGGAAGCGATTAAAGAGGACATTGAAGAAAAGGTTGAAGAAATTGAAGAAAAATACGCTAAATCAGGTAAAAAATCAAAAAAGCATATTGAAGAAGTAAAAGCTGAAGAAGAACGTCAGGCTCGCAAGGTTGAACGTAAGGCTGCTGAAGCAGCTGGTGAAAAACCAAAAGGTGCTAAACCTGTAACTCGTCCACGTATTGAGCGTCGTGGTAAAAAGTACCAAGAAGCTGCTAAATTAATCGAAAAGAAACCATATAGTTTGAAAGATGCAGTGGAGCTTGCCATCAAAAGCAGCCCTGCTAAATTTGATGCTTCAGTTGAAATCCATGCTAGATTAGGTGTTGACCCACGCCAAGCTGATCAAAACATTCGTACTACTATGGTACTTCCTCATGGTAATGGTAAAACTGTACGCGTAGCCGTATTTGCACCACTTGATGCTTGCAAAACTGCTAAGGCTGCTGGTGCTGATATTGCTGAAGATGAAGAATTCTTAAAGCGATTAGAAAAAGGAACTATTGATTTTGACATCTTAATCTCAACCCCACAATATATGCCTAAACTTGGTAAATTTGCTCGTTTGCTTGGCCCTAAGGGCTTGATGCCAAATCCAAAGGCTGGAACAGTAACTATGGATGTTGAAAAGGCAGTGAAGGAAGCCAAAACTGGTAAAGTTGAGTATCGTGTTGATAAACAATCAATTGTACATATTGGCGTAGGTAAAGTTTCGTTTGGTGCTGATAAATTAGTTGAGAATGCTACTGCTTTCCTTGACTCTTTGAAGGCTCAAAAACCAGCTTCATTAAAAGGCTCTTATGTAAAGTCGGTATTTATTACCACTACAATGGGCCCATCAATCCAAGTTGAAAATATCTACAATTAAAAAATAGCCCTACGGGGCTATTTTTTGTGGTACAATGAGCTTATGGAAGCTATACAAAGTCTTGAATTATATGAATTATTAATATTTATTGCCATTGGTTTAGCAGTATTATTTTTTGGTTATAAAATCAAAAAAATCGCTTTTTTTGCTATTTGGTTTTTGTTGGGGTTTAATTTGATGCTCCAATTAATGCCAATGGTCAATAATGCGGTGCCACAAATTGCAGACGATCCAATTTATCAAAACTTATTACCAATTGGTGGTGGTATAATTTTGGGCGCAATGGGCTTTACAATTGAAAAGCTCTGCGTGGCTGGAATCACCTTTGCGCTAGTAATGCTAGCAACTATTCAATATTTTGGAACAGATTGGTTAGTGCTTGGTATTGGTGCGGTTGTGGGCGTAATTGCTGGAACTTTTGCTGTTGGTATGATGAAACCAGCGATAATAATTGCTACTGCAGCAGCCGGATCGTATGCTCTAACATTAACTATTTTTGCATTTTTCTCACAACAGATTGATTTTGCAATTTTCTATTGGCCGATTTTGATTGTAATTGCTGTAATTGGAGCGTTATTCCAGTTTAGCAATAATAAGGGAATCGTTTGATTTTTTAGAAATAGTGTGCTATAATGGGAGGAGTTACCAAAGACAGCGACGGGAATCATCCTTAATTATGTCGCCGAGGAAATTTCTTACAATTTATTTGGTGACGTTATTTAACAATTAGTCAACCAAAAATATTAAAAATAACCAAAGGAACTTTTTATGGCAATTTCAAAGCAAAAAAAGAATACATTGGTTGCTGATTTGACAGAACTACTTTCCAGCGCAAAAACTACTGTTTATGCTAAATATCAAGGCTTGACCGTAGCAGAATTGCAAGAATTACGTAAGAATGCTCGTGAAGCTGGCGTGAAAATCAAGGTAGTTAAAAACCGCTTAGTGCGGGTAGCGATGGGGCAAATTGCTGTTTATAAAGATACTGATACAACTGGCTTAACCGGCCAATTGTTATATGCAGTCTCTGAAGACGACGAAGTTGCTCCAGCAAAAGTTTTGGCAGAATTTGCCAAAAAGCATAATGCTTTAAGCCTTGCTGGTGGCTTTAGCGATCTTGGTATCGCTCTTTCTGAAGACGAAGTCAAGGAACTAGCTGCTATGCCAACTAAGAACGAGCTTATTGCTCAGGTTGTGGCTCAGCTTCTCTCGCCAGTTACCGACAGTGTTTCGGCACTTTCTGGCGGGTTGTCCGGTATTGTGTCCGGGCTTGAAGCTCATGCGAATTAGCAACTTAAATATATAATTAGAAAGGATTAATTATGGCTACTGATATCAAAAAACTAGCTGAAGAATTGGTCAAATTGACTGTTCTCGAAGTAAACGAACTAAAGAATGTCCTTAAGGACGAATATGGCATTGAGCCTGCTGCAGCTGCTGTAGCTGTAGCTGCTGGTCCAGTTGCTGGTGGTGAAGCCGCTGCTGACGAAGGTAAATCTGAATACGACGTCGTTTTGAAAGACGCTGGTGGTCAGAAGATCGCTGTAATCAAGGCTGTCAAAGAAGCTACTGGCCTAGGGTTAGGCGAAGCTAAAGCTATTGTTGATGGTGCTCCTGCTACCGTCAAGGAAAAAGTCGCTAAAGCTGATGCCGAAGCTATGAAGAAATCACTTGAAGAAGCTGGTGCTACTGTTGAATTAGCTTAAATAGAAATGGTTGACTATTGTTTATAAAAACCGCCCGTGAGGGCGGTTTTTATGGTTGTTGGTCATATCCTATTTAGTCCCAATTAAGTACTTTATAGAATGACCGCTATCCTTGCCACTCTTGAGAATACCTGGATGTTTCTACTGTTATCGTTCTTCTTGGTTATGATTATAATAAAGCTTAACACCTTATAAAAGCGAAGTCCGAATCTTCAGCATAGAATTAAAATAAAGCGTAGTTTTTTATTTACACCTGCTGAACCAGTCAAAAACGGCGATCGAGTTTTTTAACCATATATAAAACCCTAATCATTCCACCGGATAATGTGTTGTCACATTTTCCAGTGAAGACGATACCGGACGAGCTATGCAACGTACAGACAATCCATAATCACGCAATTGATAATTTAGCGGATCAGAATAACTACCAATACTAAATTGATAGTCAAACGACAATGGAGCAAAGTCAGCTACCGGAGTCCAATATAATCCAGTGTCATAATCATTCAAATATCCACTCCACATACCATTTGAAGTAAAAAACAATGGTTCATACTGCAGGATATCATTGTCCCCACTGTCGAAAGAATCATAGTCTATATTATAGGCATCTAGAAGCGCGCCAAAACTATCTTCTCCAGTACCAGGGCGCGGCAGTGTCCAGCCAGCCGGGCAAATAGACTGATCGGTAGTAACAGATAATAAGTCTACTCCAGAATCAGGTGAATATACTTGACCACTAGTATCATTCATTGCCACCGCAGCAGTCCAGTTATAATAATTACCTGTACGATACTGCGACGGTCCTTTTAGAAAATCAGGGTCATCGTAGTTGATTGGCATTGCTGATTCATCACAGTATTCAAAACTGCTATCACATGTATTTATAAAAGCTTTCCACTCATCAGTCAACTGATTATATATATCAGCATCACAAGTACCAATTGAACATGACATAACATAACGTTCTGCATTAACTAAAGATTTAAACTTGTCAATAAGTAAATTATAAATACTATCATCACAAGTACCGTTCAAACAGCTCTCTAAATAATTCTCACCTAAATCACCATAAGTCAAAGAATACTGTTCTCCCGGATCATACGATTCTGGAGTATCCGAAGACCAAGACCAAGAATGATCATCAGGCTCATGAGTCGAAATACTTGGTGTCCAAGTAGTATTTTCTGGTAGATCAGTATCTTTACTTGTATAAGTTTTAGACGAATCAAAATTAAAATTCAAATCTTGAGTCATCCAAATATTACCATCAGCAAGTTTCGCAGCAGTGTAAAGTTTATTATCTCTAATATCCATCATGACAATAGTGTCACCTACGTCTAATTGATCCTTCCAAATACCAACATTTTGAGCGATATGAAAAGTGTTAGGATAATCAGCCACTGGATGCACTAAAGTATATTTAACCTTTCCTAAATAATTACCAGCAAGTTGGGTAGAAGAGATATTTATTTTATAAGTAGCATTGACGGATAATGAACCAGTACCAGTAGAACTAGAGTATGAAGCTATCTTAGTATGAATGTCTGGTACTATA
>JAGCST010000028.1 GCA_017964025.1 Candidatus Saccharimonadota bacterium
GAAATGCGGCAAAATGGGAAGATATCAAGATTAATTGGTGGTTTTTGATACCGGCCGCACTATGTTTTTTGGCGGCAATTACGGCAGAAATTTACAAGTATGTGCTGATGATGCAGGAAATGAACCGAAAGGATAATTTTAACCTAAAACATGCCGGTAAAGTAGCACGAAGAACGGTGTTACTGGGTAAATATTATGATAATATTACACCAGCGGCGATTGGTGGCCAACCATTTCAAATTTATTATATGCGCAAGAACAGTAATTTACCAGATGGCGTATCTACGTCAATCCCAATTTTTGGCATGATGTCAGGACAAATTGGGTTTATTATCATTGCTGCTTTATGTTTTCTGTTTGGAAGCTTGTCGATCAATAATGCAGTATTGATTGGCACGGCGTGTTTTGGGCTTTTATTTTATGCATTTTGGCCTATCACGATAATGATTGCGACATTCTTGCCTAAGGCTACTACAGAATTAATTAATATTATAGTAAAATTTTTGGCAAAAATTCACATAGTGAAGGATCGTCGGGCAACTACTAAAAAAGTAGAGTATGAAATAACCGAATACGCAAAATGCGTTAAAAGAATTTTAAAAACTAGAGGATTATTCGCTAAAACTGTGATGCTATCAGTAGCATTTCATATTTTAGTTTCGATGATTCCGTTCTTTGTGTTGACAGCGTTTGGCGGTGGCGTAGATTTTCTACCTTGTTTTGTAACAACCGTCGCAGTAACGTCAGCGGTATATTTCATACCTACTCCGGGTAATGCAGGGGCAGCGGAAGGGGCTTTCTTTGTGGTATTTTCAGCATTGTCTAGCGGTTATGTGTTCTGGGCAATGTTGGTATGGAGATTCTTCTCTTACTATGTATATATATTAGCTGGTCCTGTGATTTATTTTATTATGCATTTAGAACGAAAACGTGGTAAGGGAGACTGATGTTTAAGTTATTCCGTTTTCTGAAGCCTTATTGGTGGCAAGTAATAATATTGTTGCTTGCAACCGCATTGCAAGTTTACACAACTTTGCGTTTACCGGCTTTGATGGCAGATATCATCAATAAGGGAATCGTGCCTGGTGACACTGGATTTATTTGGTTGACTGGATTAAAAATGATTGGTCTTGCAATTGTGTCTGCGGCAGGGGCTCTGATTTCTAGTTATTTTGCTGCAAGAGTAGGCACATCATATGCACGCGATATTAGACGAGAAATCTTTAATAAGATTATTAATTTTAATATGCTTGATTTAAAAGAATTTAGTACAGCGTCGTTGATCACTAGAACAACTAATGACGTAAACCAAGTGCAGATGGTGACGGTAATGCTACTGTCTATCATGCTGCGTGCGCCACTGTTTTTGATAATTTCAATTGTTATGGCAATACAAACCGCACCTGACATGGGATGGATTATTTGGATTGGTGCGGCGGCAATCATTGGTACTGCAGTTTTAATTATGTCGCTCGTGATGCCGAAATTCAAAGTTTTCCAAGAATTGATCGATAAACTAACATTATTAACTCGAGAGAATTTAACTGGTCTTAAAGTCGTACGAGCTTTTGATAATGAGAAAATTGAAAAGAAAAAATTTGTTAAAAACAACGATGCTTTGACTAAGCTAATGATTTATATTGATAAAATATTGGAACTACAAAATCCGTTGATTAATATTATTTTCAATGGTACGACTTTGCTTTGTTCCTGGGTGGGGATTTCACTTCTTTCAAAAGATTTTGCTTATCTTGGCAATATGACAGCATTTGCCCAATATGTTACACACGTAATGATGTCATTTTTGATGATGTCATTAATATTTGTGACTTTACCACGTGCGAATGTTTCGGCGAACCGTATTAATGAAATTCTTAAAACTAAATCTAAAATTCATTGGCGTGAAAGAACTAATGGTGTGCCAGAAAAGACAGCATCAGTAGAATTTCGTAACGTTGATTTTTGCTATCCCGAAGCTAATGAAAAAGTACTGGATAAAGTTTCTTTTAAGGCAGAAGCAGGGAAAACTACAGCGTTTATTGGTTCGACCGGTTCTGGCAAATCGACTTTAATTAATTTAGTACCAAGATTTTACGAGGCAACAGACGGGGAAATTTTAGTGAATGGGCTCTCAATTAAAGAATATGCCAAAAAAGATTTGATTGCTCGAATTGGTTTCGTGCCACAACGTGGGATGCTATTTGCTGGTACGGTAAAATCAAATATTAAATTTGGGGCACCGGAAGCTTCGGATGAGCAAATGCATAAAGCTGCACGTATCGCACAGGCTGAAAACTTTATTGAAAAATTACCAAATAAATATAATTCACATATCGCACAAGGTGGAACGAACGTGTCTGGTGGCCAGAAACAACGTTTGTCAATTGCACGCGCAATCTGTAAAAATCCGGATATCTTTATATTTGACGATGCTTTTTCGGCGCTAGATATGAAAACTGATGCTAGACTGAGAGAGGCCCTAAAAGAGATCACTCAAGATGCGGTAGTGTTAGTAGTAGCACAAAGAATATCAACTATCAAAGATGCTGATCAAATTGTAGTACTTAATAATGGCCATGTGGTAGGCAAAGGGAAACATTTGGAATTATTAAAAGATTGTAAAATTTATCAAGAAATTGTAAAGTCACAACTTTCGGATAAGGAATATGCAGCGGAGCTTCGGTTGGCTGGTAAGAAGGCCGGGGAGGTGGCAAATGCGTAAATCAACCCAGAAAAATAATGGCAAAAGCATGTGGCAATCGTTTAAGGTATTTTTAATATCTATTAAAGGTTACCGCATACCAATTATTCTGGCAGTGATCTTGACGGTAGGGTCAGCGATTTTTGGATTATTTATTCCGAAAATCTTAGGAGATATGACCACTATCGCAGTGAATAGTTATCCAGATTTAGATTGGGCAGCGCTAGGCGGTAATGCTATTCTCGCAATTGTATTATTCTGTATTTCAGCAGCGTTGAATTATGCTCAGGCCTTTATACTGGCGGTGGTCTCGGCGAAGTATACTAAAGAAATCCGTGAAAAGATTTTGGATAAAATTTTCCGGTTGCCGATTTCGTATTTTGATAAACACCAATATGGTGATACCTTGTCGAGAATGTCGAACGACGTTGATGTGCTTACTACTTCAATGTCACAAGAAATTGCAGATGTGTCGCTAAGTTTGACGACTTTAGTTGGCGTAATGATTATTATGCTAACTATTTCTGTACCACTTTCTTTGATTTCATTTGTAGTGGTGCCGGTTTCGGTGCTGGTAGTAGGGAAGATTATGAAATTTGCACAAAAATACTTCCGTGAACAGCAAAATACTTTAGGCGTACTAAATAGTGAAATAGAAGAAGATTACGCTGGAGAAATCGTGATTAAATCTAATTCGTATGAAGATCCGGCACTTGAAGAATTTGATCGCATTAACGAAAAACTAACAACCGCATCACGCCGGGCACAGATATTCTCGTCTTTATCTTTCCCAGTAACGCATATTTTCACAAATCTTGGCTACGTAGCGGTATGTGCACTAGGTGGTGTGTTTGTGGTACAAGGGCGCATTACAATTGGTGATATTCAGGCATTTATCCAGTATGTGTCAAGATTTAACCGACCGATTACAGAAATCGCTTCGACGACTTCGACTCTGCAAGCGCTTCTTGCGGCTTCGGAAAGAATCTTTGAATTCTTAAATGAGCCAGAAGAAGAACCAGATACTCTGCCGGCTAAAACGATTAATAATGTTAAAGGTGAAGTCGAATTCCATGATGTTTGCTTCTCGTATTTGCCTGACCGACCAGTAATTCATAATTTTTCAGTGAAGATTAAACCCGGAATGAAAGTAGCAATTGTAGGGCCAACTGGAGCTGGCAAGACGACGATTATTAATTTACTGATGCGATTCTATGAACCGACTTCGGGATATATTACAGTAGATGGTGTGCCGACGCGTGAAATGACGCGAGCGGATGTGAGGTCGCTCTTTGGGATGGTGCTTCAAGACACTTGGCTGTTTTCTGGTTCAGTGGAAGAAAACCTGCGCTATGGACGACTTGAAGCTTCGCTTGATGATATTAAACAAGCTGCAAAAGCATCAAACGTAAATCATATTATTGAGGCATTACCACGAGGCTATCATACATTGATTTCGGAAGATTCGGATAACATTTCGGCGGGGGAAAAACAATTAATTACAATTGCTCGGGCCATGGTCGCAAATCCGCCAATGATGATATTAGACGAAGCTACCTCAAATGTAGATACCCGTACTGAACAATTAATCCAGGATTCGTTTGAAAAGTTAACTTCAGGTAGAACATCATTTGTAATTGCGCATAGGTTGTCTACGATTCGAAATTCAGATTTGATTCTGGTGATGCGAGATGGGGCAGTAGTGGAGCAGGGAACACATAAGGAACTATTGAAGCTGGGTGGATTCTATGCGGAATTATACAATTCGCAGTTTGCTGAAGGATAATAAGTTGTTTGAAAAAGTAATGTTTAATAAATGTGTTTGATCTTTTGAATTATTGCTCTGTTCAGCCAACTATACAACGCGTAGTCCGTCCGTAGTACTTGAAGCTGCTATCTGTGCCCGAGTAGACGCTCGTGCTACCGATGAGCAAGTAGTAGGCATTGGAGCTACCGTAACCAGAAGCAGACCAATAATGTATGAGAAATTACGGTAGTTGACCGATGCACCATACACGCCTCCGGAATAGACGAAGTTGTTAGGATATGAGCGCCATAACCTAGACATTTTACAACAATCCTAGATGGGATTTGATGGTAAAAAAGATTTCATCGATGGAAGGAGCGGCATCAATAACTGTTAAATTAAATTCTTTGGCAATTTTAGGATAGGCTGCGTTGACCTTTTGTTGGAATTCGGAAGGCTTAGCTTCAAAAGTTTCAGTAGCTTTGCCGCGATCTTTTTGACGCTCCAAACGAACTTTGTCGGAAACCGTGAGAATAAACCCATGGTCTGGGTGGACATATTTTTCTGGCAAAAGTTCCTTGGTAATTCTGATAATTTTGCTGCGTGATACACCTTCACCATAACCTTGATAAGCAATGGTGGACCAATAGTTGCGTGCGGAAATCACAATTCCACCGCGTTTTAAAACTGGTTCGGCAATTTTTTTCCAAAGCTCAACGCGTGCGGCAGTAAATAATAAGACGTTTGTTAGTGGTTCAAGATTATACCCACGAGTCAAAATCATGTCATGTAAATCGTGAGCTTGAGGCAAATCTCCATCGGGCTCTTCTAGCACGACAACTTCTTTGCCTGCTGCTTCAAAATGTTTTTTTAGTAGTTCAGCTTGGGTTGATTTACCGGTACCATCTTGACCTTCGATTACTACGTACATTATTTAGCTCCATTCAAATATTTTTCATAGCAGGCGGGACAGATAGCGCGGTATTCAATATCAGTCGTGCCGTCGATTAAGACATCGGGGCCATCAGCGACGAATTTGCCGTTTAAGAATCTCGAATTATAAGTAGCCTTGTGGCCACATTCACAAATGGTTTTGATTTCTTCAATTTCATGGGCAATTTGAAGGAGTCTGGTGGCGCCTTCAAATCCGCCGTCTTCACGACGGAAATTCAGACGAAGTCCATAGGCCATGACAGGAATACCTAGTTTAATAGTGACTAACATTAGTTGATCGGCTTGCTCTTTAGTAAGAAACTGTGATTCATCAACTAGAACACACTGAACATCTTTATATTCTTTAGAAATTTTTTTGAATAAATCGGTCTTGCGATCGAAACAAAAATCCGTTTCGCGCTCGGGACCAATCCGAGTTAAGATCTTGGTACCATTCTTGGTATCAGTGGCGGGTTTGATCACGCAAACTCTGTGACCACGCTCTTCATAATTAAATGCGACCTGGAGAAGTTGCATTGTTTTGCCACATCCCATCGCACCGTATCTAAAATATAATTTTGCCATGTTATAATCATTATAACATGCATGAGAGTTGGAAACCGTTTCTAAAATCAGAATTTGAAAAGCCTTATTTTAAGGAACTTGCAGCATTTTTGCACGAAGAGTACGAAACTAAAACTATTTTTCCACGTAAAGAATTAGTATTTCGGGCGTTTGCGACGGATTTGAATGACGTAAAAGTAGTGATACTTGGTCAAGACCCCTATCACACGCCGGGAGCGGCGGAAGGATTGGCTTTTTCGGTACCGAATTCACAACCGATACCGCCATCACTGATTAATATATATAAGGAAATTGATGCGGACATTGGGCATCATGCAAATCGTGGTGGGAACTTAAGAGCCTGGCAAAAACAAGGTGTGTTGCTTTTAAATACAGTTTTGACAGTGGAAGCACATAAGGCTAAGTCACATAGTGGGCGTGGTTGGGAAATATTTACTACCGCAACGATTGAATATTTAAATCGCGAACGTCCGCATTTGGTGTTCATTCTATGGGGAAGGGATGCACGTAATAAAAAATCGCTCATTGATACTTCGAGGCATTTGGTATTAGAATCAGCGCATCCGTCGCCACTGTCGGCTTACAATGGTTTTTTTGGTAGTAAACCTTTTTCGAAATGTAATAAATTCTTAATAGAAAACGGGCTCACGCCAATTGAGTGGTAGGCCCTACCCATTTAGCTAATCTAGTGTATTCTTCGGAATCTTTGTCGTAAGAATCTAGAATATCTTCGATATAAGTCTTGCCATTGGTGAGGTTTAAAGTTTTTACTTCTGGCATTGAAGCAAGAAGGCGAACAACGGCTTCGTCAGTTTCGATATTAGTCATGGAATGCTTGGGGTCAGTAGCATGCGAGTGAACACGAAGTTCTTTATAAACGAAGCGTTTGATGCCAGCTTGCAAACAGTATTTGAGACAATTTTCACAAGTAGCAACACGATTATAAAGCGTGCAACCTTCGACTGGTTGATGGGCAAACAAAATGGCATTCATTTCAGAATGAATAGCAAAATAATATTTCATGGGGCGTTCTGACATGGTCATTTTGGATTCATCGGCGCCTTGGACCATACCGTTGTAGCCCAACGAAACTACGCGCTTATTTTTATCTACGATTACGCAACCCATTTTGGATGAAGGGTCTTTTGATTTCTTAGAAACCGCTTCAGCGATATCCATAAAGTATTCATCCCATTCTTGTTGAGTCGTCATTATACCTCCTTAGTGTTATATAAAATTATAGCATATTAAGTGGAACTTATATGATAATGATCCGCATAAGGACATTTGTAGGGTTTGAGTTTAACGGTAGGGTCGTGGTCGTAAGCGGCGACTTCAGCAGCAAGCTCAGCTTCTTCGTAAGTATCATAAATAATCTTATGGGTATCACCTACCCAGCAGCGCTTGGGTTTATAGACCTTTTGGGGACTTAAATGATTTTTACGATTAGCCATAGAAGTTATTATACACTAAAATATACGCGTAATGAACCAGAAAAACTTGTTCTACCAAGCTAAGCAACGCACAGAGTATCCATTCATACGATCGTCTGCATATGTATCTGTATAAGTAGATTCCGCCATATTAACATATATGTTCCCATTTCCATCATAAGTTGATGTCCACCCAAACCAACCACTGCCACCAGGACCATAATATGGACTTATTCCGGCCGAAAGCACAACAGAATAATTATATTGAAAACTGTCAGGATCTGCTGCATCAGAGTCATCATATTGGCTAACGAGATTTGCATATTCACCACTCTCGCTACCAGTTGGCATTCGCCAGTTACTGGGGCAGATATCATATGGGGCGTCAATTAACGTACCGGGGAAATCGTAACCTTGATTACTTGCATAACAATATGTCCCCACTGTAGCAGCACAATAATTATAAAAAATACCTGCTCTCGCTTTTCCATTAATAACAAAAGGTCCGTAGGCAGTGTACAGGGAATCTTTTTGACTGTTTACTAAGTTCGGTTTTGTTGCATTAGAATCAAGGAAATCAGAAACAGCAACGCTTGTCCAACCATTAACCCCGTCTGGATTACCACCATTTAGATAATTAGAAATAGCTGCATTGGTTGCATTAGTATTAGAAGCATTCATATTCGCGGCTGTAGTAGATTGCGTTGGATCTAATTCTAAATTTTCTGTCATCCAACAATTACCATCAGCTAGTTTAGCTACCCAATAAACTTTATTATCACGAGTATCTATAAGTTGAGTTTGTGAACTTTCACCAGTAAGTTCTATATTAGAACAAATAGTAGAATCCATGTCTTGCATTTTATAGTAGCCGTTGAGTTTAGTTTTATTAGCTGCAGCAAAGGCATCAGACATAGACATCGGTGCCGGATTCACCACAGCATAGAAATTAATAGTATTAGTATAAGTACCAGCAGGTTGGGAAGAAGAAGCTCTAGCACCGATTTTGAATTTAATGGTTTGGTTGTCTATGGGGTTAGAAGTATCAATGAGAGTAAC
>JAGCST010000029.1 GCA_017964025.1 Candidatus Saccharimonadota bacterium
ACGCCATGGCTAATTTTCATATCATTTTTCGCCACTCAAACGATCATATTCCCGTTGTATGATAATTCCGATCCTACGGAATCTTAGATCGAAACCAGCATATAAATAATTAGGCATAAGCTGGCATGTAAGCAACATGCGCAGTTTTCGTGTTTTTAGCACTTATTAATACTTACGGTATTCAATCGGCACGCCTTGCAACTGTTAATATCCTGTCTAAGCTATTGTCAGCCCCAACTGTTGTTAATTTTACCATAACATCTTAAATAATGCAATATCAAATTATGCTTTGTGATTTAGGGCGCTAATATCGAATTAAAAAACATCAAAAAGACTTATTATTTTGAACAATTATTAATGACACAAATTTAATAAAAAGAGCTTGGTGGGCGCATCAAAGAAGTTATAAAATGTAAAAATTGTTGTAAAAATTACAACAAAATGAATAATAAATTAGAACAGGGAAAAAATAGGGTAAATATTGTAAATTTTACATCAATAAAATTGAACAAATCTATTGATTTTTTAGACAATATATGCTACTATAAAAGCAGTCGTGAGACTCAAATAAAAACTAAAAACAAAAGGCAAATTAACAATATGAAAAAGTTCAAAACGTAATATTTAGCGGGCGAAAAGGTAATTTCTAGCCATAAATTACAACATAGGAATTACCTAGAGCTCCGCTAAAGGCCAAGTTTCAAGATTGGATACGAAATTAAAAATTAAGTAAAAGATCAAGGAACAAAGCAAAAGTTATTCTTTAAATCTTAGGAAGAATAACAAAAAAGCGTAGAGCGCAGTAGGAAATCTTTCATTAGTACCTTCCAAATAACAGAGTGAAAGACCACTTACTAAGGACAATGCTTCACCTAATGTGAAGCGGTCAAAAAGGGAATGGCGGATCAGGTTACGGTCAATAGTTAGAATATTAAGTGCCGGATAACCCCCGCCCCCTTCCAAAAAAACAAGGGGAAAAACTTGGGGGCACAAACCATTAAAGTATGATATAATCAGGTTATGAAACATAACCGGATTATCTATATTCTCAGCATTATAGGACTCGCAGTTTTAATTGTAATGCTGATTTTTACTTCTCCGACAGGAATTGGACCTTTCGGAGTTTTATTATTTTTTACAACAATCTATATTGTGTTTTTAGGTATCGTTACTTTTCTTCTACAGGCCTTTTTAAGGATTGCTTTCAAGAGAGAAAAATTTCATAACAAAGATTATCTTTATGCCGCCGTTCTTGCTTTTGGCCCAATTATGTTCCTGATGGCTCGCTCTTTTGGGGCGATTAATCTATGGACAACAGGGTTAATTGTTATCTTCTTGAGCTTAGCGGAATTTTTAGTGTACAAAAGAATTTAAAAAAATCGCAAAATTTCATCAAAAAGTATGATAAAATAAGCATATGGATTATGATCAATCTATTCAGATGCAAAATTCACCAGAACTTTTTTCTGTCGGTCAAGGTGTTAACAATCCTAACATCAACAATTTTGAATCGGAGAATAACTTAAATATTGAGAATTGGAACGTTGCGCCAGATAAGAACCCTAGCGCCGTTGGTAATAAAGCTATTTCTTCTGCTCTTCAGAACGAGAGTAATCCGCTTCCACTTCCTTCCTCTGAAACTCCATCGATGCCGTCCGAAGTTTATAATCCAACCTCTGAAAATCTCGCTCCTTCTACCGTAGGAACAAACCCCACTCCAGAACTAGGCCAAATCGTCTCAATGGAGCCAGCACCCCTAGAAAAAGACGTCAATCGCATAACGCAAGACCAATCAAAAGAAGAGCTGATCTCAAGTTTCACCTGGAAACGAGCTATGTCTAAGGATAGACTTTCCAATGCTTATATTCAAAAATTTGACAAGAGTATCAAAGAACTCGATGATACCGATGATATTGCAGCTTTTGTAGACTTTTGGGCAAGCGCCGGAGAAAATTTTCGTAATAGAAACGCCTCATTAGATAATTCTAAGGAGGCTGCATGAAAACCATAAAGGGAGAGCAATAAATGGAACCTTGGGTGGTAGGTGTAATTGTAATTATTGCGTTTATCCTCTTGATGGCCATTCTTTTTGGTACTAAAATTAGCAAACTTCGCAAGGCTAAAAAATACGAGCGTAGTCTTAAGATGACACCACTATTAATTCATTTACCTCCTACTACCGATGATATTGAAAATAACGGTCGTGATAAACGCGATATCACCGATGAAGCAGTCTCCAAAGCACAAGTTATGTATTCTATCTTGGCTTCTACTCTAACCAAAGGCTTTAAGACTAAAATTTACGGCCAAAAACATTTTTCTTTTGAAATCATCTCTAAAGATGGGTTTATCAAATATTACGCCGTCGTTCCAGATACTCTTAAAGAGACCGTTATACAAGCCATTCAGTCAGCTTATCCCACGGCTCGCGTAGAGGAAAAACGCCAAGAAAATATTTTTGAAGGTGGTGGTGGCGTTAGTACTGTCGCTGGTGCTGAACTCAGTCTCAATAAAGAGCCCTATTTCCCAATTTCAACATATGAAGATACTAAGCGTGATGCTCAAATGGCATTTTTGAATGGTTTTTCAAATGTGAGTAAAAATGAAGGGGCCGCTGTACAAATTTTGTTTCGCCCTGCACAAAAAAAATGGGTAGAAAAAGCTAAAGAATATATTGAGAATACTCAAAAAGGCAAAGAGACTAAAACTATAGGGGCAAATATTGGTGATATTGCCATAGATTTAATCAAAGCTCCTTGGGAAGTACCAGATGAACATGAAAAAACCGAGCAAGTCACAATTACCAACGTTAAACAAGACGAAATCACCGCTATCGCCAATAAAATGCGTTTTCCAGCCTTTGAAACTCTTATTAGGGTAATTGCTAGCTCCGCTACCGAACCACGTTCGGAGGCTATTATGGGTGGTCTAGTGAGTGCTTTTTCTCAATTTGATTCACCACAACTCAATGGTTTTAAGGTTAATATCATGAAAGACCCTAAAAAACTTGCCGTCGACTATACTTTTAGATTTTTCTCACCTCGCATTACCTCTAATATCCTAAACAGTGTAGAGCTTGCTTCCATCTTCCATCTTCCAGAACAAAATGCTATTCCAAACTCTCAAGTGGAACGTCAACTTACCAAACAGGTTGATGGGCCTGCCAAACTCGCCACTGAGGGCGTGCTTCTCGGTACTAACGAATTTCGTGGTGTCAAAAAAGCCATCTATCTCGACGATGACAACCGTCGTCGTCACATGTATGTGATAGGCCAAACTGGTATGGGTAAATCTGTTTTCCTAGAAAATCTTGCTTTTCAAGATATGTGTGATGGACGTGGCTTTGCCTTTATCGACCCACACGGTGATGCCGTCGAAGCCTTACTTCAACGTGTTCCAGAAGAGCGTATCGATGATGTAATCTATTTTGACCCAGCCGACATCGAACACCCAGTCGGTATGAATATGTTTGAGCATACTACTGATGATCAAAAAGACTTCATCGTTCAAGAGGGAATTAGTATGCTTCAATCGCTTTTCGATCCTCAAAATCAAGGATTTTTCGGTCCTCGCGGTCAACATATGTTCCGTAATGCTGCACTTCTCTTAATGGCGGATCCCGCCGGCGCTACTTTTATTGATATTCCTCAATGTTTTACCGATCCAGAGTTTGTTAAATCTAAACTTAAATATGTTACCGATAAGGCCGTCTATGATTATTGGACGAAAGAGTTCCCAGCTTCTCAAAAGTCTAATGATGCTGGCGAAGTTATTACTTGGTTTGCCTCGAAATGGGGTCCATTCCTCTCTAATACCATCATGAGAAATACCCTAGGTCAGGTCAAATCTGGTTTTAATATTCGTGAAATCATGGATAATAAGAAGATTTTCTTAGTTAATCTATCTAAAGGTCGTCTTGGTGATATTAATGCCAACCTTCTTGGTATGATTTTTGTCATGAAATTCCAACAAGCCGCCATGAGTCGCCAAGATATTCCAGAGAGTGAACGTAAAGACTTCTGTCTTTACGTTGATGAGTTCCAGAATTTCGCAACAGATAGCTTTGAATCTATTCTTTCAGAGGCTAGAAAATATCGCCTCAATCTAATCGTTGCTAACCAGTTTATGACTCAGCTTACCGACAAAATTAGGGAGGCTTTGCTTGGTAACGTTGGTACCATTATCTGTGGTCGTGTAGGCGTTACGGACGCAGATTTAATGGTAAAAGCTTTCACTCCAACCTTTACGTCTGAGGATTTAACTAAAACACCTAACCATGCTGCTATCTGTAAAGTTATGATGTTTGGTATGCCATCTAGTCCATTCACTATGAACTTGCCAGCACCAATGGGTGATCCAAACGTTGAGCTTATGAATACTCTTAAAGTATATTCTGCTACCAAATTTGGCAAAACCCGTGCCGAAGTTGAAAAGGAAATTGAAGAACGTTGGACCGCCGCCGAAAAAGCTAGAAATAGCGATATTAGCGCACTAAAAGACGCAGAAGGTCATTCTCAAACCAAAGCGCCTTCTCCTTCGTCTAAAGCCTCAGAAGCCACTTCTGGAGCCTCTCAAAAGCCTCAGGGAGGATTTTTAAATGACTGGCTAGCTAAAAATCAAACATCTCAACCAAAACCATCTCCGAAACCAGCTGTACCAACTCAGCCGACTCCCGAATCAGTTCCTATCCCACAACCAGCCCCTATCCCACAACCAATTTCTACACCGCAACCAGAACCCCCCTCTAAACCTATTCCTACTCCCTCTCCAAAACCTACCTCGGAACCATCAATTTTAAAGTCTACTCCCGAATCAGTTCCTAATCAACCATCACCTTCAATATCTCTTACAACCCCAGAGCCACAACCTCATCAAGACGAAGCAGTTTTCAGAATAAGATAAACACCTTATAACCCTTGATTTTTTGGTTCCTAAGGTGTATAATTGACTAGTATATTTAAGAAGAGGTATAAAATGGCTGCAAAAGCTGAAGAATATGATTCGTCTGAAATTCGGGTACTAGAGGGGCTAGAGCCCGTTCGTTTGCGACCTGGTATGTATATTGGTTCTACCGGTTATGATGGTTTACACCATCTAATTAAAGAAATTGCCGACAATGCCATCGATGAAGCTATCGCTGGCTATTGTAACAGAGTAGATATTACAATTCTAAAAGACGGCGGTATCCGTATTGATGACAACGGCCGCGGTATTCCTGTTGATATTCACCCTAAGACCAAAAAATCCACCCTCGAAACGGTGCTTACTGTCCTTCACGCCGGTGGTAAATTTGGTGATGGTGGTTACAAAGTTTCCTCTGGTCTCCACGGTGTCGGTTCATCTGTTGTCAATGCGCTTTCTACTCATATGGACGCTGAAGTTTATAGAGACGGTAAGACTCACCACATTGAATTTGACCTCGGTAAACCTACCATGGATCTTAAGATTACCAAGGGCAGCCCACGTGAATCAGGTACCTCTATTACTTTCTATCCTGACCCTTCAATTTTTAAAGAAACCACTACTTTTGACTATAATTGGGTGTCCAACTATGCCCGCCATCAAGCTTACCTCACTAAAGGAGTATTGATCACAGTTACTGATGAGCGGACAGGTGCACACGAATCATTTTACTTCGAAGGGGGCATCAAGAGTTACGTTAAACGCCTAAACAATGGCAAAGAAGTACTTTCTGATGATATTTTCTATGTAGAGCGCCAAGTTAATGACTCTATAATCGAAATAGCTCTTCAATATAACGATTCTTTCGCTGAAACCCTAAAACCCTTTGCTAACAATGTTCTCACCCCTGATGGTGGTATGCATGTAGTTGGATTTAGAACTGGTCTTACTCGTACTGTCAATGACTATGCTCGCAAAAATGGTCTTCTCAAAGAAAAAGAAGATAATCTCACTGGTGACGACATCAAAGAAGGCCTCACCGCTGTTGTGCTAGTCAAACTCCCTGATCCTCAATTCGAAGGACAGACCAAAAATAAACTCGGTAACCCAGAGGTGCGCGGTTATGTCGACAAGGTTATGACTGAGTATTTTGGCTATTATCTTGAAGAAAATCCTGCCATCGCTAAGAAGATTGTTAATAAAGCTACTCTTGCTGCTCGCGCCCGCAAAGCCGCTCGTGCTGCTAGGGACAACGTTATCCGAAAAGGTGCCTTCGAAGGTCTCAATCTCCCTAGTAAACTCGCTGATTGTTCTAGTCGCAACAGGGAAGATTGCGAACTCTTCATTGTAGAGGGTAATTCCGCTGCTGGTTCCGCCAAAGAGGGCCGCAACCCCCAGATTCAGGCTATCCTACCTCTTAGAGGTAAAGTACTTAACACTGAACGTGCACGTCTAGATAAGATGCTCGCCAATCAAGAGTTAGTATCCCTAATTAAAGGTCTCGGTGTAGGTATCGGTGAACAGTTTAATATCAGTGGACTTCGCTACGACAAGATTATCTTCATGACAGATGCCGATGTCGACTGTCTTCACATTGCTACACTTCTGATGACTTTCTTCTTCCGCTACATGCCTCAAGTTATAGAGGAAGGCCACGTTTATCTCGCCAAACCACCTCTATTTGGTTTAATTAAAGGTACTGGCAACACTCGCAAAATTGACTACGTCTACGACGAGGTAGCTCTAGAGAACAAACTGACCAAAAAGATTGAAGAACGCAAAAAAGCTGGCACCAAGATAGATGATTCTCAGGAGAGATTCAAACAAGCCGGCTACACCGCTCAGCAACGCTTCAAAGGTCTTGGCGAAATGGATGCCAAACAGCTTTGGGAAACCACGATGGACCCCGAAAATCGCATTTTAGTCAAAGTCCACGTCGAAGATGCTGAAAAAGCTGACGCTGTCTTTACAAAGCTCATGGGAGACCAAGTCGAACTCCGCAAGAACTTCATCCAAGCCGGCGCTGCATCTGTTAACCTTGATGACCTGGACTTTTAAGGAGGAACCATGGCAGAGAATGACAATAATCTAAATAAAAAACCAGAAGAAATACCTTCTGAGGATCATTTGCGACAACGGGAGCAATCGACGAGCGAACCCCGTGACGACGGGAGTGAGCGAGGAGGATCCGAAAAAGGTATTTCTTCAGGTATTGAAGTTAAACCTGTCGAACACACTATGGAAGACTATTTCCTCCGTTACTCAATGTCCGTCATCGTAGACCGTGCTCTTCCTGATGTCCGCGACGGTCTGAAACCTGTTAATAGACGTATCCTCTATACCATGAACAAAAACGGCTGGAAGGCACCTCATGCTACCGTTAAATCCGCCCGTATCGTTGGTGACGTCATGGGTAAATACCACCCGCACGGTGACTCTTCTATCTACATGGCGATGGTTAACCTCGCTCAACCTTGGAAAATGCGCTACACCTTGATCGAAGGTCAAGGTAACTTCGGTTCTATGGACGGCGACGAGCCAGCCGCTTACCGTTACACCGAAGCTCGCATGGACAAAGTCGGCGCAGAGCTCTTAACTGATATAGAAAAAGACACTGTAGATTTCCGTGATAACTTCGATGGTACTGAGCAAGAGCCGGTAGTTTTGCCAGCCGCTCTCCCTAATATTCTCTTAAATGGCCAGATGGGTATCGCTGTCGGTATGGCTACTAACATTCCACCACACAACCTCGGTGAGTTAGTTGATGCCACCGTCGCTCAGATCGATAATCCAGATATTACCCTAGACGAACTAATGAAACACGTCAAAGGCCCAGATTTCCCAACTGGCGCTGAAGTATACGGTGGTGCACCGATGAAACAAGCTTACGCCACAGGGAAGGGCTCCGTTGTTATCCGAGCCGTTGCCAACATCGAAGAGCGCAAAAACGGTCGTTATAACATCGTAGTTACAGAGGTACCATACGGTATGAGCAAGGAAGGCTTCATCGAAAAGGTCCGCGAGCTCGTTTTGGCCAAGAAACTCGATCATATCGCCGACGCTCGTGATGAATCTGCTAGAGGTAAAATCCGTATCGTTGTCGAACTTAAGAAGGACGCTTTTCCTAAGAAAATTTTGAATCAACTCTATAAAATGACCGGTCTTCAAACCGCATTCCATTACAATATGCTAGCCTTGGTCGATGGTGTCCAGCCTCGTATCCTTGGTCTTAAAGAAATTTTGGCTGAATTTATTAAGCATCGTCAGGTAGTTACCAGACGTCGTACTGAGTTTGAATTAAAGAAAGCCAAAGAACGCGCCCACATCTTAGAGGGGTTAAAGATTGCTCTAGATAATATCGATGAGGTAATCAAAGTCATCCGCGCCTCCTATGACGACGCCGATAAGCAGCTCATGAAACGCTTTGGTCTCTCTGAAATCCAAGCCAATGCTATCTTACAGATGCAGCTTCGCCGTCTCCAAGGGTTGGAGCGTGACAAGATTGAGGAAGAGTTGAAACAACTTCACGAACTCATTAAGAAATTAGAAGCTATTCTCGCTGATGAGAATGAAATCCTTCGTGTTATCAAAGAAGAACTTATAGTTCTCAAAGACAAATACGGTGATGAACGCCGCAGTAAAATTATTAATCACGAAGTTGGTAAATTCTCCGAAGAGGAACTAATCCCAGAAGAAGAGAGTGTCATCTTACTCACCTCTGAAAATTATATGAAGCGCGTCCCGCAAACTGATTTCCGTAAACAAAACCGAGGTGGCAAAGGCAAACGCGGTATGACCACTAAGGAAGAAGATGTCATTGCTCAGATTTTGACTGCTAATTCACATGACTTCCTCTTATTCTTTACTAATCAGGGCAGACTCTTTCGTATGAAGGCCTATGAAGTTCCTCAGGCCTCTCTGTCCGCTAAGGGTACTGCTGCTGTCAATATGCTCAATATGCATCCTGAAGAGAAAATCACCGCTATCATCAAACAGGGTGACACTAGTGCTGATGGCTATCTCTTCATGGCTACCAAAAAGGGTACTATCAAGAAAACCGCCATCAAAGACTTCTATAATGTCAGAAGTAATGGTCTAATTGCCATCAAGTTAGACGCAGGCGACGAACTTCGCTGGGTTAAAGAAACTACCGGTGATCACGACATCGTTATCTCGACTTCAGCTGGTCAGGCCACTCGGTTTAATGAAAAAGAAGTTCGTGCTATGGGTCGTTCAGCTAGAGGTGTACGTGGTATGCGCCTCCGTCCTAAAGACGAAATCGTAGGTATGGATGTGATTACCGATCCAGATCAAAAACTCATCGCTGTTTCAGCCAATGGTTATGGTAAGGCCACTCTAGTTTCCAACTTCCCACCTCATAAACGTGGCGGCGTTGGCATTAAAGTTGCCGCTGTTACTGCTAAAACTGGCCCAATTGTGGCAGTTCACACTCTAGATCCATTAGCTAAAGAAGTCATCATGATGTCTACCAAAGGCCAAGCCATTCGTGTCGCCATGAAAGAAATCCCGACCTTAGGGCGCGCTACTCAAGGCGTTCGTATTATGAAAATGTCAGAGGGTGACACTGTCGCCTCTATCGGCATCGTCCTTCCAGAGGAAGAAAACGAAAAAAGTTAAGCCTAAGTATTTTATAGATACGGGTAGGGGGTTGTAATTTTCTATTACCTATGCCTATACTCCTTCAAAATTAAAATAATTGAGGAGTATTATGAGAAAAATCCCCACTACACTATTAGTAATTTTAACTGTGAGCATTGCCAATTTAGCCATTCTTAGGCAAAATTCGTTTGCTTTATACCAAGAAAATGACATCATCTGGTGGTCTATTGATGAGCTGATGGAATTTAGCAGACAAGTTGACACTGAAACCGAAGCTATCTGCGGTGATAACATAAGTTGTAGGCAAGAATATTATTTCAATAATCTCGAGGGAGATAATCCTAAGTATCGCGCCCTTAATCGACTATATCAAACCCAGTTCCGCATTACCTCTATCAATCCGGAAGCAGAGACCATGGAAGTCCTTTTTCTAGATCAAAACCCCATGCTAAGACAAATGGGAATCAATGATGGGCACTATCCTTTAGATTATATTTTTATGGCTTGGTTCTATCAACATAATCCTAATATTACCAATTATTATTATGCTTATCCCGATGAAGACCAGTTCCCAGACGATCTTCATATTATCTACTCTAGTGGAGAATATCAAGGTGGTATTTTCCCGTCAAACCAAAAATTTAGCCTCCCTATCAATCAAACTGATCTCAGCGAAAATCCTCTAGGTCGTATTTATGTTGCTACTTTTGGTGAACAATATAATTCCAAAGGGTCTATAGATTATGCTTCCTGCTTAAGGGATCCAGATTATATACCAGGGAAAGGATGCCAATTAATGATATCCGCAGATTATGGCGAACAATTTTTCCCGTCTAAATCTACCACTTTACAAAATGATGAATTAAATATCAATGATACGGAAGAAAACTACCAAAACCATACAGAAGAGACAGAAAACGTAGAAGGTTACGGCTCTGCAAATAGTAACACAGAGACATTATCTGATAGCTTTAATAATGTTAAAATTTTATCGAACGACTCTAAAATTTTAGAAACACCATCAGTAATTAAAACGCCCAAAACAGGCACTTTTACACCTGAATGCAACAAAGTGGTTGAGTTTCCGTGGTGGCTTGCTTTACTACTTATATTGGGGAATACCATTCTGCTTTGGCTTTTTTGGCCAAAAAGTCAAAAAAACTCTTGACAGGATAAAAAAAATACGATAAAATGGGGACAGTCTAAAGCTGCGAGTAGTTATTTTACTAGTCTTTAGAAATATTTTAACAATTTAGTTGTGCAATTAATCATCGTCAGTTTTATTTTATGAACTATGAGTTCAATCT
>JAGCST010000030.1 GCA_017964025.1 Candidatus Saccharimonadota bacterium
ACTTGGCCCAAAGAAACGCTGTGATTCTCTGCCACATAACTTTTAATATCTTTCATTTCTACAGATTCATATCCCCAAGCGTGATCAATCAAAAGTTCCGCGTTTTTGCCAAAAGTTGCATATAATTTATCTGATCCAGTTAAAGAATAGCGTGCTAATTCACCCATTGTATGTATACCAAGATTAAAGAGTCGTTTTTTATATCCATGCCCTATCCGCCAAAAATCCGTGATTGGTTGATAATCCCACAGTTTTTCCCGATACGATTTTTCATCTAACTCCGCAATTCTCACTCCATTTTTATCAGGTTTCATGTGTTTAG
This sequence comes from Candidatus Saccharimonadota bacterium, assembly GCA_017964025.1. Taxonomy (GTDB): domain Bacteria; phylum Patescibacteriota; class Saccharimonadia; order Saccharimonadales; family Saccharimonadaceae; genus Nanosyncoccus. The sequence continues at coordinate 323 of JAGCST010000030.1, forward strand.
CTTCAATATCCATCGCAATTTTTGCAAGATACATATTGCTACCAATTCCCGCCGTTGCAGTAATACCAGTTTGTTTTAAAACTTCATTAATCATCATCTTAGCGAGCTCATGTGCCGTAACCTGATAATTTTTAAGATAACTTGTAGCATCGATAAAAACCTCATCGACAGAATAAACATGCATATCCTGAGTCGCCACAAAGCTCGCATATATTTCAAATATTTTCGCAGAAATCTCCATATATTTACGCATCTGAGGTTTTGCAATAATAAAACTATCCCGCGGGACTTTTTGCAAAACTTCATATAGTCTTGCTCTGCCGGATATACCTAATTCTTTTAAGGCAGGAGAAACCGCAAGGCAAATTGTCTTTTCAGTACGAGATTCATCTGCTACCACCAGCCTCGCTTCTAATGGATCAAGACCACGCTCAACACATTCAACAGAAGCATAAAAAGATTTCAAATCGATTGCAATATAGACCTTTTCCATATACATATTATATATCAACAAAAAACCCCAACAAGGGGGCATAATGGAGCCGCGAACCGGGTTTGAACCGGTGACCTCATCCTTACCATGGATGCGCTCTACCAACTGAGCTATCGCGGCACTTTAAAATTGGATAATTATAGCTAATTAACCTAGCTCTATTATATCATAATTCTTTTTCATATTAAAATAAATCTACAGACCACCATCGCTCACCAAAAATCTTTTATTTACAGAAAACAACTATTAAAATTAATACAGTCTACACAATATCGCAAGTTAATTTCTCTTTCATAACAATAGTACCGATCCAACAAAAATCTGCTATTTTTTTGTTGTAATTTGATAAATAATTGCTATAATTAAATACAAGCATATTAAAAAAAGTGCTAAAAGGTCAACATGTACAAATCAAAACATACCAAGTATTTATTTGTTATACTTTTATTGGTATTATCTGTCCTTAGTTGTGGCAACGTTTTTGCTACGATTGATCCGAATAATTATTCGGTCAATTTTAGTATTCAAAACCAAAATCAAGGAATCAGCGTAGCTGGCTCTTTTAATGAAGAACGTTATGTACTTATACCACGAGTCCTGTCTGTTTCAACAAATGCTCCTTCTGGGTATAGAATTTATGTAAATATTCCAAATAATGAGGAGTCCCAGGGTGACTTAGTTTTGGTTAATGGTACTTCCTCTAGCCCAAGCATTAATCTTTTAAACACAACTCCTGCTTCTGCTAGTACACTTAGCACTGATACTTGGGGTTTTGGTATACCTAACACTACTACTGGTCTTCCTACGAATAATTTTAGTTCTACGTATAGCGTTGATAATCCATCTCCAAATAACACATATTCTGGAATCCAAATTGAACCAGGCTATACTTTAATTAGAAATGTTCAAAGCGCTGTATCTGGTACAGATAGTTTTAATCTGTACTATGGATTAAGGCTTGGCACTGATGTGCTTTCTACACCTGGTACTTATCAAACTCATGCAACTTATCATGCTTTAATTGATGCAACTGATGTTGTAGGTGGAGAAGCGACTATCGCTCCATCCTCTGGTCCAAAAACAGGTGGTGATACTGTAACTATTACAACGTCTTTGAAAACTGATTTTATTCCTGATAATATTAATGTTACAATAGGTGGGCTCAGTTGTGATAATCCTAGAGGCAATATTAGCACCGGAACATTAAGAATTACTTGTACTACTCAAGCTCATACTCCAGATCAAACAGATGTAGAAGTAAGCATTGATTCTCTTGGGATTAGTTATACGATTGAAGATGGTTACGAATATCTTGAGACTGGTGATGTGAAAATCACTAGTATTAGTTATATTTCAGGTACAAATGTCGATGGAACACCTCATCCGACCGTAACTGGGGATAATAATGTTGATTTTGATTTGACATTCAGATCCGGTATAACACAGGATGATAATACCTTTACAGCTAGATATCGTATGACTATAACCAACACAACTTCGAGTGATTATATTTTTACTGCTCCTGTATCAAATTTAGTTTTACGATTGTCCTCAACTACTACTAGCGAAGTTTATTACGAACTAAGCGGCATTTCCGTTGGAGATACTATCCCTGCTAATAGTTCTGTAACCTTTGACGTAATATTATCGGCCGACTATGTATCAGGTACACATGCGGTAGAAGGTGACTTAGAAATTGATCCAGTAGAAGATAAATCAGGCTCACTTTCAGGAAACATTAACGGCTCAAACGAAGGAGATTTAACTGGAAATAATGATTTAGCGATGTTCCAGATAAATGTTCATAATACTTTTACAACTGATAAAACATTTACAATTGAACTTCTTGGAAGTGATTTTGAAATAGCTAATTCTTCAGGGCAATATCTAGAGGCTCAAACTATTGCAGCAAATACTACAGCGACCTATACTTTCTATGTAAAAAAAGCAACTGGTGCTACTTATGGTAGCGACTATGTAAATCGCGCAGTAATAGTTGAATATGATGGTATTCAATCGAGCGTCGGTACGCTTAAGCTGCATGTTGATAAAGATCCATCATATGTTGACTCCGAGGCACCTATTATTAATAATGTGTCAATTACACGTAATGATACAATTGGTTCTGCAACTGTTACTTGGAGTGGTACTGATAATGTAGGTGTGGCAAGTTATTCGATTTATCCGTGTACTAAATCTAATAATAGCTATACTTGCAATAGCCCTATCACTGACATTAGTGGTGATGCTACTTCGTATACGTTAACTGGCCTTTCTGATGGTTTATATGGTGTTGTCGTGGTTGGTGTTGATGATGAAGGTAATACTGCTACTCAACAAGAAATCAATTCTGCTACAACTGATTCTGGGCATGCTTGTCGAAGTGCAGACACTGAAATTAGATGGACATTTACTATCACTGGACAAATTACAAATGGTAGATTAAGTAATAATGGAAGTACGATTCAGATGGGAGATACCTACGCTGGTACAATTATAGCTAACAACGGATATAACACGCCAGGCTCTATCACTGTTCAGATGAATGGCAGAGAATTGACTGCCAGCCAATATACTTATTCCAATGGTTCAATTACTTTGCTTATACCAGCAGATGGTGATATTGTGGTTATCGCAAGTTGTCCATGGAACTGGTGTTTGATAGAAGGAACTTTGGTTGCTTTGGCTGATGGTACTTCTGTACCAATTGAAGATATCAATTATGATTCCCTACTTAAAGTTTGGAATTATGAAACAGGTAGTGTCGGAGCAGAATATCCAGCTTGGATCGAAAAGGAAGCCATTACTACATCATACCAATTAACAAAGTTTGATGATGGCACAGAACTAAAGACTTCTGGTTGGCATGGTGTCTTTGACGTAGATAGAAATGAATTTATTTCAATTGATGATTCTGAGTTCAACGTCGGCACTAGAATATATAAAGTTAATGAAAATGATGAACTCGAGGTGATTACTGCAACAAGCATTGAAAGAGTTGAAGAAGAAGTGCATTATTATCATGTTGTGTCTAGCCAATACTATAACATAATCGCCAATAATGTTATTACCACTGATGGTGCTGTGTATCTTTCCAATTTATATGGATTTGATGAAAATATTAAGTGGCCTGCTATACGTGAAGAAATTATGTCGAATCCAAATAATCTATATACTTTTGAAGATTTTGAAGACATTGGAATGCCACGTAAAATGTTTGATGACCTGCGTGTACGTGAAGGCAAATATTTAGCAACTAAATATGGTATTACTCTTGAAGCATTTAAGGACTATCTACTAAGTAACCAGCTCAATACGGATATTTGGTTACATTATTGTGATGGTTCGGAAAGACTGAAAGAAGAGTTCTGCCCAGTAATTCCTGAACCTAACAATTCAATCTCAATTAATAATAACAGTCCTTCAACTCGAAACGTAACTTCTATCTCAAATACTGCCCCATCTGCTCCTGATGATGAGGATAAGAAATATGAAACATCTGAAATAGGTAAGGATGTTGAACCGCAACTAGAAGTTCATGGTTCAACTAATGGCAAGCCGAATTCGAATAATGCTGTTGTTGACGCAATAATTGTTGGTTCAATTATTACTGCAACTGCATTAGGCTCTATAATTATTATGGAAAAAGAAAAAGAGTCTAAAGAAAAAGAAGAATAAGGCACAAAAATAATGCTCATAGAGCATTGGTGCTGGAGGTTGGACTCGAACCAACGAAGCGCGAAGCGCGAGAGATTTACAGTCTCTTGTCATTGCCACTAGACGACTCCAGCAGTAATTATATTATATCAAACATCAGACAAAAATCAACACTAAATCCGCTTACGACCAACGTGTGGTTTAATTATTTTTTGTTGAATTCCCTTACCATTAATTACACTAGCTTTTTTATTAGATAAAACATCCTTTTCACCTTTATCATTAGATAGAGGTCGTTTAGCATTACGACCACGTATAGCTGTTTTACCCATAGCTAAAGATCGTTTCCGAACTGCTTTAGTGGTTTTACGTTTTTTAGATTCGTTATCTTTAATTATCTGTTCTTCAATCCTCGCTGCCGTCGCAGTCGCTGCTTCTGTATCATCAGTATCTTCATAAATGGCTAAAATTTGACGAAGAGTCGATACTTTCGGATCAAGTTCAAAAGCGTTTTCAAGTGCCTCAACTGCCTTTTTAGTATTTCCCATTTTCTCTTCAGATTTTGCTAACGCAATGTACCGAGAAGGGATGTCACCTTCTAGAGCAATCGCTTGTCGAAATGCCATCACTGCCTTCTCATATGCACCAGTTTCTAAATAAATCAATCCAGCATTATGAATTGAAGCTGGGTTATTATCTAGAGATTGAGCTATTTCAAAACATTCCACTGCTTCATCATATTTTTGCCCCTTAGCATACAAAATCCCTAAACGATTATAGGCTGCGGCATTTTTTTCATCAAATTTCAAAATTGTTAGCAAAGCTTTCTCAGCTCGAAATGGCTTTCGTTCTTTCATTGCAGTTTGCGCTACTTGCCATAACTTTTTCATCTGCGCCGCATACTTAGGCGAGCGTTCTTCAACTTTTTCTGGTTTAGACTCCATAGGAAAGAAAAAACAAAGATAAACGATAAATATAAAAATAACAAAAACCGCAATCATAATCCTATTTTAACATAAATTAGCCACAATTTGTAATTTGATATGTCCATTCCTAGAAATCCCCTCATATGCAGCCAAAAAACGGGGGATTTTTTTCAAAAAAACTTCTTTATTAGTAATAAAATACGTTCTATATAACATTTCAATTGCTACACCAATAATTTCCATAGCATAAGCCCGTGCCCCAATCTTTTTCTTGGTAATTTCATCTGCTACAGCCACCAAATCTGCACCTCTTGCCACAATTAAACGTTTAGCTAAATCTTTTATCTTGGCATCAGCTATAATATCTTGACTCTTTGTGTTCTTCAAAAAATAAATTGCTGCTCGACTCAAAATAGTGCGCAAAAGATGAGACGGCGAATCTGTAATTAACAAAAAATGTACTTTATCTCCGGGCTCTTCTAGAATTTTTAATAACGCATTAGCTGCTTCAATATTTAAAAGCTCAGCCGGTCGAATCACGATATATTGATTAGTAACTTGTTTAACTGCTAATCGTTGTAGGATCGCTTTCACTTGTTCAATCGTAATTGTAGTTTTCTCTTCTGGTTGTAATACTATTGCATTCTTTATTATTATCTCAACATCTTTTGGTACTACAAAAATCGCCGTCCCACATCGACTAGCAATTTCAGTAATTTCATTTATATTATCGAAAAACATTATTAAATTCTCGCGGCACTTTAGCTTTAAAGATTTTTCTCTCGCCACCAGGCAAAATAATTTCTAATTCTCTTGCATGGAGATACAATCTATCAGCTTTTTCTTCACCATATACCGGATCGCCCAAAATCGGATGCCCCAAATATTTCATATGTACTCTCAGCTGATGAGTGCGACCAGTAGTAGGCTTCAATTCTACCATAGAATATTTATCACTCGCTTTTAACACTTTATAAAAAGTCTCCGCCTCTTTACCGTTCGCATCTACACGAAAAGTCGTCGGACGTTTCAAATCTCGAATCAAAGGTAAATCAATTCTCGCTTCATCTAGTTTTGGTCGGCCAGACACCACTGCCACATATGTTTTGTGTACTGTTCTATCTTGAAATTGTCTTTTCAAAAATTTCTGAATTTCCTCAGTCTTCGCCAGAATCACTACCCCGGAAGTATCACGGTCTAATCGATGTGCAATATAGCCAAAATCAGCCAGTGTTTTCTCGGGGCAATACTGTCCTCGTGGCTCACTCAAAAGTCCGGCTGGTTTATTCATTACAATCACATTATCATCTTCATAGATTATTTCTGGCTCTATGTCTGCATTTCTCATCTCATCAGGAACATCAAGCTCGATATACGCTCCTTCGACAAACTTTTGATTTGGCTTTTTTGCTACTACACCATCTACCTTTACAAACCCACTCTCAATAAACTTCTGAATGGTCGAACGATTATAGCTCTTAAAAATCTCTACCATCATATGATCAAGACGTTTTTTTTCAGGGGCTTCAGGCGTATCAGAAAGTATCACGTCGCCATTAATCACGCGTGACATCTCCGGTTTGCTGAACTTCTTCCCTGTCCTAATCATACCCAAATTATACCATATATGATATAATCAATCCACTGGTGGGAGCACATTAAGAGGGAGGTGAGTTCAATGTCTATTTCAAATAGTCGTGAGATTTATTTAAATAGAATTAAAGACACTGACAAACGAGATCAAAGACGTAAAGAGCTAGAATTGTCTGACTTAAAAGTTGAGAAGATGCGCACGAGGTTAAAAGTATATTTTGACGATTTAGGGCTAGAACAGAGCATGGATGCACTAGGTTATATGTGTGAAAAACATGGCAATAGCCTGCGTAAAAATGGTGAATTATATATTATACACCCATTGTCCATGGCCTGTAGATTCCAAGCGCTCAAAATCCCCGATGACGACTTATTTGCAACAATTCTATTGCACGATGCCATAGAAGAAACCGCCACACTAGATAGAATTCTAACGTCAAGCGAGGTTGCCAAATTAGCTGAAGATTTGCCAGTTGGGCCAACTGTTAAATCTGCGGTCAAAATGGTCACAATATCCTCAATTTATCCCAACGAGACAAAAAGCGAAATTGCATTCCGCTATCATCATCAATTCATCGAAGACGACAAACCCGTCAACAAAATCGCTTTAAAATGCAAAGGATTTGATCGTTGGGATAATAACACCACAATGACCGCTCTGTCACAACGTGCTATCAGGAAGAATATTCTCGAAACCTCAATTTTGCTCTTGCCGATTTTAAAAGAAGCCAAGAGTAAATGGCCACGCGAATCTAACATTCTATTCATCCTAAGATCGGTTATCAAAGAAACCAACGATATTTTAGCTTTTTACAATAATATCGAAGACCTAAACGATCGTGAGGAATTAATTAAGTTAATGGACGATCCTAACTATCTTCGTAGTTTGTATTGACTCCCACCCAAAATCTCGGCCTTTTACGGCCGAGATTTCCATTGCCAAAATTCCACACTATTTCTATTATATCACACTTATGTTAAAAAGTCAATTATCTTAGCTGGAATGCTCTTTGCAATTCGTATAATTTAGCGTTGGCTTTCTTATTAGCGTATTTTTCACCTTTCTCCATCAATTCAAATACGTCACCATTGCTAATCTTATTCAATTTTTCATGGAATTCCGCTAACATTTTTTCAACACTATCAGCTACCTGTTTTTTCAAATCACCATAATTTGTCTTGCCTTCCCATTCATTTAGCACCTCTTCAAGCGGTTTATCATTCACTAAAGCCTCAATCTGCAACAAATTAGAAATACCAGGACGTTCTTTCATATCATATTTAATCTCACCAAACGAATCTGTCGTAGCTGACATAATCTTCTTTGCCGCTGCTTTCGGATCATCCGTCATCATGATTTTCGAATTCGCCGCCTTAGCTGACTTACTCATCTTTTTCTCTGGATTGACCAAATCACGAATTCTAATACCATCATCTGTACCCATAAATTTCGCTTGTACTGAAGTTTTTTCTGGAATAGTAAAAATATCCTTACCAAAACGATGATTCACCCTTTGCGCAATATCACGTGTCAATTCAATATGTTGAAACTGATCTTGACCTACTGGAATGTAATTACCATCAAATAGCAAAATATCAGTTGCCATTAATATCGGATAGTCAAAAATACCCACATTGCAAGAATCTTCACCTCTGCCTTTCTCTTTGTATTGAATCATGCGCCCTAATTCACCCATCGTTGCTACACAATTCAAAATCCAAGTCATTTCTGAAGTGGCTGGTACATAACTCTGACGATAAATGTGTACATTTTCGTTTACTTTTAATCCCGCCGCAAGATACATTTTGATTAACATTACTAAATTATCCTGCAATGTGCCATCTTGCTCAGCAATAATAGTATGCAAGTCTGCCACGAAAATATTGACATGATGATCATCAGAATATTTGTTTGCTAGACGCGTCATCGGTAGTAACGCCCCCAAGAAATTCCCCATAGTCAGCTCGCTATTGACTCTAATACCAGTTAAAATAGTTTTCATAAAATCTCCTCATTCAAAATTATTATCTGTCTCAACCAGAATCAGCGCCAATGTGGTAAAAATGCTGAGTCATATATCTTCATACTTTTATTTTAGCATATTTTGTGTTAAAATAAAAACATGGGGCGTTAGCTCAGCTGATTAGAGCGCTACTATGGCATAGTAGAGGTCATGAGTTTGAATCTCATACGCTCCACCATAAGTATATTATTCCTGGAGTGTCATCTGGTTTACCAAAAACCCCGATTTTACAGGGGCCGGACGCGACTTAGAAAATCGCTTGTGACTGAAAACAATTAGTCATAAGCGATATTTTTTTATTTTTTTACGACTATGTGGTGTAGGTGTGTGCAGATGATCAGCGAAAAAGTTGCAATTATGGGGTCCATTTCTTTACCTCCTTTCGTTAGCAACAATATTATCTTGCTCTCATGCTAACACCTGAGATTTTTGGCACAATAAAAACGAACCGGATAAGTTAGGAAGGTAGTGGAGAGATGCGGAAAATGATGGGGAGAAAAAGATTTGAGTAGCTAATAACGGAGAAAAAATAAGAACCATTTGTAAATAGCTCTTATATTTAGTTCATCAAATTAGTTCAGAAAAGGCGGGAAGGACACAAACTGGAAGTTAGAGGAAGAACTAGTTGCCGGGTTACACCGGCCCACCACCCCCGCCAGATACTGAATCGGCTACCGGACGCGCTATACAGCGAACTGAGTTACCGTAGCCCTGATTGCTGCCGCTGGACGGGTAGGAGTCGCCATCCACGTAGAAGGTCGCGCTCCTGGCGAGGCTGGAGCCATCCGGGACAGGTGACCAGAAGTAGCCGAAGTACCCGACGACGTACAGAGTACCGTTAAAGTACCCACCCGTGGCGAAGTAAAGTGGACTCGTCCACAGTTTATTGCTTCCATTTATAGAACTACTACTAAACCCATATTGGTTCCAGAGACTATAGAAGGAATCTTCACCATTGCCAATTCTAGGCAAAGTCCACCCAGCTGGACAGATGGATTGTTCTACTAGAATGAAACTATTAAACTGGGAGGAGTCGTTAGTAGCAAGAGCAGCGGCCCAGTTATAGTAATTACCTAGATAGTACTGGGAAGTAGAGCTAGTAGATGATACATAGGTAGAGATAGGATTAAGAGTTTGGTCACATTCTGGTGTAGGGGTACTAAAGTTACAGCTAACGTCGTAGACGTCCCAGTCACTATAGTCACTTTCTGTAGCGTTCCAGTATAGGTCACCTGGATCATAGGATTCTGGAGTATTATTATTCTCACAGTAGCCATATTGTGAATTCCAAGTCCCACCCTGACACCATTCATGGATGTAGGTTGAAGTAGGTTGGTAAGTAGAACGGATAGGGCTCCAAGCAGCAGTATCATATTGTTGTGTAGTGGTATTGTAACCTATATCAGTGTCTTCGTTAGTATAAGTTTCACCTGCTTGTAGATCCAAGTCTAGGTTCTGAGTCATCCAAACATCATAGTTGCCTGAGTTTCCTACTTGATACTTAGCGATAGTATAAGTCTTACCATCTCTACTATCTTTTAATGTGTATTGTTGTTCTGGAGTCATAGAAGCGATAATAGAGTTTCTGTTAGTCTCACTGACATGAGCAAAGTCTTGGAGACAGACTGCTTCAGATATAGTAGTAGCCTTATTGTTACATGCTACTGGAGCAACGTGGGTAGATGGATGAACTAAAGTATATTTAACTTGTCCTATGTAGGTTCCTGCAGGTTGAGTTTTACTCATATAAGCAGCATAAGTAGATGTTAGCTCACTTCCTACTGCACTAGTTCCTATATCAGTACCAGAATCTCTATGTGCTACTTTAGTATATTCTGCTGGAACATTGTGATAATTACCAAAACTATTATCTAGTGTGATTGGATAAGTAGCAGATGAATTTGTAGCTAGTTTCATAGCCCAGTTAGATACATCAGGACTTCCTGTACTTGTTGCTGTTCCTGTAGCTATATCAGAAGAAGTGCCTAAAGTGCTGTTAGTTAGCACTGTCTTGCCATATTCATTGTCTGTATATCCAATAGCATAGATGGCAAAACCATTACTATCATTACATACAGCTTTCATGGTAGTAGTACCTATATTGGCTTGGTAGGTACCATTAGGAATAGTAGCATTATGACTATTCATACCAGTGCCAGTCATAGTGCAAGCTACTGGAACATTAACTGAGACATTGCTTATAGCACTATCATCAGCCGATGCCACCGACGGCATAAGGATTGCACCAGCAAAGACGGTCAGACCTACTAGGCTAAGTGTTGCTATAGTTAGTTTATCTACTGTTTTAGTCATTCGCTCCTTCATGTATACATTACGATGTCTTATTGTATTTTGACCACATAGTTAATCCTCATCAATAGTCCACGGATTCATTGCAGTACCAGAACCACCATAAATCATAGTGTCGTGGTTTAGAGAGATTACCGGACGAGAACCAGCTTCATAGGTCGAATATAGTGCAGCTGACCCTATTTGTCCACCTGATTGAACTATCATTATATAAACATAATTATATCTACGGCTCGCATTTAACGTGAAAAAACCGCTACCAGATCTTAGGTATGAATTACTGTTATAAAAAGACGAATACCGTGTATTACTCGTAGATCCATAGCCGCTACCTGCCAAAGCAGCTTCATCTGCTGTTAATAGTGCGATTGGATATCGCATTTGCTTGTTTCCGTCATTGGCGGTATTGGCGGTATAAAGATCCACAATGTTTCTGGGACAACTTAAAGACAAAACTCCATTACTAACATAGTTTCTTATGTCCCCGCCAAAGTACATATTAGTACTATAACCTTTAGTGTCACCATCAGAAATTGGAGTTGCAGATGCGGAACTTGTATCATATGCAGACCTATCATTACAATAGCCTGCACTTGGCTCGAGAATATCTAAGTATTCATTTAGGTCAGTATTAGCATAGTTTTCTAAATCATTTTTTATGGATGAATTGGTTGAATTCCCAGAGAAATTAGAGTTTGTACCAAAAAGCTCAGAATAGAGAGCTGACCCAGTGCCAAGATAGTTAGAATTATATGTATATCCCGCATAGACAACATAGCCAGCTTGACCACCAGTAGAACTCACTGCCTGAAATCGCGATGCTCTCGCACCAAGAGTGGTGTTCCAAAGAGAGTTTGCGCATGAACCAGCAGTAGTTGCGCCATATATGCCATTGTATATCATCTTCGTACCTCCAGAACCTGTCGTGCGCACTATCCGCCAACATGTTTCTATGGAATTAGAATTAAGTTTAATGTAATTGGGGTAATACTCACCGTTACCATTAGATCCATAAGTTGAAGAAGTGCCGTCTAAGTCGCTATCCAGAATTCCACGATAGTAATAGATTGGGTAATCATTGGAAGCATCGGAAGCTACCCCAAAAATAGTTGGATCATATAGAAACACGCCAGAATTAGAAGTGTCAGCAGCAGGGTCAGAAGAAGTTGGCTCAGTAATAGCGGTGCGCAAATCAGCAACAGATTGCGTGCGAGGGTTGCTATCAGAATCAGTCTTTACCAAGCTAGCTACTTTATAATATAGCGGTGCCGGTGGAATACGCCATATTGCATACAGAGTTATAGTATTGCCTGGTAAAGTAAGATTCGTGATTGATGCTTCGTTTGCATATTTGGTACCAGAGCCGTCCTGAGCCGTATTCCATTCTTTAAACTCGTAGCCATTTGGGGGAATAAATCCATTTGTAGTAAGCGTGGTAGCTGTGTCCTTATAGACCTCCTGATCGTTCATAGTGCCAGTACCAGATAATGTTGAACCAGTAGAAGTACTAGTGGGGTTAAAATGAATGACATATGGTATACAGCTGTCAGCAATAGTAGCATTATAGACAAGTGTTCCATCATTACCTGAGTTGTTAGTATCTGGTATTAGTTTATATGTGCCTACAGGCATAGAGTCTGATGATGCTACACCATAGTAGATATTAAAGTTATCATTAATGTCTGAAGAGCTAGGTGTGGTAAGTGGAGTCTTAATAATAGCAGGGGTACTAAGAGTTGGTACTGGAGAGAAGATAGAAGATGAAGTAGGAGCAGTAGTTGGAGTAGAGCTATTATAATAATATCCCCATGTATTAGAAGAGTTCTTTAATGTAGATGTACCATTTACTGGAGAGAAGTATGTACCAGTTGTATTATTAGAGCTATTACCATTTAGATATAGATTATTATTATTTACTGAAGTAGAGAGAGTAAGGTTATAGCCATATCTGCAGTTAGTAGCTACATTGAGATTATCCGCACTAATAGCTGTCTTATCTCCCATGTTAGATACATCAATGGATTGAGAGCCGGAAGAAGAGAGAGTGAGGGTGTAGGGCGCAGCATAAGTATTATAAGTGGATAAAACACTAGACAATAAAAATGCTCCAGCAAGGACTATCAGACCTAGTCCCATCGGAGCTAATATTATATGTCTTTCTTTTGTCATGGACAGTTCTTTTAGTATTACCTTTACATAACCATTATAACATGTCCACAAAACATACAGGCATTTGTTATAATATAAAAATGGATAAACTAATTAGTATCGAAGATTTTGATAAAGTCGAAATGTGCGTAGGTACAGTCATAGAAGTGGGGATTAATAAAAAAGCACGCAAGCCAGCGTACAAAGTTAAAATCGATTTCGGTGAAGAAATAGGTATTAAGACTTCCTCAGCCCAAATTACAAATTTATACAAAGAAGAAGATTTACTAGGAAGACAAGTAATCTGCTGCGTTAATCTTACACCTATGCATATTGGTAGCGTAAAAAGCGAAGTGCGCATGCTCGGCACTGAATCAGAACAAGGTGTCGTTTTGCTTATGCCCACTGAACCAGTCAAAAACGGCGACAGAATTTTCTGATAATTTATATCGCATTCGCAAACACAACATACCGATGCGTTGCATCGCCGCCACCTAGCATCGTACCATAACAAGTCATGAGTACCATATCATAGCGACCTTTTCCATTGGCTATTGTTGACATTCGGTATTGTATCCCACCAGCCGACAACGTCGTATCGGAAGTTTTTTCAAAGATTGTCACCTCGGCAACTTGATAATTACGTGAAGTGCCGCCATAAGCCACAGTAAACACACTCCCTACTCCCACACTAGTAAGTCTACCAAACACCGCGGGTGAATTATGCCCATACAAAAACTTCGCACCATACTTATTTACATGATTTCCGGCATTCACTGCGGTATCACTCACATCCACAATTTCAATCACTTTCCCAGCAATCGCAATCGAATTTGCTGGTGCTACTTGCGCAGATGGTTTAACTGGTGCTGGAGCTACATGAGTAGAAGGTTGAGTTGCTGGACGAACATTTGCCGTCGCCGCTACCGGTTCAGGTTCAGGTTCTGGTTCTGGCAAAGGCACTGTCTCAACTATCCCACTATTAGAAAGACCAGTCACGGGAGCAACATCCGTCGCAATCAAAAATTCAGGTACATCAATTAACACCAATAGACTACAAATAATTAACAAAAAAAGGCGCTTGCCCATCTTTAACTCCCATTTATGACCAATTTATACTAATATTATAGCACACTTTGTCAAAAATGTCAAGATATAGTACAATAAATACTACATTTACAAGGGGGGCAGCACATTAATAATCAGGAGGTTCGAGATGAAAAGGTTTAATAACAACTATAGCCCTAGAGAAAGTTGTTTACATAATGTATACGAGCGTGTCATGCAAGAAGAATCCGAATACGCCGGTAAAAATTGGATGATACCACCAGTTCGTGAAATTTTCAAAACTATCAAACAACTAGACCAAATCACCGAATCAAGTTCAGTTCTACGTTCTTATAATAATCGTTACGGTCTAACACGTAATAAATATGCCTATGAATCAGTTGCTGCACACACTAATCTTTGTTTAGCAATATTAGATCGTTGTCTTAGCTATATTTATGGAGCTGATATCGATTTGCCAGATCGTTACTCTTATCGAGAGTTAATGGAAGTACTTCGCCGGCACGATTTACCAGAAAACCAAATCGGCGACATTCCAGATAATGGAGAAGCGGAAAATTCCGGCAAAAGGTCTACCGAAATTGCCTATTTTGACGCATTTTCTAGCTATTCACCAATGCGTGAACATTTCTGCGAAGAAAATATTAACCAACTCTTAAACGAAATGGAAGATAAATCCTCATTTTTTGGTAAATTATTATACCTCACCGATAAAACTTCAGCTATTTTTATCACGCTTTGGCATGATAAGGTCGGACGTCATCCGCTAATGCACCCAAGAAGTCGCAAGATTTCAGGCCGTGATTTCGCCGAAATGCAGCTCTGTGATGATAAAATCAACGGTTGTTATCGTGCCAGTGAAATGTGGACTATTGACTATTTCAAGATGAGAGAACTCGAACAATACGACGACACAGGTTATTTTACTGCTCTAATTGTCGCCTATACACTAGAAGTAAATGGCCGCTGGTATATCTGGCGTGAACAAGATTACATCTGAACCCCCTTGTAAAACCCCGACTAAGGTCGGGGCTTTTTTATAAACTTGGCACTGGAAATTTTAAAGCTAACTCACGAACTTCGGCGTGAATCTTATCTAAATCATCTTTATATTTATCTAACCCATCTGTACTTTTTGCTTTAGCACAGATTTTTGCAACTTTTATCATCCAATTTGCTAAAATTTTCATCTCAAAAACGCCTAATCCTCTAGTCGTAATTGCTGGTGTGCCCAATCTTACACCGTTTGGCCTAAAAGCTCCACCAGTATCGCCAGGTAATGCATTTGCATTTAAAGTCAACCCTACCATATCCAAAGCTTTTTCATACATTTTGCCATCAATGCCAAAGCTCTTCATCATATCTGCCAAAATTAAATGATTTTCTGTTCCATCTCCTTGTAAAACAAAGCCGCCCTTCTTCAACTCTTCAGCCAAAACCTTAGCATTTTCTACAATTTTCTTCGCATAAGCCTTAAATTCTGGCTTCAAAGCTTCACCAAATGCCACCGCTTTGGCAGCGATTACATGTTCCAAAGGACCCCCTTGAGTACCTGGAAATACTGCTTTATCTACTAAAATTGGGATATTTTCCAAAGTTTTTTCTGGCGTCTTTTTAAGAGGTGAACCGACTTTGCCCATTGTCATGATCAATCCACCCCTAGGACCACGCAAAGTTTTATGCGTAGTTGTCGTCATCACATTAAAACCAAATTCTAATGGATTCGGATGCACTCCCGCCGCAATCAGACCAGCCACATGTGCCATATCGGCCATAAGTAGTATTTCATGCCCCCATTTTTTCTCTGCCTTCTCTCGAATCGATACTACACGTTTAAAATCTGGGATTTTCATAAAAGCTGAATAACCTACCAAAATTAATCGCACATCTTCTGACAAAGCTAATTTTTCCAATTCTTCGTAATCAATATCGCCATCAGCATCTGTACCATAGGCTACAAATTTATAAATATGCGCACTTCTAGTCACCGGAGAGCCATGCGTCAAATGTCCACCATGCCCAAGATTCATCGCTAATACTTTATCACCAGGCGAAAGCCAAGCATAATACACTGCTTCATTTGCATTCGCACCCGAATGTGGCTGTACATTAGCATGGTCAGCACCAAACAATCGACAGGCCCTATCAATTGCCAATCTTTCAATTCTATCCACATTAATTTGCCCACCATAATATCGATAGTTCGGCAATACTTCCTTTGCAATTTTTGTTTCATCCCAATCTGGCACGCCCTCAAAACTCGGATACCCCTCAGAATATTTATTAGTCAATATCGAGCCCATTGCCTCTAAAACTGGTGCAGATACATAATTTTCACTCGGAATCAACTCTAAGCCTTCGCGCTGTCGAGTTTTTTCCTGATTGATTAAATCGAATACTAAATCTTTCATAAAATCTCCTTATTTTTTACAGTATTTTACGAAAGTGTAAGTTAGATCATTTTCTTTTCCTTCCTTTATTACTTCTCTAGTGTATTTCGATTTATCAAATTCTGGGAAAAACGCATCCGCCCGTGATTCCTCTGCCTCTACTTCAGTTAAATAAATATTCTCTGCATGTGGTAAAAACTCGACGTATATCTGCCCACCACCAATTATAAAAATTTCTTCTTTAGTTTTTTCATTTTCAGCGATGAATTTTGCCAAATCCGAGACTGCAAGATCCGCTCTCTCTACATCGTGCCTAGAAACCACAATATTCTCACGCCCCTTCAATTTGCCGGGTAATGATTCCCATGTTTTTCTCCCCATCAACACTTTATGACCCATCGTAATATCACGAAAATATTTCATATCTTCCTTGATATGGAAAACCAATTGACCTTTCCGTCCTAATTCCAAATTTTTTCCTACAGCCGCAATCAAACTAAACATAATTACTCCGTAACCGGCATCTTAATCACACCAAGATGCTCATATCCTTCCAATTTAATATCTTTAAGCTCATGCGAATTATCAAATTTATAAAAATCATGGATTTCAGGATTTACCCATAATTTCGGCGCTTTAGGCATAGTGCCTTCTTTAACAGCCTTATCATATCGTTTAATTTGTTCTTTAATTCCTTCAATCTGATTTTCATAAATATGTGCATCATTCGTAATAAATGTCATTTGCCCTGGCTTCGCTCCCACCGACGCAGCTATCAAATAGCAAAGCACTGCATATTGTACCACATTAAATGGTAATCCCAACGGTACATCCGAAGAACGTGAAGTCACTAACACATTTAGATGTCCATCAATCAAATTCCATTGTGAATTCCATACACAACTCGGCAACGCTGCCGTCTCTAACCATTCATTTTGCCAAAGACTTAACACCATTCGCCGATTCCCTGGATTTTCTTTCAAAGTTTCGATTAAATTGCCAATCAAATTATATTTTTTTACAATCCAACCATAGGCTGTACCAATAGTATGGGCAAAATCCTCTACTGGTAAATCTGGATGTTTTTCTTTAAAAATGTTGTTCAAATTCCGTCCTTGATATGTACCGTCCTCAGCTACTCCCCACTCATTCCAAATTTTTACATTGCGTTCTTGTAACCATCTTATATCGTTTGAGGCCTCTTGATAAATCCATAAAATTTCCAAAATTGCCGTTTTCCAACCTACCTTCTTTGTTACTAATATCGGAAATTCCTCATCAAGATTAAATTGCATCACTTGATGCGGTAAACGAATCGTTCGCGCTGCACTTGATGCTTGCGCCGTATGATCCGGAATAGCCGAAGCTGTTGCCTTACTTCGTTTATCAGTCTTTTTATAATTTGTAATTCTCTCTCCCTCTGCCAAAATCCGCTTACACAGGTCAATATACTGATCATCAAATTTGCTCATTTCGCCTCCATTTAAAAAAATTATATCATATATCGGCCATTTACAAAAAAGGAGAAACTCCAGAGGCCTCTTCAGGACAAAAGTCCCTTGGGCTGGCGGAGTTTCTCAACAAATATTATACCATACTCTGGTGGAGCGTGCGGGAATCAAACCCGCGACCTCAGCAATGCGAATGCTGCGCTCTATCAGCTGAGCTAACGCCCCGTACATATATTATACCATGAAAGATAAGCCCCGTAGGGCTTATCTTTAACGTTTCGAGAATTGTTCTTTCTTGCGAGCTGAACGTAAGCCATATTTTTTGCGTTCTTTCTCGCGCGGATCGCGTGAAGTAAATCCAGCCTTCTTTAATACTGGTCGAAGGTCAGGAGCTTCCGTTACCAAAGCTTTCGAAATAGCGAGTTTAATCGCGTCAACTTGTCCAGCCAAACCACCACCTTTTACCAAAATTGTGATGTCATATTCTTTTTGCTTTTCAGCTAAAGCCAATGGATCAGTAATTTCAGCAAGATAAGTTTTGTTACCAGAAAGATACTCTAACGCTGGTTTATCGTTGATTTTAATATCACCTTTACCCTTGTAAAGACGAGCTGAAGCTGTTGCAGATTTGCGTCGCCCAAGCCCGTAGGTGTATTTCTTCTTATCTACCATTATTTAATCTCCTTTGGGTTTTGCGCTGCGTGAGCATGCTCTGCGCCATCGAACACACGAAGGCGTTTCAAACGCTCTGCTGCCAATTTATTTTTAGGCATCATACCTTTAACAGCTTCACGAATCACTCGAGAAGCATCTTTTTCAATCACTTCTTCCAAACGTAACTCTTTGATACCACCAGGGTAACCACTATGACGATAATACTTCTTCTGAAGCATTTTATCACCAGTTACTACTAAATTCTTAGCATTAGTTACTATTACATAATCACCGTTATCAATATGTGGAGTATAAGTTACTTTACTCTTCCCCATCAATTTATCGGCAATTACCACTGCAAGTTTGCCAAGTGGCATACTTGAAGCATCAATCACCCACCATTCGCGCTTAATTTCAGAAGCTTTTTGAGAATAAGTTTTCATTATTTATCCTCCTTCTTAGTCGACTTATTGGTGGTTTTTTCTTCCTTAGCAGATTCTGCCTCAAAATCAATTTCATCAACAAAACTAATTGTGCCCATCTCAGCATTATCGCCTCGACGAAATTCTGCACGTTCTATCTTGAGATAACCAGAATCACGCTTGATTTGTGGAGCAATCACATCCATCAAAATCGTAGCTGCCTCTAAATCATTAAGACGCGCAATAATTAATCGACGATTATGAAGACCACCTTTTCTTGCCATCGTAATTAATTTTTCTAGATCACGACGAACTTCTTTAGCTCGCGCTAAAGTAGTAGTAATAGTTGTATATCGAATCAGAGAGCACATCAACCCACGGGTGAGCGCCAATCTCTGATCGGTTTCACGGCCGAATTTGCGGCCTTTATATCCGTGCCTGTGCATTTTAAATATTTAACTCCGTTAACTTTTCTTTTACTTCATCTAACGCTTTCTGACCAAAACCTTTAAGATCCTTGAGATCAGTTTCTGATAATGTCACAAGATCTCTAATTGTTTTAATGTCATTGTTCAACAAAGCGTTAGCTGTACGAGCTGACAATTCAAGCTCTTCAATAGGAAGCATCAACCCAGCATCTTCATCTTCAGTATTACTACCTGGAGCTGGAGTCGATTCTACTTTAGTAGAACCAGCCAATGCGGTATATTGATTAACTAAGATAGCTGCTGCCTCTTCGAATGCATCTTTTGGTGTCAAAGTACCATCAGTATCAACTGTTAATGTAAGTTGTTGCAAGTTGGTATCTTGACCAACACGCGTATTCTCTACTTTGTAGCGTACACGCAAAACTGGCGTAAATACAGCGTCAATTGCAATCATATCACTATGCAAACGCTCATCGCTAGACTTCTCAATAGTCAAATAACCACGCCCTGATTCAACCACAAAATGCATTTTTAATACATATTTAGGATTGTCAATGTGGCAAATAGTTTGATTAGGGTTAGCAATCTCGATTTCAGAAGGAAGCTTAATATCACCTGCTACTACGCGCTTATCACCATCCTTTTCTGATTGTTTGTCACCTCTAATTTCTAAACTAAGTTCGACTGGTGCATCAGTGTGCATCTTGAAACGAATATTCTTGAGGTTGAGCATAATATCAACTACATCCTCACGTACACCTGGAATATTAGTGAATTCATGAGTAGTTCCTTCGATCGAAAAAGCAGTAATCGCAGCACCTTTTACGCTAGAAAGAAGTACGCGACGCAAGGAATTACCAAGCGTATTGCCATAACCTGGATAAAGTGGCTTAATCACAAATTCAGCACTGGTTGGACTAAGCTCTTTCACTGAGTCAAGCTTGGCTTCATGAATATTTTTTGTTGTCATATTCTATTCTCCTTAGCGTGAGTAATACTCAACGATTAATTGTTCATTAATACCAGCTTCTGCCTCTTCGCGTTTCGGCAAACCGGTAACTTCAATTTTCATTTTCTTGCCGTCGACCTTCATCCATGAAAGCGGAACAACATTTGCCGCCCCAATGATATTCGGAAGATTCTTGAAATATGCCAGTTTAACTGACTTTGGACGAACCTCTAGAACATCACCCGGGTTTAGTCGAATTGATGGTATATCAATACGACGACCGTTCAATAGAAAATGTCCATGCGAAACAAGTTGACGTGCTTGACGACGAGTAAGAGCAAAACCAGCCCGATAAACTACGTTATCAGTTCTTCGTTCCAAAAACTCCAAAAGTTTTTCACCGGTTAAGCCATCAGCCTTCTGAGCCTCTCGCATCAATTTTGCAAATTGTTTTTCAAGTAAGCCATACATTCGGCGTACTTTTTGCTTCTCACGAAGCTGTGTAAGGTACAAGCTACCACCACGTACCCGCCTATCACCATGCTCACCTGGAATTCCAGATTTTTTAGCCATTACTTTATGCGCTTTTGGCGCCAATGCAAAGCTCTCACGGCGACTTTGTTTTACTATTGGAGAATGATCCCTTGCCATTATGGTTTCCTTTCTCCCTTCGGTCGCACACCGCCATGTGCAATCGGGGTTACATCTGTAATACTGTCAATTTTGATGCCGACGGTTGAAATTGCTCTTACGGCTGCATCGCGACCTAATCCAATTCCAGATACATATACATCAACTGAATTCAAAGCGTGATTTTTCTTGGCAAGCTCCAAGGCTTTTTCAGCTGCCACACCAGCAGCAAAAGCTGTGCCTTTCTTTGAGCCACGAAAACCATTTGCTCCAGCCGATGATGCAGTAAGTACACCACCAGTTTTATCAGTCACACTAATAATAGTGTTATTAAAAGTTGATTGAATATGTACTTGCCCACTATTGACAATTCTTTTTACTTTCTTATTTGCTTTAGACTTCGGAGCTTTTGGCTCAGTCGTCTCGATAGCAGTTGTATCTTTAACTTCTTCTACCATATTACTCCTTTCTAAGTCTTACTTGCCGCCTTAGGTTGTGTACCACCAACCGCAATCGCCTTACCCTTACGAGTACGTGCATTCGTACGAGTACGTTGACCGTTGACTGGTAACTTCGCCTTGTGACGCATTCCTTTATAGGAATTAATATCTTTTATACGTTTAATATTATTACTCACTGTGCGACGAAGGTCACCCTCAACACGATATTTCGCGGAAATAATGTCGTTGATTTTCTGTTCGTCAGCCTCGGTGAGATCTTTCACCCGAGTGGTAGGCTCGATTTTAGCCTCCGCAAGGATTTTCTTTGAAGTTGTGCGACCAATTCCGTAAACATAAGTGAGAGCAATCCACACTTGTTTCTCGGAAGGAATCACAACACTAGCTATTCTAGCCATATATTTTAACCCTGCCTTTGCTTATTCTTAGGTTTTTTCTTATTGATAACACGAAGCACACCTTTACGGCGTACAATAATGTCATCAGGGGAGATTTTTTTAACACTTGCACGTACTTTCATGTGTTAAAATCCTTTCCTTATGTTATATTGTAATTTTTATCATTTAAGTATCAGATCCCCCTGCTAAATACTTTTGCAAATAGTATTTAACTTTTCTTCCAATTAAATGTTGTAAAAATTACAACAGTTTAATATTAATCCTTGAGCCTAAAGCTGATTCTACCCTTTGTAAGATCGTAAGGGGTTAACTCAACTTCGACTCTGTCACCCGGGACGAGGCGAATATAGTTTTTTCGCATCTTCCCACTCATATGGGCAACAATAATATGACCATTCTCGAGTTCAACCCGAAATTGGGTATTAGGCAGTGCTTCAACAACACTACCGGTGAGTTTAATCACTTCCTTTTGACTAGCCATAAATTACCATTTCAGTATAGCACACTAAAGCGGTTTTGTAAAGACTTTATCTCAGTTTTATTCTTCAATTAATACAGCTCGGGTAAATTGACGAGACAAATAGGTTCCTTGTTGTTGTGACCATTCACCAGTACAAGAAATCAAAGTAATCGATTCTCTACCAGCTTCCGGCGTAGTAACCGCAGTTGACATATATTGATCAGATTTATCAAGAGGTACAGCAACATTCTCCACTACTTCATATTTGAAAACCAATCCATCCCCACGCTCTATTTTAATAATATCTCCATCTTTAAGGTCTGGCAGATTTTTAAAAACACCATGAACATGCGGCCCACCATTATGGCCATCAATTACCAAGGTGCCACCTTCACCTGGTTTACCAGAACCTTCATACCAACCCACATCAAAAATATTACGCGGAGTATCCAATTCACCACTCACATTCACCCCCATTGGTAAAACTCGTGCATTCTTAATACCTAATTTTTCAATTGTCAAATATCTAGGACGATCCGGTGCAACTTTATATTCAACTATCTCATTTTCACTTGGTTTTTCTTCAATCAAATCTTCAGCCGATGACTCAGCAACTTTCGCTACTTCCCTTTCACTACCCTCTTTTTCATTATAATAATTTTTTTCAAAAGTAATTACTCTTACTAAAAATATCAAAAACAACAACGCTATTATTGACCAAAAGGTCCATTTAGCAATTTTGCGCCACCCTTTAATCTTTAAGCTCATCACCAAAATCGTCATAAGTTATCATTAATGCGCGAGAATCCACCGACCTCAGATTCTCCAACGCCACCGTCACCACGATAAGAAGACCTGTACCAGAAATAGATAAACCAATTGGCGCACCAGTCAACGCAATGAATACATAATCTGTAATGAATGGAAGCATCGCAACTAACCCAAGTGCCAAAGCCCCAAATAAGTCTAGACGATTGACCACTTTATTCAAATAATTCGCCGTCTGAATACCTGGACGAACACCCTCAATAAACCCTCCTTGTTTTTGCAAGTTGTCTGCAATTTCTTTCGTATTAAAGATAATCGAGGTATAAAAATAAGTAAATGCAAATACTAACAAGAAATACATCGCTGGATAAACAAACCATTGTCCAGTAATACCATTTGGATACATTGCTTTGAAATTACTAGCTGATGGAGCCGAAAAAGTTGCGACCAATCCTGCACCAACCTCACTATTTGGATTAACCGATGTCATCACTTGCCCTACCAAAGCTGGTAATGACAAGAAAGCCGTAGCGAAAATTACTGGAATTACACCCGCAGCAATCATCTTAATCGGCAAAATCGATTTAATTCCACCATAAGATGAATTACCGTGCACACGTTTAGCATAATTCACTGTAATAATCCGTTGTGCTTCGTTGAGTTTCACCAAGAAATACACCACAAAAAGCATTGCCACGGTAAAACATAAGATAATCCAAAACGTAGTAGGATTAACTGGTAATTCAAACCAGCCAAACAAATTCAAAGTCCCTTGAGATGTATCTGTGAGTGATGCCCAAAGAGTTGCCATTGTATTAGGAAGTTGTGAAATAATAGAAGCAAAGATCAAAGTAGAGATACCATTACCAACACCCTGTTCAGTAATTAATTCACCCATCCACATCAAGATTATCGAACCAGCTGTCATTGCTGTCACCGACAAAGCCCAATCACCAGCTGTTGGAGTAAAATCAGATGCAATATTTGCCGCTACCGTAGACTGATATAAAATAAAAATGTAGGCAATTGATTGAACAATCGCTAGAGGTACGGTCAAAATCCTCGTCCATTGATTGATTTTACGACGACCAGTTTCACCATCATTTGATAATTCTTCGAGGCTCGGGATCGCCTTTGTTAAAAGTTGTACCACAATCGAACCAGTAATATACGGCGACATACCCACTAAAATAATACTAAATGACGCTAACCCACCACCAGAAATCAAATTAAGAAAACTCGAGAAATCTGATTTTTCTAATAAGTTAGACACCGCCTCTTTAAAAGTTGAAGCATCACCCATCGGCACCGGAATTTGTGCCAACAATCGATATGCCACAATAATACCGAGTATCACCATTACTCGTTTTAGCATATCTTTATTTTTTAGGGATTTGAAAATCGTCTTAAAATGCATAAAACCTCTTTATAACTACATCTTATAATACCACATCCTAAACAAAAAATAAAGGGCTTTTAGCCCTTTATTTTTATAGGTTCTCGAGATCCTCTTCAGTAGGTTCTTTAGCATTAGAAGTCTCAAAATCCGATAACGGCGTGACACCAGTTCCCACCGGAATCTTACGACCAATGATTACATTTTCCTTCAAACCACGTAAGCGATCTACTCGTCCATTGATAGCTGCATTTATCAACACGCGTGTGGTATCTTGGAATGAAGCTGCTGACAAGAACGAATCAGAGAAGATCGATACTTTTGTAATACCTAATAACAAGTTATTAAATGTCGCTGGCGTCTTACCGTTTTCCTCAAGCTCTTTATTTTCTAGCATTACGGCTGCTCGAGAAGTGATATCACCAGTTACAAAAGTAGAATCACCTGGCTCTTTAATTTGCACTCTAGAGAACATCTGTCGTACCAAAATTTCAAGATGTTTTGGTGAAATTTCATGTCCCTGAGCCGCATATACATTAAGCACATCGTTCATAATATAACGCTCAGTAGCTTCAATACCTTTATATTTAAGCAAATCTTGCAAATTCAAAGAGCCTGTAGTTAAACGATCACCTGCTTTAACTGAATCATTAGATTTTACTACTAATTCTGCATCACCAGGTATTTCAATTCTCACTACACCACTAGCTACCGACACTAAGATGATAGCATCCTTGACAAGTTCAACTACACCATCAAACGGAGCTTTTGCTGCTGCATTTTTACCACTCTTTTTAATTAAAGTAGTGCCCGATTTTACGCTTTCGCCATCTTTTACAGCTGGCTTACGGCCATCGAGTTCAAAACGTTCAATAGAACCAGATTGTGGAGTAATTTGTACAATATAACGATTCCCATCTTCTTTTACATCTACCACACCATCAATTGGTGAAACATAAGCTTGACCTTTTGGCGTACGAGCTTCTAGAAGCTCTTCTACACGAGGAAGACCTCGAGCAATTGCACCAGAACCCGCTACACCAGAACCATGTTTTGTATCAAGTGTTAGCTGAGTACCTGGTTCACCAAGTGACTGTGCTGCAATTACACCAACTGGTTCATTAGCAGCCACCAAGGCACGTGTCGACATATCAACACCATAACTCTTGCGTGGAATGCCATCAATCGCTGTAGTCGAGAGAATAGACTGAATCTTAACTGATTCAATTTTATCATCAGCTTCAAGCTGTTCAGCCATTTCTTTAGTGATAAGTTCATCTGCTTCTAGGTAGCCTGGCACCGCTTCAGCCGTATAGCGACCATTAAGTCTAGCTGCAAAACTAATACCTGATAGCTCAGTTTCATTACGATATACCGCAAAACCAGGATCTTCCGCTTCTTCATCAGTCGTAAATACATCTTGCGATACATCTACAAGACGACGAGTAAGATAACCAGAATCTGCTGTACGCAAAGCTGTAGATACCTGGCCCTGACGTGCACCTCGTGTCGCAATGAAAGATTCTAGAGTATTTAGGCCTTTCTTATATGATGATTTGACTGGAAGCTCAATCTCATTGTTGTTAATATCCACCATGATACCAATTTCAGCCGAAGCCAATTTGATATTAGAAATATTACCACGAGCACCAGAGTTCACCATCACCGCAATGTCAGTGTCCATCTCGGATAATTTACCCTGTAAGAATTCTGAGATTCTCTTATCAATATCACGCCAGTTCGCAATTGTTAATTTGTAACGTTCATCTTCAGTCACCAAACCTTCATTAAATTGTTCTTGAATCAATGCTGTCTTAGCATCACCTTCCGCGATAAAGTCATCGATTTCATCATAAGTTGGATAATCATCTTTAGTTGTCGAAATTGACGCAATTGTTTCATATTCAAATGCCAAATCCTTAAGAGCATCCGCAGTTTTAACCATTACTTCTGCACCATAAAGATCAAAGATATTGGCCATTACCTTTGACAAGTGTTTCTTATTTTGTACTGCATTATCATACGGATAATCTTTTGGCAAAATCTCATTAAAGATTACTCGTCCAAGAGTCGTATCGCGAATTTCACGCTTAGCAAAGACTCTAATCGGTGTTTGTAATGCTATAATACCCTGATCGTAAGCCATTTCAGCTTCATAAACGCTAGAAAACGCTTTTGGATCACCAGTATCAGTACCAGGTTTATCATATGTTAAATAATAGGCACCTAGCACCACATCCTGATAAATCGCCAACACTGGGGAACCATCTGCAGGTTTCAAAAGGTTCTTTTCTGCCGACATTAATTCCCTAGCTTCAGCTTGTGCAGCTTCAGATAAAGGCAAATGCACAGCCATCTGATCACCATCATAATCTGCGTTAAAGCCAGATGCAACTAATGGATGTAATTTTATAGCTTTACCCTCAATCAAACGTGGTTGGAAAGCTTGCACCGACAAACGGTGTAATGATGGGGCACGATTTAGAAGCACATATTTACCTTTAATTACTTCATCAAGTGCATCCCAAACTACTGTTTCTTTAGCCTCAATCAATCTTGAAGCTGCCCGGATATTATTAGCATATTCATTCCCTATTAACCAAGAAATTACAAACGGTTTAAATAATTCAAGAGCCATCTGTTTTGGCAAACCACATTCATGTAACTTAAGTTCTGGACCAACCACAATTACCGAACGACCAGAGTAATCTACACGTTTACCAAGCAAATTCTGGCGGAAACGACCTTGTTTACCCTTCAAAAGATCGGATAATGATTTAAGTTTACGACGACCATTAGTTGAATTTGCTCCCCTAGAACCATGTGCAGCTGAGTTATCAATTAAAGCATCAACTGCCTCTTGCAACATCCTCATCTCATTACGACAAATTACTTCAGGCGCATTTAAATCAAGTAATTTTTTCAAACGATTATTACGATTAATAACTCGACGATATAAGTCATTTAAGTCAGAAGTTGCAAAACGACCGCCAGGTAACGCAATCATTGGACGAAGATCTGGTGGAATCACTGGAACAGCAGTCAAGATTAAATCGACTGGCTTAATTCCTGCTGCTTGCATACCTTCCAAAGTCTTCAAACGCTTCTGAATTCTTTTCTCTTTTTGGCCTTTAGCTTCTGCACCTTCAGCTCTCAATTTTTCAATCAACTTATCAAGGTCAATTTCGTCAAGCATCTTCTTAATCGCAGTTGCACCCATCTCTACTGTAATCAAATCTTCATAGCCTTCTGGTAAATTACGATATTGAACTTCAGTAATTACACCACCTTTTCTAAATGATTCAAGAGTAGATTTTTTAGCTGCAAAATCAGCTTCTAATTCTTCTAATTCTTTAGTCTGTGCTTCAGCTAAACTCTTTATGTCAGCACCTTCGACTTTTGATTCTTTATCATAACGCAACCTAATCGCATCACGTGCTGCATTAGTTTGGTTTTCCAAATCTTCCAAAGTTTTTTGTACTGCTTCAGTTTTAGCATCCGTAATTAAATACGTCGCAAAATAAACTACTTTTTCAATATTTTTTACAGTAATATCAAGCAATAAACTTAAAGCTGAAGGAATCCCACGCATAAACCAAATATGTGCTACTGGTGCAGCAAGTGCAATGTGACCCATTCTTTCACGACGAGTAATCGATTTTGTTACCAAATTACCCTCTTTATCTACCGCAGCTTCGCGTGAACGTACGCCTTTCAACTTAGAGTCATGTGGATTAATATCTTTAGTTGGTCCAAAAATACGTTCACAAAACAACCCATCCCGTTCTGGTTTTTGGGTACGATAGTTAATCGTTTCTGGCTTGGTTACTTCACCATAACTCCAATTCAAGATATCGTCTCGGCTAGCTACGCTTAAACGAATAGAATCGAAGTCTGAAGCGCTGATAAAATTATCCATCCACGCCATCTTAGAACTCCTCTCCGAAATCGACAGTACCATCATTCTCATCGATTTCCGTTATTTCAATACCTTCTTCAGCCATCATTGCTTCCGCCTCAGAATCATCGAGATCGAGAATCTGCGGCTCGGTATCCTTTTTATGTTGATCATAGATGGATTGATCATCTTTATCTTTTTCAATTTCCTTTGATGTCTTTTCGATCACATCACCAGCATCCGCCGATTCGCCATGATCCAAAAGATCAACTTTAAGACCAAGACCCTGAAGTTCTTTCACGAGCACATTGAAACCTTCTGGAAGTTTTGGTCCTTCAATTGGTTCGTGCTTAATAATCGCTTCATAGGCCTTAGCACGGCCATAAACATCATCTGACTTAATAGTAAGCATCTCTTGTAACGTAGTTGCAGCACCGTAAGCTTCGAGCGCCCAAACCTCCATTTCCCCGAAACGCTGACCACCATTTTGCGCCTTACCACCAAGTGGCTGTTGAGTTACCATAGTATAAGGACCAGTTGAGCGAGCATGAATCTTATCTTCCACCATATGGTGAAGTTTAAGCATATGCATCACTCCAACTGAAGTACGTTCATTAAATGGTTCACCAGTGAGACCATCATAAAGTTGTACCCTACCATCTCGAGCAAAACCAGCTTTTTCTAATTCATCAGAGATTACTTCATCTGGCACACCATTAAAGGATGGAGTCGCAACTTTATAACCTAAAGCTTTAGCTGCCATACCTAGATGTGTCTCAAATAGCTGACCAAGATTCATACGAGAAGGTACACCCATTGGACTAAGTACGATATCTATCGGCGTACCATCTTCCATAAATGGCATATCTTCTTTTGGTAATACTCTAGAAACCACACCCTTATTACCATGACGCCCAGCCAACTTATCACCTACGCCAATCTTACGCATCTCAGCTACAAAAATCTTAATCTGCATAATTACACCAGCTTTAAGATCGTGGCCTTGTTCTCGAGTATAAACTCTTACATCCACCACCTTACCAGTTGATGAACCATTCATTCTTACTGATGTATCACGTACATCTTTAGCTTTTTCACCAAAGATAGCTCGAAGCAATCGCTCCTCTGAGCTTAATTCTTGCTCACCTTTCGGGGTAATCTTACCAACCAAGATATCGCCATTCTTAACTTCAGAGCCAACAGTGACAATTCCATCTTCACCCAAATGTCTTAATGAATGTTCTGAAACATTCGGAATGTCACGCGTGACCTGCTCTGGACCGAGTTTGGTTTCACGTACTTCTACATCAAAATCTTTAATATTAATAGAAGTCAATGTATCGTCTTCTACTAAACGATTTGAAATTACAATTGCATCATCCATGTTGTAACCACGCCATGGCATAAATGCTACAAGTAAGTCACGGCCGAGTGCTAATTCACCATCATTAACTGAAGCACCTTCAATTAAAGTATCGCCTTTCTTGACCTTCTGACCACGACTTACTTTACAACGTTGGTTATAGCAACGGTCATCATTAGTTTTTTCAAAATGTTGCAACTTGTATTCAATATCACCGCCTTTATCATAAGTCACAATAATAGATTCGCCGTCTGCTTTTTTCACCACACCAGTACCAGTAGCCGTTACTAGCTGAGAAGTATTTCTGGCAATTTCGCCTTCGATACCAGTACCAACAATCGGATTGTCTTGTTTCAAAAGAGGCACCGCCTGTTTCTGCATAGCGCAGGCCATTAAGGAACGGTCAACACGGTTTTTCTCTACAAATGGAATTAATGAAGCCGAAGCACCTAAAATTTCCTTGTGAGCCGCATCAATATGAGTAACTTTACTA
>JAGCST010000031.1 GCA_017964025.1 Candidatus Saccharimonadota bacterium
AATAATTTTTTGTAAAAAAGGAACTACCATATATAAACCGATTAGCATGTAAAGAAACCATAAATGACTAGGTCCTTTCACAATGCTAAAAAAGGAATCTTTAAGTGTAGTATTTTGATGTAATACTAGATATCCCCATGTAGCGTAAATAGTTGACCAGAAAAATAGCTAAATATTTTGTAATTCTATCATTGGTATTTGCTTTCATAATTCCTAATCTCATTAAAATCATCAACCTAAAATTCCCCTCTATTGCTGAAGTTCTAAATGAGGTAATCAACACGATGAGATTAAATTTCGTATTAGGTTACACTGGATATTTTGTTTTAGGATATTTATTGCATAATTCAAAAATCACTAAAAAAACCGAAATAATATTGTATATATTAAGAATCTGTAGTTAAATATTTACCATTCTTTCTACTACTTTATTATCAAATTATCTACATGAACCGAGTATCATATTTTATAACAATTTGTCTTTAAATGTTTGTATAATAAGCATTAGCGTTTTTATATTCTTCAAACAGCATATCAAAAACCCCACAAAACGAAAAATAAATAAACTACTCTTTTTATCCAAATGTAGCTTAGGAGTATATTTAATACATATTATTATTCTTGATATTTTACAAATTGTTTTTAATCTTAACAGCCTCTCATTCAATCCGATATTTTCAATCCCAACAATCGCTATTTTAGTTTTTATATCGTCTTATATTATATCAATTATTTTAAACAAAATACCAATCGTAAATAAATGGTTAATATAGTAACCGCTGATCATTTTTTTGAATTTATAAAACGTTTATGTTATAATTAGCCTATGAAAAAACGAGTAGTCTTAGCACTCGGCGGTAATGCTTTACAAAAAAATGGTGAAGCTACAGCCGAAGCTCAAAAAAAAGTCGCCATTGAGGTTGGCGAAGCCATCGCAGAACTTGCCGACAAATACGAAATCATCGTTGCACACGGCAATGGTCCTCAAGTTGGCAATATCCTCATCCACGAAGAATCTGCCTCTACCGAAAAAGCCCCCGCTATGCCACTAGAAACAGCTGTGGCTATGAGTCAAGGTCAAATCGGTTATTGGTTAACTCAGGCAATCAACAATGCCTTTGCTAAACAGAACAAAACCAAAAAAGTTGCCACTGTAGTCTCACAGGTTGTAGTTGATCGCAAAGATCCTGCTTTTAAAAACCCTACTAAACCTATCGGTCAATTTTATGACGCTAAAACCGCCAAAGAATTAGCCAAAAAGAATGGTTGGGTAGTCAAAGAAGATGCTGGTCGTGGTTGGCGTCGTGTCGTGGCTTCACCTAAACCAATTGATATTGTTGAGAAGAAAGCTATCGTCGAACTTGTTAAAGACGGAGCTATCGTCATTGCCGTCGGCGGAGGTGGAATCCCGGTTATTCGTACTCAAGTACTTAAACGCCTAAAAGGTATTGATGCAGTTATTGATAAAGATTATGCCGCTGAAAAACTTGCCGAACTAGTAAAAGCTGACGTTTTCGTTTCGGTCACAGCCGTACCAAACGTTTATATTAATTATGGCGCTCCAGAACAAAAAGCTCTTGACGAAGTCAAAGTTCAAGAAATCGATCACCTCAAGAAATACGGTTATTTTAAAGCTGGCTCCATGCTTCCTAAAGTTGAAGCCGCTAGTATGTTTGCAAGATTAGGCGGCACTGGCATCATCACTGACATTGATCACCTAAAAGAAGCTCTCAAAGGCAAAGCCGGTACTATTGTCACTAAATAAATCATGTTATAATAACAGAGTGCCCGCGTGGCGGAACTGGTAGACGCGCTAGCTTCAGGTGCTAGTGTCTTTACGGATGTGCTGGTTCAAATCCAGTCGCGGGCACCATCATAGAATAAAATTCTGGATCTTCGCGCTTAGGCGCATTTTTTTATTTCATATTTCATACATTTATTTTGTGATACAAAAATAGATAAAATATAAATTAATAAACTTAATTCTTTATCACACTAAACTTATAAATTGTGAACGCATAACTATATGAAGTGTTAATATTTCTCTGATAATAACCTAGTTCAATAGTAATGCCACTCGATTGTAATCCTGTAATAGAATATGTATATCGAGCCGGCAAAATACCTTTTATCGTATCAGTATCATTTTGTGCATTATATTGATAAGTTTTAACGTCTATCTCCATCGCATTACCATTAGGAGTACCAGTAATAACAATCGTTCCAACCAAAGGAGCCTGCGATTGAGCCCAACCAAGCGTATTATTATTTGACTCAGTGACATTTGCTGTTGGATTACTACTGTACATTAAATTCTTAGTGTTACTAAGATTTCCACTTGAATATTGGAAACATCTAATTCTATCAACATATGTTGAAGAAGACTGTATTTGGCCATTTAGATTCGTATAATTTTGTCTATTATATGAAATATTAACATTTAAACCACTAGCAGAATCATTAATCAACCCAGAAAGCGAGACTAACGGACTAATCCCATTAGTTGTCCATGGAAAACTCCCTGTCAAAGAGATAGTAAAACCAGTATTATTAAAAACAAGCACACCAGTATCAAATCCAGAATTTAAAGCAAGTGGATTACTTGCGCTAGTATCCATATACTCGAATCTAGTAATATTACCACTAGCGTCAGTAGTAACTTGTGGCTGACCAGAGATAGCTTCATAAATAATCGTCGAATTTGCCGGAATATTATTTGGATCATAAGTTGTAGTTGTATTATCCTCAATTGGATTATCCCAAGTTCCACCACCACCACTTTGCCCCCACACCGCATAAAGTATAATAGCATTAGCTTGAGTAGGTTCTAGAGTAATGGTGTTAGTAGTACCAGTAGGATAGGTTGGTGTAGTAGCAGTACTATTAGTATCCCAACCTAGGAAGGTATAACCAGAGCGAATAGGAACATCACTAGGTAGAGTAACTGTACCAGTAGTGGAAGTAATAGTACTTTGGTTAGTGGGCATATCAGTAACTGTATCAGTACCAGCATTGGCATTATAAGTAATTGAATATTGTGGATGGTTAACTATAGCAGTAATGACAAAGGTCTTAGAATAAATACCGGCTTTAGTATCTGATGCTGGTTTAGCACCAAAGGTAAGAGTATAAGAATTAGTACCAGCTATATTACTAGAACCAATGAGTATACCATCTGAGTTAGAAGTAGGAGCAGGAAGGTAATTAGTACCATCTATACTAATACCATAACCTGAGTCAAAATCATTTTCTGTAATTGATGTGACACCATTAGGTAGAGTAATAGTTGGAATAGTAAGAGTATTATCATGAGTATTAATTAAGTCAGTAGAATTAGTAGGATTAGTCAGATTAACTGTATAACCAGTATAGTTATTAGTAGTAATACCTACTGATTGAGAAACCGAGCCAAAATTACCAGGCATGAGATCCAGAGAAGATAGAGAGCCTAGATTAATAGTTAGTGTAGGATTTGTGACAGCAAAAACCGGCGTACCAAAAATTATTTGTCCGCTGACTAGAGTTATAAATGACAACGCCAATCCTACGAAAATATTTCGTTTTGTTTTCACTATAACCCCATTTTTTTCTCTATACGCATGGCGCTAAAGCGCAATGCGCTTATTTTTATTGTAGCATGAAAAAATCAAAAATATTTAAAAACCACAATATAATATTATTTATAAATATATTAAGTTTAAGCCATTAATTTTTTCAGCTCATTCTTATATGCTTCCACACCTGGCTGGTCAAATGGGTTCACTCCAAACAATTTCGCCGAAATCGCACAAGAAAGTTCAAAGAAATATATTAATTCACCAAATCCATATTCATCAAACGACGACATCATGATATCTAAAACTGGAATCCCTCCATCCAGATGTGCCACCCTCACCGCCTGCATTACTTTTGCATTTGTGCTATCCGTAGGATAATCAATAATTGTTTCCCACAAATTACGTCGACCATCTTGCATAAACTGCCCTAGTGAATGCAAATCCGTCGAATAAATCACCGAAGCCGGAAAAATCCCTTGACGTCCCTTACCCTCTGATTCTCCGAATAATTGCTTCAACCACTCATTAAAATATGCTGTCGATGGCTCAAAACTAGCAAAAACTTCTGTATCATATCCCTTTCGACCCAACTGATATCTCATCCAAGCATACTTCGAAGCCGGTTCAATTACCTGTTCTACTGCCTCTGCAGCTCCCTCTAATAATTTATCAACATCCACACCAGCCACCGCTAAAGGCAAAAGCCCTACCGCAGTTAACACTGAATAACGACCACCAATATTGTCAGGCACTACGAACCTTGTGTACCCACAAGCTTCCGCTTCATCATGAAGCGCACCTTGTTTTTTATCAGTAGTTGCATAAATTCGCGCATAAGCTTCCTTTTCCCCATATTTCTCAATCAATTTCTTCTTAAATTCACCAAATGCTACCGCTGGTTCTAAAGTCGTACCAGATTTTGAAATCACATTCACCGAAAAATCATGGTCACCTACTTTATTAAGCGCCCAATCAAGCTCACGTCGACTTAAAGAATTCCCCGC
>JAGCST010000032.1 GCA_017964025.1 Candidatus Saccharimonadota bacterium
AGCTCATCCAATTGATACTAGCTTCAGAGGCACTCTTTCGCGTATCTCCGGTTTGAGTATGGATGATGTAGCTTACTTATTAGAGTACGTCGATTATTCTACCCAAATTGCAAATTATCATCCCGAAACCCGCGCTAAATTCGGTAATTATATTGAACCAAAAGTTGAACTCAGCTTTACCGAATCGAAAACGCCTTCTATTAATATTCAATCTATAATTCCTGAATCGATATTTATTGACCGTAGGAATTACACCGTATGAAAAAGATTACTCGCATTCTAAAGTCAGCTTTTCTTATTCTTATGGCCATTATAACCGTCACTCCAACTTATGCTGCTTTGCCAGGCGACGATGTTTTGGATATGTATAACAAAAATGGTATTTATTACTATAATCCAGAAGGTAGTGCAGACGATTGTAACAATAGCTCCACTACGTTAGCTGGTAGTGATACTGCTGAGAAAATTTGGAACTTTTTCATTCAACAAGGTTTTAATGATGCTCAAACTGCCGGTTTATTAGGAAACGGTATGGCCGAATCTGGCTTAGTAGCTACTCGCGCTAGTAATAGTTCTTTTTGGGGATTGTTTCAGTGGGGCGGCGGCCGTAAAGATCGTCTTTTCAAAAAACTTAGTGATGCTGGATTAAGCAAATATACTTCTCCGGAATATTGGGGAAGTGATGCGGAAAAGAAAATACCCGAAGCTGATTATGATAAGATTCTTCAAATCGAGCTCGAACATACAATGGAAGAAAAAGACCTAAACTGGCAGGAAGAAATTAAAAAAGCTAATACTCCAGAAATGGCCGCCGAAATTTTTCTCGTACTTTTCGAAAGGGCAGTTGGTGGTAATTCTGAAGTAATTTACTATGCGCCATATGCCGGTCTTTTATATCAAGGCACAAAAGCGCGTCGTGATTTTGCTAAAGAGTTTTACGACAAATATGCTGGAAAAGGCGTCCAAAGCACCGGTGGTGTTAATGGAAATGCCGAAAACGGCAAAAATGTCACAATTATTGGTGATTCAATTACGGTAGGTTCAAAATCTGCTTTAATGGAAAAATTCTCTGATATTTCCGAGTCAGATATCAATGGTCGCGTTAGTCGTCCCTGGAGCGAAGGTCTTACTATCGCTAAATCTATGAACTTAAAAGATATCGTCGTCTATGCGCTTGGCTCAAATTCGCCAGGCTTAACTAAAGCCCAGGTTGAAAACACTATTACGACTATTGGCGCAGATAAAACTATTGTATTCGTAACAAACTATAGTGGCAAAAATAAAAATCTTTACACTTCGAATAATAATATTTTCAAAGAGCTTGCTAAGGCAAATTCAAATATTATCGTAGCCGATTGGGCACAAACCGTTGATCAAAATCCAGAAACCTATCTCTATAGCGACTTGCTACACCCAAATGCAGCCGGCGCAAATCTATTTGCTGAAACAATTTGGAAAGCTATCAATTCCAATACAAACGAAAATGGATGTAGTATAAATGGTGAATTTCAAGCTCTAGTCCTCGGATATGCTTGGCCAGATTATCATCCAGCTCCATGGCATGATCGCATGCCGGCCTACGCTGAAGCCGTCACTCAATCAATTAGTGAAGGTCGTTATGTTGGCGGTTCTGTTGCTGGTGTCCCAGGTATTGACTGTGGTGGATTTGTCACCGTATTAGTGCAAAACTCTGGCCTTGAACCAAATTATAATGACAGCAGAGGAGCGACCGACACCCAGGAAGCTTGGGTAAAATCTCATAATTGGCAATTAATGAATAGTTCTCCTGGTACTAAAGTTGATACAAGTATTCTACAACCAGGCGATGTAGCTTTCTCGGACGGCCACACCTTTATATATGTTGGAGAAATACCTGGTTTTAACAGTGTTATTGCTTCAGCATCATATTCTACTCGTGGTGCTGGCCGCGCTCCAATGGCGGGAAGAGAAGATTTAACGTTTGGGAACGGCGCTATTGTTCGTTGGTATCGTAATCCGAATTTCCACCCAGCCGAAACTCCATCCTTCTCAAATACTGTTTCTGGCGGCACAACAACAAATAATCCTCCTTCTGGTACGGAATTATTATCCGACCACCATATCACTTTTTATAGCTCTTCCGCTTCAGAAAATGGCGGTAATGCCGGAAAAAACGCAAGTTCGGAATATAATAATGGATATCTAGCACCCGGACAAGCCGCGAGTAACTATCTACCATTAGGTACGGTCGTATACGTTAAAACTCAATCTAGTGGCGAAGCTTCCTATGCTAATGGAAAATATTTCCTCATTACCGACCGCGGTGCAGGAAAAGTAGATGGCGATTATAATCTTGATATTTTCCACGACGTCGCTAAATCATCCGATAATAATAATTCACCATACGGTTCATCTTCAACCGCTAAAATATATAAGGTTGCTGAAGGTGTATCATGGTCGACATTTAAAGCAAAATATGGATGGTAAATATGCAATTTATTAAAAATCTCACACCAAAACAACGTGTAGCTTTCTTCATTATTTCGGCTATTATCCTAGTTGGAATCATATTTTTTATCATCACATTTATTAATCGCATTGGAAAAATCGGCGTCACTGTTCAGTATGCGCCATATTCTGCAAAAGTTACCTTAAATGGCACTCAAGTTAAAAATAATTCAAAAATATGGCTTCAACCAGGTTCCTATAAAGTTATTGTTGAATTTGAACATTTCGAATCAGTGGAGCGTGTCGTAGAAATATCTGGCGACTATAATTATATTATTGGCACTCTAAAAACTGTCGACGATGAAGGTGAAGCTTATGTAAACTCTCATAAACAAGAATTTATCGACGTAGAAGGGTTAGTTGGCGATGCTCTGAATAAAGAGGGTATAGCAATTAAAAAGAAATATCCAATTCTCAACTATCTACCAATTAATAATCGTCTATATTCTATCAGCTACGCTTATACCGACGACAATGAACCTATTATTAATGTAAAAGCTACACCAGAATATCTAGATGTAGCAGTCCGAAAACTCAAAAGTCTCAAAAATGTAGATCTTACGATTTATCAAATTAATTTCTTAACTACTAACCCATTTACATCTTATAGCGAAAAATCAAAATCCACTCCAGAAGATACTATTAAATCAACATTCAACCTCTCTAACTATAAATTATCGTCTGGACAAAACATAGCTGACAATTATTATGCTGCAACTATTTATAAATACGACTATGATAAAGATTTAATTTATTCCCATTATCGCGTTTTACTTAAAAAATCTGATAATAAGTGGCACATCGTCGCCGATCCTCAACCACTTTTTACATCAAAAAATACTCAAGATATACCAGTAGATATCATTAACTCTGCAAATTCTCTTGAGCCTTAATTATAGTTTTTTATCCACTCTCATCTCACTCGGCACAGCCGTACTCGTGATAATCATTTGATAGTTTTTAAAATTATCAATTAGATGTCTCTGTCGCATTTCATCTAATTCCGAAAAAATATCATCTAATAAAACTACCGGTTTTTTACCAACTTCTTGCTCTAATATTTGTGCTTCAATAAATTTTAATGCCAAAATCATACTACGATTTTCACCACGCGAAGCAGATCCGTCCGCTTTTTTATTATTAAAAATAAACTCATAATCATCACGATGAATCCCAAAAGTCGTATAACCGAGAATTCTATCTTTTTCATAATTATTTTCTAAATTTTGTAGATATTTATTTTCATCCACATTAAAGCCTAGATATTTAATTTCACAACTATCATCATTCTTAGCAATATTACGATATATATCTGTCATTTTATTGTTTATTTTCGCAAGATTATTAACTCTCCATTGTATAATTTCCGCACCATAATTAGCACACATAACATTCCAAGAAAACAAATCATCACGGCTAATAGTTTCTTCTTTTAATAAATCATTTCTTTGCCGAAGTGCTTTATTATATTTGCCTAAAATAATTCCATAATTCTCATTAATTTGTTTAAATAATTCATCAAAATAATCTCTCCTTCTCGACGGAGAAGATCCAACTAAATAAATATCATCCGGTTCAAATAATACTACTGGATATCTATTTTTTTTCGGTAATCTTAAACTCTTTTTACCATCAATTTCAAACTCTTTTTTATTTCCATTAAATCTAATAATAATTTTTTGCGCATCCGCTAACTCTATTTCGGCCCTATAATAATCCGCATTATTTCTTAATATTTCTTTATCCACACCTTTAAAGCTTTTTCCACGCAAAGCCAAATAAATCGCTTCTAATATAGAAGTTTTTCCACTTCCATTTTCGCCAATAATTAACGTTGTCGGACGATTACAGTCTAAATCAAACTCATCATGACAACGAAAATTATTTAATTTAACTCTTTTTATAATATTCATTAACTCTTCAATGGCATAATAATATGCGTATAATCATCACTTTTGGCATTTTTAATAATAACCGGTGCAAGCTTGCCACTTAAACCAAAAGTTATTTTTCCTTCAATAATTGAATTTAAGGCATCTAATAAATAACGCGAATTTAAAACTACTTTCCCATCTTCGGAAACTTTTGCTTCCATGGCGGCAGTATTTTCACCCAATTCTGAAGCAACTGCACTAATCGAAAAAGTACTTTCTTTTTTATTAGCTTCGCAAACTATCGATCCACCACTATCGCGCGCAAATAACGCTGCAACTTTTGCCATCCTAATTAATTCTGCTTTATCTAACTCAATTATATTTTTACAATCTTTTGGAATTAATTGACGGTAGTCAGGAAAGCTAGCATCTATTAATTTAGATGTAATTTCAATTTCACCCATCCTAAATCTAATTTGACTATCCGTTATTAATACCTCAATTTCATCCATACTATCAGTAATTGAACGAATCACTTCTTGTAGAGCATTAGTTGGCACAATTGCCTTAATTTCACTTTTGACTTTATCTACAAACTTCTTATCTGCTAGCCTATAACCATCTGTAGCCGCAATATATAGAGATCCTTCAAAAGTATTAAAATATACACCGGTTAGAGCAGGGCGAGTCGTATCATTACTTGATGCTATAATTACCTCATTGACCGCCTCTTTGAATATATCAACATTAATTTTGAACGTTACGGCTTCTTTTTCATTAATTTTAGGTAATTCCGGATAATCGTCAGCTAAAATACCGTTAATTGTAGATTTATATTTACCGGCTGAAATTGTTAATTTTTCATCCTTAGTACTAATTAATACATTTTCTTTTGGTAAGTTGGATACAAATTCAGCTAATAGTTTAGCCGGTACGGTAATAGTACCATTCTTCTTCGCTTTTGCATTCACATATTGAACTGTAGCCATTTCCATATTGGTGGCTGTTAAAGTTAGTTGATTATCTTCAGCTCTTAATAAAACGTTACTTAGAATTGGTAAACCAGCTTTTGTACTCGCTGCAACTCTACTTACTGCGTTTAGAGCTTTTGCTAATCGATCCTGTAGAACTTCTATCTCCATATATCCTCCACTTAAAAGTTTATTTCATTTTCTTTATTAATAAAAACAGTAGTAGTATTAATAGTTCTATGTGTAAAAGTAGTAAAACTCATTTTTAACAGATTAGAAACTGTCATTTTCTTTGTGTAAAAGCTGTCTAAATATTTTGCAAAACTTTGTTTAAAAATAGGCCTTTGTGTAAAAACATCGAATTTAGATAATTGATTATTCCACATTTTTGACTTTTTCACATTTAGCATCCACATTTTTTCAACCATCTTTTCTACGAGTTTATTCACACTTTTTTCCACATTTTCATCAACTTGTATAAATTTTTTGACGTAAATCCGTAATTTGTTCTCTGAGATTAAAATCCGTCTTAAGGTTATTTTTTATAACTTTAATACCGTGCATGATTGTTGTATGATCTTTACTTAGTTCTCGACCTATTTCCACCGTACTAAGTCCTAATTCTTCTTTCATAAGATACATACTAATTTGTCGGGCAGTTTTAATGTTTTTAATCCTACTTGTACCTAATAAATCTTTCGAACTCAAATTATAATATTTAGCTACCTTATCGATTAATTGTTTTACAGATATAGTTTTTCGCTTAGTTTGAATATTACTTTGCGTAATATAACTATCATCAATTAATTCATATGCTGGAACGCCGCGTAATTCGGCAAGAGCAAGAATTTGGTTTAATTTTCCTTCTAGATCGCGAATATTATTACGAACATTTTCAGCAATAAATTCTACTGTTTTATCGTCAATCTCGGCACCAAGTAATTCAGCCTTCGACTTAAGAATTGCGCAGCGTGTTTCGAAATCTGGCATTTGAATATCAATTGGTACGCCCATCATTAAGCGGGAGGCGAGACGCTCATCAATAGTAGCTATTTGGGCCGGCAGGCGATCACTTGCGACAATTATTTGCTTATCGTGTTGCTGTAATTCATTAAAAGTGTGGAAGAATTCGTCCTGAGACTTTTCCTTATTCGCAATAAACTGAAAATCATCAATAATCAACACGTCAACTTTACGGTATTTTTCCGAAAAACCATCCAGCTTTTTGCGCATAGCTTCAACGAACTCATGATAAAACTGCTCAATAGTCACATATAAAACATTCATATCCGGGTTACGTGCCAATATTTCATTGCCAATCGCCTGAATAAGGTGAGTTTTACCTAAGCCCGGACCGCCATAAATGAAATATGGATTATAACGCATACCAGGATTTTCAATTACTGCATGTGCTGCACTTACGGCAAGATCATTATTACTACCTACTACGTAATTACTAAGTCTAAATTTAGGATTTAGTCCATTACCGTCAGAAGATAGACGTTTTGAATCATAATTAGGTGTAGGTATAATAATTTTCTTCGAAAAAGTCGAAACCGGTGTATTGTCTGGTGTAATTTCTACAGCTCTTTTTACGGTAGTTTTATTATCTTTGTTATCTATAATTACTTTAAAATCTTTAAATTTATATTTTGAACTCTTTAGAGCATCAAGCACTGCATTATGATATTTTCCCTCAATTTGAGCCTTAATAAAGACGTTTGGAACTGAGGCAATTAGGGTGTCATTTTCATTAGAAACGAAATTAAAACGTACAAAATAGGCTTCATATGCCATTTCTGACACGTTATTTTTAATCTCATCTAATACAGACTGCCATTCATTTGGCATTTTAACCCCAACCTCCTTCCTTTGAACTAATTATACGACTTTTCCACAGGTTTTCACAGATTGAAATATTATTTTCTAATATATTTTCACATTAACAGATTAGATTTTTCCCCATTTTTCACTAAAACAGGGAAGTGACCATGTGGAAAAGCCCTTGAAAATTGTGTAAAAAATCAGTATAATAGACATAATTCTTTTAATAAAACAATAATTATAAAGTCAGGAATAAACTCATGCCAAAACGTACTTATCAGCCACACAAACGTCAACGCAAAGTTGAACATGGTTTTCGTAAGCGCAATTCTACCGTAAATGGCCGCAAAGTGCTTGCTCGCCGTCGTATTAAAGGTCGCGCTCGTTTAACTGCTTAATTTTAATGTTATCGAAGAAATATCGCTTTCATTCTAGAGGTGGGGTTCGATATACCTACCAAAATGGCAAAACAATTAGGGGTTCCAAAATATCCCTAGTTTTTGCTGATAATAGTCGCAATAAACAACGTTATGCAGTTGTTATTAGTAAAAAAGTTTTAAAATCCGCTGTTGGCCGCAACCGCATTCGTCGACGTGTTTATGAAGCAATCCGCCTTACGCTTCCGAAAATTCAGAAGCCGGTGGATTGTATTTTTATAATTTATTCAAAAGATATCCTTGATTTAGAGTTTAATGAAATTCAAAAAACCATAAGAGATTTACTTAAAGAAGCGGATATCTTATAATTAAAAAAGTCGAAAAAGGAGTTATATGTTTGCTTTTCTAGATATGATTATTGTTCGTCCAATTGTGAACATCCTTTTTGTGATTTACTCTCTCGTTGGTGACTTTGGTCTCGCTATTATTTTATTTACAGTTATTGTTAAATTGCTTACTTGGCCACTCACGAAGCGTCAACTTCATCAGACTAAAGTAATGCGCGAAATTCAGCCAGAACTTGCCGAAATTAAAAAGAATTGTAAAGGCAATCGTCAGCTTGAATCTATCCAGATGATGGATCTCTATAAACGCAAGAACGTTAAACCTTTTCGTTCTATGCTTACATTATTAATACAATTTCCTATCTTTATTGGCCTTTTTACTGCTATTAACGTTGCGGTACGCCCGCATGTAACCGAAACAGACGTCTATACTGTCCAACATTCTGCCTATTTCTTTGTTGAGCCAATGAATCATATTAGTGATCTCATTACTCAGCAAAATACATACCTTGAACAGGTTAAATCTGGCGCAGAAAATCCTACTCTTGAATTTGCGCCAAA
Organism: Candidatus Saccharimonadota bacterium; assembly: GCA_017964025.1. Taxonomy (GTDB): domain Bacteria; phylum Patescibacteriota; class Saccharimonadia; order Saccharimonadales; family Saccharimonadaceae; genus Nanosyncoccus. The sequence continues at coordinate 8,439 of JAGCST010000032.1, forward strand.
ACTATTTGGAGCCGTTGATTTATCCGTTACTGCAGGCTTTAGTTCAGTAAGTACAGTCGTTATACTACTATTCGCAGTCCTATCCGCAGTTATGCAATTTGTTATGTCTCGCCAAATTGATCCAACTCGTCAAAAAGGCAAGAAGCGACGCACTATGCGTCAGCTTATGAAAGAAGCAGCTGACGGTAAAGAAGCTAGCCAAGATGAAATTAATGCCGTTGCGCAAGGTCAAATGACCTGGATGATGCCTTTTATGATGCTACTTATTATGATGAATCTTCCAGGTGCACTCGTATTCTATTATTTATTAAATAATGTAATCACAGTTGTTCTCCAAAAGCGTATTCTTAACCAGGATTACACCGAAATGGAAGCGGCCGCCGACAAGAAGATTCTTAAAGAGCTCAAAGAAGCTCAAGAAGCTGTTATTGTCGATGATCGTACAATAAAGAAAGAACTTAAAACGACGCACTATGCGTCCGATAATAAACAAAATAAAAACGAAAAGGTACACATTACGCGAATTAAAGCATCGGATAAAAAGAAAAGGAGATAATATATGAACACCGATGAATCAATTCGTTTTGCAACGAAGTACCTTGAAGACCTTTTGTCTTTCTTTGGTATTAATGTGGCCGTCTATTCGACTATCGAAGATGATGTGATTCAACTCTCAATCCCATCTACTAGTATGAATTCGCTTCTAATTGGCAAGAATGCGAATAATCTCCGCGCCCTACAACATGTCCTTATGATGACATTGATTGCACGTAATGCTGAAGTTACTCGCGTAAATATTGACATTGCTGACTATAAGCGCCAACGTGCTGATAAAAATGAGCACCAGGCAGAGAAGTGGATTG
>JAGCST010000033.1 GCA_017964025.1 Candidatus Saccharimonadota bacterium
CAGAATAGTCTCTGGTGTGCTGGTGTCTAAATATAGTTTCATATAATTACCTCGCGATTTCCTGTTTTTGTATAATTAATAGTAATGGTAAGGTGGTTTTTAGGAAGAAGATCTGTTACTGATTCGCCCCATTCAATAAGAATAATATTTTGAGGATTGGTGAGATTTTCTTGTAAATCTTCTGTCATAATGCCAGGATCGCTTAGACGATAGAAATCATAATGAATGAGTCTTCCCCCATTTCTTAGAGCGTAAGATTTGGAAATTGTGAAACTGGGACTAGTGACAGGCTCTTTAATACTAAGACCTTTAGCGAGTCCACGAACAAAAGTAGTTTTACCAGCACCAACATCACCGACTAGCTCGATAACTAGAGGTGAGTTGGGATTGCTAACAATGTTGTTAGCAAATTGAGTACCGAGGTCCAACATTTCTTGTTCAGATTTAACAATCATTGTATAATTATACCATGAGAGTGTATATATCTGGAATTTCAGGGACGGGAATGGGTCCTTTAGCTTTAATGGCAAAACAGGCCGGATTTGAAGTTTTTGGGTCTGATTTAGCTAAAGGCGCAATTTATGATGAACTAATAAAAACTGGAATTGAGGTTGAGATTGGCGTTCAAGATGGTAAATTTTTGCAGCAAAAAATAGAAGAAGGTGTGGATTGGTTTGTGTACACATCGGCTTTGCCGAGTGATCATGCTGAGTTAGTGATGGCACATGAAAATAATTTGAAATGTACTAAACGAGATGATTTTACGGCATTTTTGGTAGAAAAATTGGGACTTAAGATGGTGGCGATAGCAGGTACTCATGGTAAGACTACAACGACAGCAATGATTATTTGGACGGCTCTGAAATTGAATTTGCCAGTTTCTTATATCGTAGGAACTACTTTGGGTTTTGCGGCTTCTGGATCATATAAAAAAGGAGATAAGTATTTTGTTTATGAAGCAGATGAATACGATAGGAATTTCTTAAAATATCATCCATGGTTAGCGGTGATTCCAGCGGTTTCATATGATCATCCGGATATTTACCCGACTAAGGAAGATTATGAGAAAGCATTTTTGCAATTTGAAAGTCAATCTGAAAAAGTTATTCAGGAAGGAATTCTTGAGAATGAATTCAAATTAGCGGGAGCAGTGCGTAGAAAAGATGCTGGTTTGGCAATGGCAGCAATTTTGGAGATAATACAGAATGAAGGGAGCGCTGAAACTTCTTCCGAAATAAGGGAGATTTTAAATGATTTTCCTGGTGTAGGACGGAGATTCGAAAGACTTGCTGATGGGGTTTATACAGATTATGCTCATCATCCAGAAGAAATTGAAGCAACGATTGATGTAGCGCAAGATGAAGCGAAATTGCGAAATAAAAAAGGTGTGGTAGTGGTATATCAGCCACATCAGAATACAAGGCAACATGAAGTGAGAGATGGTTATAAGCAGGCGTTTATGGGCGTAGATAAGATTTTTTGGTTACCGACTTATTTAACTCGAGAAAATCCAGAATTAGCAGTGATTCAGCCAGAAGAATTTATAGAAGATTTGCAAAATAAGGAAAAGGCTGAAGTTTCTGAATTGAATGATGAACTAGCTAAGCGTTTACGAGAATATTTAGCTGATGGATATTTAGTGGTACTGATGACAGCGGGTCCGGCAGATGGATGGTTTCGCGAACAATTTGGAGAATATAAAGCATGAAAATAAAAAGCCAGTTTGTGTGTCAACAGTGCGGTACTAGTTACACAAAATGGATGGGGCAGTGTAGTAATTGTTCAGCATGGAATTCATTGGTAGAGCAGGTGATTGAGAATACTGATGGGAAAAAAACAGCGATTGCGAAAGGTCAAGCATCGGGTAAAAAGTTGGATTTTGTAAAAATTTCAACGATTCAACCTTCGGATGTTAAAGCTAGACTTTTGACTGAATTTGATGATCTTAATACTGTGCTTGGTGGGGGGATTTTGATGGGGTCGGTGTCGCTACTTGCTGGACAGCCGGGAATTGGTAAATCTACACTTTTGATGCAAATTTGTGCAACAGTAGCAAAAAAGCATAATGTCTTGTATGTTTCAGGTGAAGAATCGGCTGGACAAGTAAAATTAAGAGCAATGAGACTTGGTGCAGAGTCAGATAAGTTGTCGTTTGCGGCATCAACATCGGCAAACGATATTGCTAAAACTATTGAATCAGGTGATTTTGATTTGGTAATTGTGGATTCTATACAAACGTTAGCAATGGATGAGATTTCTTCGGCACCTGGAACGGTGTCACAAGTGACAAATTCAGGTAATTTGATTATTCGAGCAGCAAAAGCTACGGATACGGCAGTAGTGATAGTGGGACATGTAACTAAAGAAGGAACTTTGGCAGGACCGAAAGTGCTAGAACATTTAGTAGATGTGGTATTGAACTTTGAAGGTGATAGATATGGTGGATTTAAAACGGTACGAGCAGTAAAAAACCGGTTTGGTTCGACTAATGAAGTGGCAATTTTTGAAATGCTTAATTCAGGCTTGTCGGAAGTACAAAATCCGTCAGCTGCACTACTAGCGGAAAGAACCAATACAGATGGTTCGATAATTTTGGCTACACTCGAAGGAAATCGGCCAATCTTGGTAGAAATACAAGCTTTGGCAACGAATTCCAATTATGGTTATCCAAAAAGAACTGCCTCGGGGTTTGATCTTAATCGATTGAATTTACTGATTGCGGTACTGGAACGAAGGACAAAATTAAAATTATCTGATAAAGATATTTTTGTGAATGTAGTGGGAGGAATGAAGCTTTCTGATTCGGCAGCGGATCTTGCAGTTTGTATGGCAATTGCTTCGGCGGTGGCAGGACGAAAACTTGGCGAAGAATATGTAGTGTTTGGTGAAGTAGGACTAGGTGGCGAAATACGGTCGGCATTTCGAGCGGATCAACGGATTGCAGAAGCAAAAAAGCTTGGATTTAAACATGCGATTGGGCCAGCAACGATTCATGATAAATTCGTCGTTCCAGTAAAAGATTTACGTGAAACATTAATTAGGTATGTGAAATGAAAATCTTAGGAATTGATCCAGGACTTGGTAGATGCGGGTTTGGCTTAATTGAAACTGGTCGGTCAACAAAGGCATTGGATTTTGGAGTAGTGACGACTACAGTAGATGCGCCGTTGCCAGTACGTTTAAAAGAACTTTATGATTCGTTGATTGAGGTGTTTGATGAAACAAAACCGGAAATGGTGGCAGTAGAAAAATTATTCTTTGCAAAAAACATTACAACTGGAATTGCTGTGGCGGAAGCGCGAGGAATTGTACTGTTGGTTGCAGGACAAAAAGGTTTACCAGTATATGAATATACTCCAAACGAGATTAAAAAATCTTTGACTGGGTATGGTGCAGCGACGAAGACGCAGATTGGTGAAATGGTACGAATGCATCTTGGATTAGAAAAGAAACCTAAACCAGATGATGCGGCAGATGCTTTAGCGGTGGCAATTACGTGTAGTTTTTTGTATCAAATGGGTCGGGGTGACAAATATGAGTTTTCAAATAATAGGAGGAAAAAATGATTTCGCATATTAAAGGGACGGTGGAAGAAAAATTTGGTAACAATGGGTTGATTGTAGATGTTAGTGGTGTGGGATATGAAATAATGGTGCCGGCTTTGGATTTTGAAAATGCGCAGCTTGGTGAAGAACGAAAATATTATACTTATCACCAGGTGAGAGAAAACGTGGAAGAGTTGTATGGTTTTTCGACTTTAATAGCAAAAAAAATTTTTGAACTTCTGATTTCGGTGCAGGGTGTGGGGCCGAAAGCAGGAATTGCGATTATGTCATTAGCGGAAGCAGAAGAAGTGCGAAATGCGATTGCGAATGGTGATATTTCGTTCGTATCAAAAGCATCGGGTGTAGGTAAAAAATCGGCAGAGCGGGTGATTGTGGATTTGAAAGATAAAGTGGGAATACCATCAAAGTATGGTGCTACTGAAGTGAAACAGAGTCAAGAGAAAGTGGAATCGGACGAGGCGTTAGATGTATTGATGGCGTTAGGGTTTTCGTTGAAAGAGGCAACAATGGCGCTTGATAAAATTGATAAAGATTTGTCTACAGAAGAAAGAATACGACTTGCATTAAAAAATTAGACATCTTATCATAACCATGATATGATTTATAGTGTAAAAGGTTAACATATGAAAAAAATAAACATTGTTTTGTGGGATAAAAAAAGAAACAGTTTGTTTTTGTTTTTTAGCGTAATGATGTTGCCATTTATGACTATTGATAATACCTTTGCTGCTGATTACACCCTCACCCTCACCTCCTCCGGCTCTCAAAGCATAGATATAGCTGCTGCTGGTACTAAAACAGCCATTAGTGCTGATAGTATTAATGTATCAACTACTTGTAGGTATGGTTATAACTTTACTATTAATACATCAGTTAATGACAATAATCTATATCTCAATGGTAATAGTTCTAATAATCAATCAGATACTTACTTTACACCATCTAATGGTATAGCTAGCTTAAAAGACAATCCTAACTCATGGGGATACTATTATAATAGTGCTAGTCCTACTACTGCTCCTTCTGCTAATGATATCTTTAGTCCAGTACCTACTCTAGTTAATCCTACTACAGTAAAAACACCACTCTCTACTCCAGCTTCTTCTGATATTAGTGATAACTTCAAGATTTACTATGGTGTTAACTCCGCTTCTAATATGAGTGTCGGTACTTATAAAATGATTCCTGATACTAATAATTCTAATAATGATGGTACTATTGTCTATACTGCTACGATTGCTAAAGAATGTCTACGATATACAGTACATTTTGATCCTACAGGTACCAATGTAGGGACTTCTATTACTGGTACTGGTAC
>JAGCST010000034.1 GCA_017964025.1 Candidatus Saccharimonadota bacterium
ATAATGGCTTTTAATCAGCCACAATCAATATACAACATTTGGCACGAAAGTGCCCAATCTTAGGTTAGCTCATCTGCTAGCCACAACCCTCCTTTAACGCCGAGCTGCCCGCTCGGCGTTTTTCATTCGAGCCTTGAATCTCAAAAATTGTCTTTTCACGAAATTTAAGATATAATCATTAGGCATGGTACCGTAGCTCAGTTGGTTAGAGCGTGGGACTCATAAGCCCAAGGTCACTGGTTCGATCCCAGTCGGTACTACCATTTAGGATACAATTATGGATAGAAAACAAGGTTTTACCATTTTAGAAGTCATCATCGTTGGCGTTTTTGCTAGTCTTCTCCTTGTTTTTTTCTTTATTCAAAAATCCAACATTGATGCCATGAAACGCGACGAACAACGCAAAACCGCCATCAATGCTATGTACTATGCTCTTGAAGAAAGTTTTTACAAAGAACATAATTATTATCCAGAACAAATTGGCGAGGACAATATCAAAGTTATTGATCCAGCTCTTTGGACTGATCCTCTCGGTATTAATCTCGGTCAAACTGGTAGTTCTTATTCCTATGAAGCCGCCAATTGCAAAGACGGAAAATGTAAAGAATACACCTTGAAAGCCACTCTCGAAAAAGAAGACACCTACGTCAAATATAGCCGCAGTCAAAAATAATCAGTCAAGCTGATTAATTTTTAATCATTCTTTTTGTTTTTCTTTTTTGCATCTGTAATCATTTTCGAAATCGCCTTCAGATCCTCCGGCGTAATATCCGAATATTTAAAAGTATATGTTGTTTCGTCACCTACTGTTGCCAATCTCAAAGTTCCATAATGAAACAACCTCGGCAAAATTCCATCTTGACGAAAACTTACATCTTCCACCGACGGCAAATCAATTGCATTTACTGAAGATGATACCAAAGAAGTCATTAATAATTGAATCACTCTCTGATTAGTCACAAACAAACGATTGCCCCTATAAGTTCTTAAAGCTACGGCTCGAACCATCAATACTGTCGCTAAAAGAGCAAACAACATGATAAACAAAAAATTTTTTCCCATTTCATCTATCATAGACTGACCAAGTAATACCAACAAAAAACCCAATAATATTATAATCGCCCCAACGCCAGTTCCGGCCAAAATCAAAAGTAAACAAATATTTGCTCTCTTAAAAGCAAATTCCACATATTCATCATCCTCGAGATTAAGCATTGGAAAATCCTTCTTGCTTCTCTCATGACGAATTTTAGCTAGGTTTGCATCCATAAAATAGCTCCTTCACTTTATATTATAACTTATTTTATTAGTTTTGTAAAGTGCAACCACCCTAGCTCTACTTCATCTCTTGCAAATGTTTCCTCCCTTTTTCTGTCACTACTCTCCCTTTAGGCGTGCGCGTCAAAAGTCCCACTTGCATCAAATATGGTTCATAAAAATCCTCTATCGTAGTTGGTTCATCTCCAGTTAACGCTGCAATCGTCGTAAGACCAACTGGCTTTTCACCATAATTTTCATACATCAGTCGAAGCATATTCCTATCCGCTGGATCTAACCCTAAATAATCAATTTCCATCAATTCTAATGCTTTTTTTGCAATCACTGTATCGACAATACCATCTCCGTTCACATCCGCATAGTCTCTCACTCGCTTAAAAATTCTATTAGCAATCCGTGGAGTCAAACGCGATCTTGCTGCGAGCAATTTACAAGCCTCCGGTTGAATTTTCGTGTTCAAAATCCCCGCTGTTCTATTTATAATTTGTCCAATCTCTGGTTCTTTATAATATTCCAAACGATGCACAATCCCAAATCTATCCCTCAAAGGCCCCGCAAGAGAACCGGTTCGTGTCGTTGCGCCTATCACTGTAAAATGTGGCAAATCTAGTCTCACTGACCTCGCCGCTGGCCCCTTCCCTATCACAATATCCAATTTATAATCTTCCATCGCCGAATATAACACTTCTTCCACTGCTCGTCTTAATCTATGAATTTCATCAATAAACAATACATCCCCATCTTTTAAATTCGTCAAAATCGATGCTAAATCTCCTGCCCTCTCAATCGCCGGACCTGAAGTTACTCTAAGTGATGCTCCAAGTTCATGCGCAATTACACCAGCCATCGTCGTCTTGCCAAGTCCAGGAGGTCCATATAATAAAACGTGATCCAACGTCGAACCATCATTTCGTTTTTTTACCGCATCAATTGCTAATTTCAAATTATTTTTGAGGTGTTCTTGTCCAATATACTCTTCAAACGAAACCGGTCTTAACGAAATTTCAATCCGCTCCTCTTCTTTATCACCTGAAGCCGTCGGCTCCACTAACCTCTCTATCGCCATAGATAAATTATATCAAATTCTCTCTTTATTTTCCATGTTCCTACAAAAACCCCACTTATATAAGTGGGGTTTTAGCTCATCTAATATTATTAGAATCCTTTCTTAGTAAATCCTACCTTATCACTATTACGGCGTACACTATAAACTACACCAAAGACAATACCTGCTATCGTAGCAATTGCACCAAGCGAAATTATTACACCCATTACTTCACCATGACCACCGCTAAACACACCAGTATCTGGCACTCTTATATCACTACCTTCTTGATAAGCCTGAAGATTAATCTCTAAGCGATAATTCAATTTTGATTCATCTTGACCATTAGCAACCATCGTAGCATTCGGAGTTTCACCAACATATGCAAGTTGAACATAATTTTGATAATCTAAAATATCAGCATCAATCACAATACAGAAAGCATCACCTTCGAAACAATTACCATCATTATTATGGAAACTTGCACCCGAAGTTGTAATTCTAGATTCCCTACCTAAACCAGTCATCACCATCATTGGAATAAACATTCCGTCTGTTCCACCATTAGTATCAACGCTTGCATAATAATTCTCACCTCTAGCAATTTGAACCGCCACAAAATTTGTTCTCACTAACACATTGTCATCAAGATATAGCCCAAGCAAATTCTTATTTATCCTAGAAACATCAATACTTTCAAACTCATTATCGTAAAGATAAGCTATAGTCAAAGCACGATTAGCTGATAAATCAACGCCAGCCAATTTATTTTTAGATGCAACCAAATTCGTCAACGCTGTATTCGACGATACATTGAGTGAAGTTAATTTATTATTATAAACATGTAACTGTGTCAATCCAGTAAGACCACTCACGTCTATACTTTCAAGAACATTATTATTTGCAAAAACGGTTTGAATTGTCGAATTTTGACCAAAATTCAAAGTCGCAAGTTGAGGGTTGTTCATAACACTAACAATCCCTGTCAATTTTTCATTATGTGAAAGATCTAAAGATTGCAGATTAGTTTGGTTTTCTATATTAATGCCCTCTAGATTAGTTAAAAGTTCAAGACCGGTCGCATTAGTGAATTGCTTAGCACTTACAGTACCGTCACAAGAAAGATTAGTGATTCCTTCTGCTTGTGCTTGAGTAATGCTAGTAGCAGTAGTAGGATCAACTCCTTCAATTCCCGACTTTACACAATAAAAAAACCCACTATCTGGAAAATTCTCAGATGTATAAGTGGTGTCAGCAAATACATTACCGCCTAGTGCCAATCCCCCCACAGCAACAGCAGCAAATGCACCCAACACATTTACCATTTTTTGTTGTTTTTTCATATTTTTTCCTTTTTTTATTTTTGTATAACCTTTATGCTTTTAATAATAACCCCAATTTATCGCTATGTCAAGACTTTTCATTAAAATTAGTTAATAGCACTATTGACATGCAAGTGCCAATGCGCTACAATAGATATTAATTAGCACTCTACATACACGAGTGCCAACAAAATTAACGAAAGTGAGGAATAATGAGTAAAATCATCGGTATAGATTTAGGAACTACCAACTCAGCTTTTGCCTACATGGTCGCAGGCAAACCTGAAGTCATTACTAATGCAGAAGGTGATCGCACTACTCCATCAGTAGTCGCTGTCACTAAAAAAGGTGAACGCTTAGTAGGTAAGGTCGCTCAACGTCAAAGAGTGACTAACCCTAAAAATACTATTTACGGTATCAAGCGTCTAATTGGCCGCAAATTCACCGACAAAGAAGTTAAACATGATCTCGATATCAGCCCATACAAAATCGTCAAGAAGGGCAACGGTGTAGCCGTTGAAATGGATGGCAAAGAATACACACCAGAAGAAATCAGCGCAATGGTCTTAAGTAAAATCAAAGCCGATGCCGAAGCATTCCTTGGCGAACCAGTCACCGAAGCTATTATTACTGTACCAGCTTACTTTGATGATTCACAACGTCAAGCTACCAAAGATGCAGGTAAAATCGCTGGCCTCGAAGTAAAGAGAATTATCAACGAACCAACTGCTGCTGCATTAGCTTATGGTCTCGAATCCAAAAAAGACGAAAAAATCGTTGTCTTCGACCTTGGTGGCGGTACTTTCGATGTATCTATCCTCGAACTCGGCGATGGTGTCTTCGAAGTGATGTCCACGAATGGTGATACTCACCTCGGTGGTGAAGATTTCGATAATATCCTTGTCAACTTCCTCGTCGATGAATTCAAAAAAGAATCTGGCATTGACATCAAAAAAGATGCCGCTGCTATGCAACGTGTTAAAGACGAAGCCGAAAAAGCCAAAAAGGAACTATCATCCAGCACTTCTACCGACATCAACCTTCCATTTTTATCCGCTGATGCCGATGGTCCAAAGCATTTCGAATATACTCTGACTCGCGCCAAACTCGAAGAGCTAGTTTCAGATTTATTAGATCGTCTTGAAGAACCAGTCAAAAAAGCCTTGAAAGATGCCAAACTCGAAACCAAAGATATCAATGAGATCGTTATGGTTGGCGGTATGACTCGTATGCCTGCCGTCATCGAAAAGGTCAAATCCATTTTCGGCAAAGACCCAATGCAAGGTGTTAATCCAGACGAAGTTGTTGCTGTTGGTGCTGCTATTCAAGGTGGCGTCCTCCAAGGTGATGTCAAAGACATTCTCCTACTTGACGTTACTCCATTAACTCTCGGTATCGAAACCATGGGCGGTGTTCGCACTCCATTAATCGATCGAAATACCACTATTCCTACATCTAAATCCGAAGTTTTCTCTACCGCATCAGACAATCAACCTCAAGTAGAAATCCACGTCCTCCAAGGTGAACGCGAATTCGCAGCCGATAACAAATCGCTCGGTCGCTTTATTCTCGACGGTATCGCTCCTGCTCCTCGCGGTGTTCCACAAATTGAAGTCACCTTCAATCTCGATGCTAACGGCATCTTAAATGTCACCGCCAAAGACAAGGGCACTGGCAAGGAACAATCTATTACCATCCAAAATTCTGGTAATATGAGCAAAGAAGACATCGAAAAAGCCCAAAAAGAAGCCGAAGCTCACGCTGAAGAAGACAAGAAGAAAAAGGATTCTGTCGACGCTAAAAACCACCTAGAAAATACCATTTATCAAGCTGAAAAAATGCCTTCTGAATACAAAGACAAAATCAGCGATGAGGACAAGGAAACTATTAAGAGCGCCGTCGAAGAAGCCAAAAAAGTTCTTAACGATGCTGACGCCGATAAAGATAAATTCGAAGACGCCGCCAAGGAATTATCCGACAAAATTATGCCTATCGGCGCTAAGCTCTATCAAGCTGCTTCCGAAGACAACAAATCAGATGATAAAAAATCAGATGATAAATCCGACAACGACTCAGACGAACCCGTCGAAGGTGAAGTTGTAGACAAATAAAACAACAAAAAATAACCCCTATTTAGGGGTTATTTTTTTGTGTTATAATAAATCTATGAAAATTATCTTTCCAGAATTAAACTCCAACGAAATCGCCAGAGAAGCCGCCAATCACTTCGAAGATATCGAATTTATCCCCACCGACAATCTCGAACAAGCTGTTGAAATGTTAAAAGCAAAACAAGCTGACACCATAATCTCTGGCCTCAATTATTCTTCCCGCAAAGTCCTCCTTGCCTACAAAGCTTATCTAACTCTCAAATCCAAATATTTTTCTAGCTGTTTCATTTGCCAAAAACAAGACCAAATTCTCACTATTGCCGATGGTGGCGTCATTAAACATCCAAATAGCAAACAACTCTATACTATCATCGAAGACACCGTTGATTCCTTTATCAAATACACTAATAAACAACCTAAAATTGCTCTTCTCTCTTATTCCACCCACGGGTCCGGTGGCGAAGACACAGATTTAGAAAAATACCAAACCTGCATCCAAGAAATTTCC
>JAGCST010000003.1 GCA_017964025.1 Candidatus Saccharimonadota bacterium
ATCTACCACTGGATATCCAGCAATCACGCCACCAGCGAGAGTATCTTCGATACCTTTTTGTACTGGTTTGCGGTATTCTTGTGGCACCACACCACCCTTAATCTGGTCGATGAATTCAAAACCCTTCCCTGGTTCATTTGGCTCAAATTTAATCCAGACATCACCGTATTGACCACGGCCACCAGACTGTTTAATATGTTTACCTTGTGCTTCTGCAGTACCACGAATGGTTTCACGATAGGCAACCTGAGGAGCACCAGTGTTGGCTTCGACATTATGTTCACGTTTCAAACGATCAATAATAATTTCAAGATGCAACTCGCCCATACCAGAAATAATGGTTTGGCCGGTTTCATCATCGGTATGTACACGGAAAGTTGGATCTTCTTCTGCCATCTTCGAAAGACCAATACCCATCTTCTCTTGGTCAGCTTTAGTTTTTGGTTCTACCGCAATTGATACTGGTGGATCTGGGAATTCAATAGACTCTAGTAAGATAGGATGAGCTGGTGCACATAGAGTTGTACCAGTTGTACAATTTTTGAGACCAACTACTGCCGCGATATCACCCGCACCAATTTCTGAAATATCTTTTCGGTCATTAGCATGCATACGCACTAAACGTCCAATTCTCTCTTTATCTCCAGTTGAAGCATTGAGAACCGTATCGCCAGATTTTAACTTACCAGCATAAACACGAAGGAAGATTAATTTACCCACAAATGGATCAGTTGCAATCTTGAATGCAAGAGCAGTGAGAGGCTCTGAATTATCAGCCTTGCGTACAACCTGATCACCAGTCTTAGGATCGGTGCCTACAGTTTGACCTTGATCACGATCGAGAGGCGATGGCAAATAATCAGTCATAAGATCAAGCACTTTTTCGACAATCACACCACGACCATCACCACCAGTTACCAAGAAGAAGTCACCATCAAGTACTCTTTTACGAAGCGCTGCTTTAAGTTCATCAACCGTAATAGCATCTTCACCTTCATTGAAATATTTATCCATCAAAGCCTCATCAGCTTGGACAGCTTCTTCTACCAACATTGAACGAGCATTTTTGGCTTTTTCTTTCATATCTTCAGGAATTTCACCGACGGTAAGTTCATGATCAGCATAATCTTTGTAGGTATAAGCTTTCATGTCAATCAAATCAACTACACCGCAAATATCTTTTTCAAACCCAATCGGGAGATGGATTGCTACTGCATTTTTCGACAAACGTTTATGAATCGACTCAAGAGATTTATAAAAATCGCCACCAATTTGATTAATTTTATTCACAAAACAAATACGAGGTACACCATATTTAGTTGCTTGGCGCCACACCGTTTCGGATTGTGCTTCCACACCCATTTTCCCATCAAATACTACAACTGCGCCATCAAGCACACGCAATGAACGTTCTACCTCTGCGGTAAAATCAATGTGTCCTGGGGTATCGATAATGTTGATTTGATGATTTTTCCAATAGACTGTCACTGCAGCAGAAGTAATCGTAATACCACGTTCTTTTTCCTGTTCCATCCAGTCAGTATCAGCACCACCAGTGCCACCTTTTACAAGGTCAATTTTATGCTTAAGCCCTGTACGATATAGAATTGCTTCTGAGGTCGTCGTCTTACCTGCATCAATATGAGCAATAATCCCAATATTGCGAAGCTTGCTTAAATCTTTAATTTCAGTAGCCATATGCTCCTTTATTTTATAATATTATATTAATCCAACTTCTTAAGTTATTCACTCAAAAAGAAAGTACACTGGGATAATTATATCATAAAAATAAAAAATAAAATAGATTTTACCCCCAATATCTTAAAAAATGCCGGCGCAAATGGGCGCCGGCAAATATATAGAAAAGAAAGACATTGCGTGGGCAATACTAGAGGATTTGTGAATAATTACAAACGAGCTTTATAAACATGGATATGAATAAAATAAATTAGGTTGCTGCTTGTTAAACGGAACCCGTCGGTTCGCTCTCCTAACGTTATTATTATTTGTATCACCCCGCGGCGTCTTTTCTGTTCTATCCTATTAAGGAGCATGCCCACGACTGTCCTAGACAGTCATGGGCAAATCACATGACAACTCACCCCAGTCCAATGAATCGTCTTCCAAATTGTAGCATAAAGATAAAATGTTGTCAATGTTATATATTTTTTGAATACACTAGTAGACATTTTCCCCAATAAAGAAAGAACAATTTTCCTATCATTTTTATTAAACTTATGCTAAAATTAAATTAAGAAAATAGGAGGCAAATGTTTTACCCTAGTCGCCAAGTTCTTGGTGATCAACTAGCCATGAAACTGACAGAATATCGCAATAACGATACAATTATTTTTTGTCTTAAGCGTAGTTCTCTACTTAGTTGTATTGAGCTTGCAACACGTCTCCATGCCTATATTTACATTTTACAATATTCCGAGGTAGATGATCCTTATGATATCACTCGTCAACTTGGAGCAATTAAAACCGATGGCGGCTTTGTTTTAAATCCTGACATTACCAGAAATGAATACGAGTTTATTTGTGGCGATTTTTTAAATGTAGTTGAGCAACGCAAACAGGCTGCCTTTTCTAAAATCAACGCCGAAAAAAATCTTAACCCTAGCTTTGACCCACGAGTTATCAATAATCGCAACATCATTATTTTTGCCGACATTTTAAAAACTACTTTTCCATTACAAATCGCCATGGATATTTTAAAACCTTATTCTCCTGCCACTATCTATGGCGCTTTCGGAAACATTACAGTACCAGTGTCTGACAAAATGCAGCTTGAAACTGACGGTTTAACTTATATGGACATTTTGCCGCACGCCCTTTTCGATGATAATCATTATTTTGATCAACCTGATACATATACCGAGGAGCAAAAAATTCAAATTGCTAATAATATTAGCCTCTATTGGGCTTAAGAAAGGAGAAGATGGAAACTATTAACAAACTTATGAATGCCTATCAAACCAAAGTGGTTGGACAGGAAGAGCTTAGGCTGGCGCTTGTCGTAGCCCTTATTGCTGAAGGGCATGTACTCCTAGAATCTTTGCCAGGTCTTGCTAAGACCCTCGCAGCTAAAACTTTGGCCGAAGCTACTAATGGTAGTTTTTCACGTATTCAGTGTACGCCAGATTTATTGCCATCCGACATTATTGGCACGCAAATCTATAATTACAGTAAAGGCACTTTTGATACCAAAATTGGTCCAGTTTCCGCCAATTTTGTACTTCATGACGAAATTAACCGTTCTAGCGCCAAGACACAAAGCGCTATGCTAGAAGCAATGCAAGAGCGTCAAGTTTCAGTGGGTGGCGTTATGTTCCACATGCCAGACCCATTTATTGTTTTCGCAACCCAAAACCCAATCGAACAAGAAGGTACTTATGAACTCCCTGAAGCTCAGCTTGATCGCTTCCTGCTCAAGGTGTTAGTCCCCTATCCTAAGCGTGATGAAGAACTTAAAATTTTGGATTATACTTTGTCAGGCCAAACTACTGAACCACTTCCCGACTCCGCAAAAGTATCTCTTGAAGAAATCAAACAACTCCAGAACGCTGCCAAATCAGTCAAAGTGGATGATTCCATTAAGAATTATATTACCAATATAGTGGCGGCCACCCGTGATGCGAAAACAGTTATCGGACCAGAACTTGCTAAATATGTCGACTATGGAGTATCACCTCGCGGAGCTATCGCATTACTCCGTGTCGCTCAAGTTTTAGCCTTGCTTCATAATCGTAATTATGTCACACCAGATGATGTTAAAGAATTACGCTATCCAGTTCTTCGTCATCGTATTATGTTGAATTTCGAAGCAGCTGCTGATGAAGTTCATTCAGAAGCTATCATTGATGCGATTTTTTCCAAGATTATAGCGCCGTAGCACCCACATTCTGTATATTATAGCACAAAATAACATAAAAGTCAATTTTACAGGGAGAAAATGTCAAGCCATCTCGTCAAAGTTAAAAAGAAAATGAGCATTTACGCCAAACGACGCGTGCGTAATGTGCTCACTGGTAACTATGGCTCAGTATTTAAAGGCCGTGGTATGGATTTTGACGATTTACGTCCTTATGAATATGGTGACGACGTCAAAGATATTGATTGGAAGGCTTCAGCACGCTCTCGTACGCCTATGATTAGAAGATATGTGGCAGTTCGCAAACATAACATTATGATCGTTGCAGATGCTGGTCGTAATATGGCCGCACTTTCTCCTTCTGGTGAAACTAAAGGCGCCATTGCAACTTTAGCTGCTGGCGTTATTGCGTATATTGCACAAAAAAATGACGATCTTGTTGGTATGGTGTTTGGGAATAGTAATGGCAACACTAAGTTTGCACTTAAAGAAGGCACTGCCCACATTGAAAACTTTCTCACTAAATACGAAAAATCTATTAATATCAAAGCAGACCAAGCAGATCTTAATGCTTTACTCAGTTATATTTCCAAAAATTTTCGTGAACGTATGTTTTTAATTATTATCACCGATGTGTTCGGTGCCGCTAACATTTATCAAGATATTATTAGGCGCCTTCGCACTCGTCACGAACAAATGATCATTATGGTTGAAGATTCTGAGTTAACCAACTCAAATTTTGTTAATTTTGAAGCTCGTGATATCACGGAAGATTTGCGTTTACCAGCTTTTATGCGCAAAGACCGTAATCTTAAAAAAGCCGAAACCAATATGCGTCAATCACTCAAAACTACTACTCAACACGATTTGAAACGTTTAGGAGTCTGTAGTTGTAGTATTGATAGTTCTGATAATGTTATTCCAGCTATTTTTAAAATGCTAGAGGAGCAAAAACATGTTCGCCGTTAAAATGTTTAGTGCTGCCCTTGCTAGCCCTAGCCTTATGCATGAACCAATGTATTATTCTATTGTCTGGTTCTTTTTTGGCATTCTATTTCTTGGCCTAATTTTATTAATTATTTTCTTTATCCTCTATACTACACGTAAAAAACCTATCAAATCACTTTCTAATCTTAAACCAGCTAAGCCTCAAATTAAAGATATTGCAGCTATCAGACAAAAATATTTACAAATGGTTGACGAAGTTGAACAGAGATTTGGCACACGTAAGATTCGCGCCGCTAGAGCACACCAAGAATTGAGCTTAGTAGTACGCTTGTTTTATACAGAAGTAAGTGGTTTTCACGCTGAAGTATTAACATTAAGCGATATAAAACGTTCAAAAAATATTAAGCTCGCTAATTTAATAAATAAATATTACCCAGATGAATTTGATTGTCTGGAACATGGTTCGGTTCTTGATTCCGCTCGCAAGGCTCGTGAGTTGATTATGGATTCCGAAGCAGTTGCTAAACTTTCGTCTGTCAACAACCCAAATATTTCCCTACCGAATCAAGGAGGCAAACAATGAGACAATCATGGATTCTATTAGTAGCTTTATTTGGATTTATCGCAATTATTGGGATTGCTTTTTGGCAACAACGACAAAAAGCTCAACGTAAAATTTCTACTAAAAACGATTGCAAACCTTTAGCTAATACTAATAAAGTCAGAGCTTTACCAGAGTATAAAGCTGCCCTCAAAAAGTATCATCTCCTACTTATGGCTGCAGGCCTTTTGTTTATTGTAGTGTTTAGCTCTGTCGCAATTATTGCCGCACGACCAGTTTCGGTTACAGTTTCTAAACCAGAGTATGACAACCGTGATATTATGCTCTGTCTTGATGTTAGCGGTTCGATGAATGAATATGTTAAGGAGCTTGTTGAATATTTCGCTGATCTCCTCGATGATTTTAAAGGTCAGCGTGTTGGCTTGACTCTATTTGATAGCGTTTATCTAACTGTTGCACCACTCAGTGATGACTATGATTTATTAGCAGATTTACTGAAAGACTTTAAAGACGACCCATTCGCTTATTCTTATGCTCTTTATAGCAGCAAAGTTGACGGTACATCAGCCATCGGGCGTGGCGTAGTCGGTTGTGTCAATGGTTTTGACAAATTAGAAGAGCAAGAACGTTCTCGTTCTATTATCCTAGCAACAGATAATGAGGATGCTGCCGGTAGAGTTGTTACTCTTACACAAGCCGCTAATTATGCTAAACGTTATAATATTGCCATCTATGGATTGTCCACCGGTGAATATCGTAGTCAAGAGCAAATAAATAACCCGACATCCACATACGGAGCAGATTATCTTGAAGAATTCCGTGAAGCCACTCTAAATACTGGTGGTGCTTACTATGCTTTTTCTTCATGGAGTAACAATAATAACGTTGTCGTATCTGAAATCGTCGATCAGATCTTAGAACAAGAAGCTGCTCGCTATGAAGGGGCAGAAACACTAGTACGCAATGATTCACCTACTATTCCAATAATCATAGCAACAATATCTGCAATTTTATTCTTTATTGTAATCTGGAGGCTTAGTCTATGAAAAAGTTGATAAAATCTTTTGTTTTTCTGAAATCTCCAACCTTTTATCGTCGTTTAGGAATGCTAATTTTAACATTACTCATGCTCTTTCGTTTTACTATTTCTAGTGAAATATCAGAACGCGAAACATCCAACTTGAATGTTTGGTTTGTAGTAGATGCTACCGGCTCTATGGTAGCTAAAGATGTAAAAAATGGTGATAAGCGCCGTTTCGAACAGGCACAAGATGATGCAGCCTATATTGTATCCAAACTTCCTGGCGCCAAATATAGTATTATAGTTCAAGATTTTTCAACTTATTCTGCTGTACCGATGACGTTTAATGCCGATGCAATAGTAGCAGCTGCTCCATATTTCAAACCAAAAGATTCATATTATACTAAACCTTCTGATTTCACAGAAGTATTTGCATATACTGCTCAGCGATTGGTTAAATATAAAGAACGTTATCCAGAACGTAATAATGTCATAGTATTTATGAGCGATGGTGAAGACGTGTCAGGTAAATCTATTCAATTACCACAGAATTTACCAGGTTTACTAGATAAGGCAATTGTATTTGGATATGGTTCTACTAGTGGTAGTCTTATAGAAATGGTTGGCATTGTAGGAGAAAATGGGTCAGATTTCACTGCCATAACAAATGAATATGTAACATATTTTGGAGATGATTCGAATATCTCTGTCGATGACAAACACCGCGTAATTTCTAAAATAAATGAAACGAATTTAAAACAGATTGCTAGTACGCTTCATGGCGATTATTATCATCGTGAAGATAATAATATGCCGAATGCTGTTATTTCGGCGCTTGCTTCTGCTGCTAGTATTCAACACGACCCATCAGGCACTACAACTAATACTGGCGCTGAGACGTACTGGGTTTTCGCTATTCTTTTACTTATTTTACTGGCTTGGGAAGGTGAAGATGTTTTAGCGCGAGTATTATCAGAAAGGAGTAAGAAAGATGTCTGAATTTAATTTGGATTTATTAAATCAAGATAAAATTCGTTTTAAAAAACGTCGTAGACTATTTCTTTACACTTTAGTGCCACTTATAATTCTAATACTTTCTACAATATTTTTCCTCCGCACTGGTATCTATAATATTATCTATTCAACTGGCATTGCAGGTGAAAGTTATGGATTGCCAGCTGTTGCAACCAAACTCCAGATGGTTGGAAATTTAATTGAACCGTATTTACCATATTATAATAATGGCTATCTTAAGCTTATTCAAGCCGAATCGCGTGAAGATTTGGTAGCAGCTGAGACGGAATTTCGTGAAAGTCTCAAACATAATCCGCCCGAAGAGCGTCTTTGCGCTATTTATGGCAATTTATCGTATTCGATTGAGCTGCAAGCTGATCTATTATTTAATAATCAACAATATAATGACGCTCTAGTTTCTTATAATCAGGCAGAATCATTACTTTTTGAAAATAATTGTGCTAGCAAAGATGACAATCAGACTGGTAAAGACGAACAATCAGAAGCAGCTAAGGATCGCATTGAAGAGAAGCGTCGCGAAGCTGTTGATGCAGCAAACAACAATAGTGATCCCAGCAATAACAATGGTAATGGCAATCAAGGCGGTGATCAAGAAATATCTGAAAGCCAGTTGCAAGAAATCCAAGATCAACAGGAAGAAATCAATAACCAAGCCGCCGGCAATCCATACCAAAGCCATGGACCGAACACAGGTGGTGGCGGTAGTAGTAATTTTGGCGAACCTAATTTTTAAACACTAATAACACCACTATATTTATATTTTGTATAAAATTAGCACAAGTTAATTATTTAGTTAATTTTTTACGCAAAATATCTTGGACGGCAGACGGATTAGCTTTTCCGTGTGATTCTTTCATAACTTGCCCCACCAAGAACCCAATTGCTTTTTCTTCTCCTGCTCGAAAATCATCTTGAGCCTTCTTTGTCTCCGGCTTAGCTAATACTGTATCAACTATTTTTTTAAGTGCGTCTAAATCATTTTCCTGGATTAATCCCAATTCTTTTGCAATTTGTTTAGCGCCTCGCTCTGTCATTTGTGGGTCGAATAAACGTAGGAACACTTCTTTAGTTGCGGTAGAAGACAATTCTTTTTTATTATTCATCTCTGCCAGTTCATTTAAATCTTTAGCGCTTGGCAAATCGTTTAAATATTCCGCTGCCTTTTCTTCCGCCAATAAGACTGACGCAAACAAATTTGAAATACTTTTTACATATTTTTTATCAATCTCATTCAACTTTTTCATTAAATCTGGATAATCCAATAAAATTTCTAAAATATCATTTGAAATAATTCCATTAAATTTTTCACGATAATCTGAAGGCATTAAAGGTAATTTATCTACTTCAGTTTTAATGAATTCAGGTGTCAAATTAACTGGAGGGATATCCGGTTCTGGCATATAACGATAATCTTTTGCCTCTTCTTTAGAACGCTGCGGTGAAGTTTTTCCAGTAGCATCATTCCAACCTCGCGTTTCCTGCTTGATTTTTTTACCAGATTCTAACATTTTAGTCTGTCTAGCAATCTCATATTCTGTTGCCCTTTCAGCTGAGCGGAAAGAATTAAGGTTTTTGACTTCTGTCCGTGTTCCTAATTCTTTAGCGCCTTCTGGGGCTAATGAAATATTTACATCAAACCGCATATTACCATTATATAAATCACCATAGGTTACTCCAGCGTAGCACATCAGACGCCACAATTCTTTACAATAATCATGTACGTCTTTAGCTGAATGGATATCAGGCATTGAGACAATTTCAATCAATGGTGTATCTACTCTATTCAAATCTACCAAACTGTAAGTATCAAAATGGGTCAACTTTCCCGCATCGCCTTCAAGATGGGCATGTTCAATTCGTACGCGTGTACCAGAAGGTAGCTCTACATATCCCTCACCAATAATTGGATGATAAAATTGTGTAATCTGATATCCTTTTGGTGAATCTGGATAAAAATAGTGTTTACGATCAAATCTAGAAGAAGCGTTGATTTTGCAATTCATCGCACGACCGGCGCGAATTGCAAATTTGATTGCCTCACCATTTAAGCGTGGCAACATACCAGGTAAAGCATAGTCTACTGGTGAAACACAAGAATTCGGTTCTTTCCCGCGAGCATCATTATCTACTTCTGAAAATAGTTTTGTCTTAGTACAAAGTTGAACATGGCATTCTATACCGATAGTTGGAATATATTTCATTAGATAGCTCCTAAATCTTTAAGTGCTTGTTTATAAATTTGCAAGGCATTATAAGCTTGTTTATAGCTAATTTCTAAGTCAGATTCGTGGGCTAAAGCGTTACGTAATTTATGAGCTCGCCACACCGCATTAAGATTCGAGAATCTTTCACCACATTTTTTCAACCTTTCTCCCATGGTTTTTCCTGGCACACCCATCTCGATTAAAGCTTTATCAAGTAATTTATCTGCCTCGATCACTGTAGTCATAAAAGTTGCCGCATTATGCTGATTTAATTTATTTTCAATCGCTAGGAATTTTGTTTGGTAAGTTTGCTTATTAAAAGTATATCCACGCTTGCCAGTTAGCAAAATTGCTAAAAAGACCAAGACCGCTACAATTAAAATTGAAATAATAAAAGTTACAACCCCACCATCCATTATTGAATCTCCTTTGCGAATTCAACTAAGTTTTTGTCACTTCGCCTTGGCCCAACCAATTGTAAACCAAGCGATAATCCATCTTTGGTTTCTCCTGCTGGTATTGCCAAACCAGGTACACCGGCAAGATTTAGAGATACGCTCATCACGTCTTCAAGATACATTGCTACTGGGTCATCAACTTTCTCGCCCAACTTAAAAGCAGGGTTTGGCGATACTGGCGTTAGAATAAAATCACATTTCTTAAAAGCTTTTTCATATTCCTTTAAAATCAAAGTTCGTGCCTTAGCTGCTTTTAAGAAGTAAGCATCATAAAATCCAGAAGACAGCACAAAGTTACCAATCATAATACGACGTTTATTTTCAGACATAAAACCTTCGTTACGAGTATTTTCATATAAAGAATCCAAATCCTTTGAGTCTTTTGAACGGAAACCATATCTCACGCCATCATGTCGTGACAAATTTGAACAAAGCTCTGCTGGGACCAGAATGTAATATGCAGCTAACCCATATTTAAGTGCTGGCATTTTTAACTCTACAATTTCATGACCTTTAGATTTTAAAAGCTCTACTTTTTTAGCGAGTGCTTTACGTAGTTCTGGATGGACTGAATTATTATCAAAGTCTTTGATAATACCAATACGAGCCTTGGACACATTCATTTTTTTAGTGTCATTATAATAATCTGGTAATGTGGTCATATCTTTAGGATCTTGTCCTGAAGCAATCGACATCAATAAATCCATATCTTCTGGAGTTTTAGTAAAGAAACCAATACAATCTGTCGACGAGGCCATTGCTACCACACCATAACGCGAAATTGTTCCATAGGTTGGTTTTAATCCGTAAATACCATTAAACGACGCCGGTTGGCGAATTGAGCCACCAGTATCCGTACCAGTTGCAAATTCCACAATATTAAGTGCTACAGCCACGGCAGATCCACCTGAAGAACCGCCCGCTACACGTGTTTTATCATGTGAATTTAAAGTTGGTCCATAATAGGAGTTTTCTGTCGACGAACCATGTGCAAATGCATCTAAATTAGTGCGCCCAATCATGATCGCTCCTTCAGCTTCCAACTTAGCTACCGATGTTGCTGTAACTGGAGAATTAAAACCTTCTAAAATCAAAGCCGAAGCCGTTGTTTCACCCTCTGGGCTGAGAAAATTATCTTTCAAGGCGTATGGTACACCCGCTAAGCGCCCCACTTTTTCTCCTCGTTTAATTTTGGCGTCGATTTCGCGGGCTTTTTTAATCGCACCCTCTTCGTTTAGAAAAGTAAAAATATGGTAATCGGAAAAATGCTTCGCTTTATCAAGCGCATCTCGAACCAATCTTTCAGCTGTAACTTTTTTATTGGCAATTTTCATAATACTTTAGGTACCTTTATTTGATTATCTTTTGCTTCTTTGGTTAAATCTAGTAATGCTTCCCTATCCGCTTCCTGTGGTAAAATTTCATCATCTCGCCAAACATTTTCCATTTCAAATACTTGATAAGTTGGTTCAACATCATCAGCTTTCAACTCATCAAGTTGCGAAATATATTTAATAATGTCTTGTAAATCATGTCCTAATGAGTCAATCTCTGATTCATTTAACCGGAAATTTGACAAAGATGCCAAATGTATAATATCCTCGCGTTTTATATTCATACAGACATTATAACACTTTATTTTATGTTTCTAAAGAGAATTTTCTTAAAATATTGAAAAATCGGCAAAGCTTCTTTTAGATTCAAAAAATAACTTGCTAAAAGATATGATGTACCTGAAATCGCTGTGATTAATAAGAATTTCGGTATCGTGATAACGAGAGATGTATCAGTTACCATCAAAGGTATAAATTTGGTCATCGAAAAAGCTACACATCCAGTCACAATCGTTGCGAATATCATCCTAAATATTGCGCGCCAAAATGCCTTATCAAGCAACTCACCACGAGAACGTTTTTGTAGTATATATAACAATATAATAATTTCTACAATTGCGCCAATCGACTGGGACATACCTAACCCATCTACTCCCCAACCTAGGTGATAAAACCAAACCGACATTGCAATCGTCAGACCAATTGCAAAAATTGAAACAACAAATGGTGTCTTTGTATCTTGATAAGCGTAGAAACCTCGTGAAGCAATATGAAAAATTGAACGAGCAAAAATCGCAATACAGAGAGTTCCAAGAATTGACGCAATGGTGCCGTTACTATCATTGTTGCCGATGTTTGAAATAAAGCTAGTAACATAACCACGTCCAAAGAACGCAATTATGGATACAGGTAAAGAAATCCAAGTGATTGTGCGTAAAGCTTGGCGGAAAGTATTATTAAATTCCTTCTTATCGCCATTTCCTAATTCCTCGGTTAATTTAGGAAAAAATGCCGTTGAAATTGCTACGCCAATTAAATTTACTGGCATTTGATGTAAAGCCGAAGCCTGATTAAACGAACGTACAGCTCCAACTCCCATACGCGACGACAAATTGGTATTTACTATACCATTAATATAATCAATTCCCTGATCTAACGATCTTGCTGGCAGAAGTTTTAATATTGAGCGAAATCCCTGATTGCGCCAATAAATTTTAAATTCATAATCCATACCTAGACCAAACAACCCAATCAGGGAGACAATTAATTGCATAATAGCACCCAATATCACGCCAAGCGCTACTCCCATAATCCCGCCTTCGAAAATTTGGATACCAAACAAATTAATTCCGCCTGTAAACCAAGTAATACCAATAATAATACCTATATTATATATAGCTGGTGCGAAAGCATAAAATACGAATCTTCCAACCGCCTGCTGAATTGAAGTAATTACTGTTGCGATTGAAAACAAGAAAGGGTTCATCGCAATTACACGAGTCATATTAATGGCTAGTACCATGCCAGATTCATCTAGCCCTGGGCTCACTACATAGCGAATCAATGGATCTGCAAAAATCATAATTAATACGCTAGAAATTAATGTTAAAATCGCCAACAAATTAATCAATGATGAGGAAAGTTCCCATGCAGATTTTTTATTACCAGAGGCTAATCTTTGGTTAAAAACTGGGATAAAAGAAACCGCTAGTGCCCCACTAGTTAAGATAAAAAACATAAAATCCGGAATTGTGAAAGCTGCCGTGTAAGCATCAATCCCAGTTGGATAAGTACCCAGATAATAAGAATTTAATAAACGATCTCGAAATAACCCCAGTAGAGCTGAAATCAAAGTTGAAGAAGCTAATACAATCGCCGCTGATTTTACTGACAACTTAATATTTGCCAGTGCTACAACTGATTTAAATTTAAACTTCCGCATATATATAATAATAACACATAAAATATTTTTTTCGTGCCAACGAATGTTCATTATATTAGCAAAAATCATCAAAACGAAATTTTTATGTTTTTCAAAAAATTAGTGTATAATAAATACATGACTAAGAAAAAATCGGAGGTGATTTTGCCGTCTAAGAAGAAAAAAGTAAAATCATCGAAAAAAACTGCGAAATCTAATATGAATTTATATTCGAGCTTAAGCTATAAGCATCGATCTAAGAAGGAGGCCAATTCTAGGCGTCGTGCTGAAGAACTTGCCAAACTTCCAAAGGAACCAGTTAAACGTTTCTTTGCTCGACTTCATCCAAAACGGGTTTTTAAATGGTGGTTTTCTTGGCGTGGGCAAAAGGCTATTCTCAAATTCTTTGCAGCTTGTTTCCTTATATTGGTCATATTTATTGGTGGACTATTTCTCTATTATAAAAAAGATCTTGATGAAATTCGTCTTGATGAAATGTCTATTTCCGAAACCGTTAACACCTACCTTGATCGCAATGGCGAGTTACTTTGGAAGGATACTGGCAACGAAGACTATCGCTTGGTAGTCGATGCGGAAGATATTTCGGAATATATGTACAAAGCTACCGTAGCCATTGAGGATAAAAATTTCTATAATCATGCTGGTGTTGATTTTGGTGCCCTGGTTCGTGCCACTTTTTCTACTCTAGGTGGTCATGGTGTTCAAGGCGGTTCAACATTGACTCAACAATTAATTAAACAAGTTTACTTCTCTGATGAAGCTGCTAGCGCAAACCGTGGTGGTCTAACTCGTAAAATTAAGGAGTTGATTTTAGCTATTGAGCTTGAAAAAATGTATAGCAAGGATCAAATTCTTACTATGTACCTCAATCAGTCACCTTATGGTGGTCGTCGTAATGGCGTAGAATCTGCTGCGCAAACTTATTTTGGTAAACATGCTAAAGAACTTAATCTCGCCGAATCGGCTTTGTTGGCTGCCATACCAAATAACCCAGGTGTCCTTAACCCATATAATACTTACGGCAACGAAATGTTGATTAGCCGACAGCATAAAGTATTAGATGATATGGTCACAATGCAATATATTACTGAGGATGAAGCTAAAGAAGCTAAAGAAGTAGCCATTCTTGATACTATTAAGCCGGAATCTAGCCAATATGCTGATATGCTTGCTCCGCATTTTGTACTTGAAGTTAAAAAACAACTTGAAGACAAATATGGCATTCAAACTATGCGTGCCGGTGGTTGGACTATTAAAACTACGCTAGATTTACGTGCACAAAAGATTGCTGAAGACGCCGTAGCAGTCGGTGCCAGTCACACTTACAAAAATCACAGTGATGATATAGCATTAGTTTCAGTAGATGTTGAAACATCACAAGTTGTAGCTATGGTTGGTTCCATTGACTTCTTTAACGAAACTTATGGTGAGCTTAATGCCACTACAGATTCTGTCATTGAACCAGGCTCATCTATTAAGCCAATTTTAGACTACGCTCCATTATTTATGCAACGTGATGGCATTAATTATGGGCCAGGTTCCGTCTTAAAAGATGAAAACATCAATCGTTTATATTGTGCTGGTTATTCTGGTAGTTGTTCTCTTACTAATGCTACTGGCTCGTTTTATGGTAATGTAACAATTCGTTTCTCACTGGGACATTCCCTAAACATTGCTGCAGTTAAAGCTCTATATATTAATGGTATCGATAATTCTCTTGAGATTGCCCATGCTCTTGGCGATAAAGCTTACTGTGAAGGTCGCGATAGCTATGGTCTCTCCATTGCGATTGGTTCTGGTTGTGGTGTTAAAATGGTTGAACATGCCAACGCATACGCTTCAATCGCTCGTGGCGGTGCGTATAAAGATTTGGCCTATGTTCTAGAACTTAAAAATTCTTCAGGCAATGTAATTGAATCATGGGACGACAAAGAAGGCAAACAAGTGGTTGATGAGCAAGTGGCCTATATGATTTCAAATATCCTTAGTGACGGTAGCGCTCGTTTCGGTATTTATGCCCCAGGTGGTTCACAAAGTGCTGGTTATGCCATTCCTGGTGTTTGGACCGCTACAAAGACCGGTACTACTACTACAGCTAACTCTGCTGTTACTAAAGACTCTCTCATGGAAAGCTACTCTACTGCCGTTTCAACTTTAGTTTGGAATGGTAACCATGACGGTAGTGGTCTAACTTCCAATACTCATGATATTGCTCGTTATACTATTGCTGAGTATATGGGACGTGTTCATGGTGAAGTTTATGAACCAGATGGTCGCTGGCATCCAGGTGATCAACCAGCCAGACCATCAGGCATTCAGACACTTACAGTTAATGGTAAGACTGATATTTGGCCAAGTTGGTTTAACGCTTCTAAGAACTCCGGAGTTTCAAAAGAAACACTTACCTTTAATCGTTATAATCATTTATTAGCTGCAGATTGTACACCTGAAGATCAAAAGATTCAAGTCGAAGTTACTAAAGTTATTGATCCGATGACTGGGAATTCTGTCTACAATGTACCAGAACCATACAATCGTGACACTAAGGACACATGCGATTATAAACCGCCTCAGCTTTCACTTTCAACTAGTGGTAATAATATTATTGCTACTATCCGTCGTGGTAGTTACGATATTGCAGGATACACTTTATATGTAAATGGCGTTGAACAAAGTGGCATTTCACTTAGCGGAAATGGCGTGATTAGAGGATACACTCTGAAGCCATCTGACAAGAGCGTTAAGTTTGTCATCACTGATACAGCTGGTTATTCTGCTACTAGCGAAATTACGGTTTCAGTTAAACCGACAGTAGATGACAACGAAGAAGAATAATTATTTACGCACAATTTTGGCAAAGATCATTTTACCAGATGAAGTTTCATGAAATCTTACGAATTCTACGGTTAATTCTTTGCCAATTTTGTTAGCAGCTTTTTCTACTACTACCATGGTACCATTTTGCAAATGTCCTATACCTTGTCCACGGTTAGAGCCTTTTTCGGTAATTTTTAACTTCATTTTCTCACCAGGCAGAAATTCAGTTCTCACTGCCAGTGCTAATTCATTCACATTTAAAGCTATAATTTTTTCTGCCTCAGCTACTTTTATTAAATTATAATCAATTGTCAAAATAGCACCTTTGTTAATTTTTGCATATTTCAGCAATTGCTCATCAACTTTTTTATTTCCTTCTCCGTCATCGATTATTTCAGTGTTTACTTCTACTACTCTTTCTAATTCTGCTACATTATTGAGCCCAATACGCGCTCGGTTACGCTTTTCGTTATCTTTACCGTCAGCCAGTAATTGCAATTCCTTTAATACACTTTTTAAAATAATTAAATCTCCATCTATAAAACCAGTTCTAGCGATATTTAAAATTCTCCCATCAATTAAAACAGAAGTATCTACATAAATTTTGCGAGCAGTACTACGTAGCGGCTTATATTTATGTATCACCAAAAAACTGGTTTCCGCCAAAATCATTAACGCTACTATTAAAATAAATAATTCCATAACATAGCTATTTTATCAAATCTTCACCATATTGAATAGCATGTAAATGATTTTGTGAGAGTACAGCCTCATATTTTGACACTAAATCGTCTCGCCCGTAGACTTTAGCAACATCAATTGCAATGTCATATCTCGATGCTGCATTCCTACGTAACATTTCAAATGGAGTTGTCGTTGAACCTTCTTCATTAAAACCATGCACGCGTAACCTACGTCTTTCAGTATAATTTTCCAAAATAGTCTCCAATGTTTCAGGATAACCATGAAAATTCGCCAAAATTGGCTTATCTTTAGTGAATATTTCATCAAATTTTTCTTGGGACAATTTGTTATTTACAGCTCCAATTGCACGATAAGACAATATATTAATATTTGCAAATCTTAACTTAATTTCAGGTATATCACGTTGGATAATCTTTATTGCTTCAATTGTTTCATATGCCACAATATCACCAGCTGCTACTAATACAAAATCCGGATTTTCATCCGAAATAGAATCAAATATTGAAACTCCACCATTCTCAAACTGAAACTTCGCATGCTCTGCATCTATATAACGAGGACGATAATTTTTATCAAATGTTGTAATATTTACAACATTTTGAGAATTTATCATAAAATTATATGCTTCTTCTGCCGCTATATCATCAATTGGAAAAATACAATTTGTTAGATTGGACGGTACCGCAAGAAGTTGTGAAATTAAAGCTGGCGATTGGTGTGTGAAACCATTATGATCTTGTCGCCAACAAGTTGAAGTTGATAGTAAATTTACTGCTGGCAAAGGTTCTCGCCATGATACCGACTGAGATTGTTTTATAAATTTTATCTGTTGCAATAATTGTGAGGTAATCACCGAGAAAAATGCTTCATAACTCCCCATTATAGCTTTTTCCCCATTCGAGAGATGACCAGTCATGAGTGAAAATAACACATTCTCTGACAACATTTCTATTATACGTCCGTTAGCTGATTCCGGTAAATCCCAAGGCTTAATAGGCATATCACCCCAAGCTCGTTTTTCAACTTCAAATATCTCATCAAATTTGTTTGAAGTGGTCTCGTCCGGTGAGAAGAAATAAAAATGAGGATCTTTTTTGAATTCAGCAGCTAACAGATTGCCGATTTTTTCAGCAGATGAATATAATTCCGTATCCGGGTTCTTCACTTTATTGAACATTTTCTTGTTCCTTTCCAAAAAGTACAGCTAGAAATTCTTCTGGTCGGTAACTTCGCAACCACTCCTCCAAAATTTTTAGTTCGTTCGTATCAGTCTTAGGATTTTTTAACGGTATTTGATGTGCCATATGATAACGGTTCGGTCCACCATATCCTTTTTCAGTTTTTAAAATATAAAACGGTGTAATCTCTTCTGTGTTGAGAGCCTTTCTAAAATCTTCTGCATTACCTCCATTAATCCAAATAGGAGTAAACCCAAATCCACGTATCAATTCATTTAATTCCCGTTCTGATTTACGACCATAAATAGTAGGTCCCGAAATTTTGTAGCCATTTAAATGTAAAATCGGCAAAACTTTACCATTGTTATTTCCGTTTAACAGATTTTTTAAGTTCAAGGAATCAATCGCAGTGGCAGTTTCCAATTCCCCATCACCAATTAAAACTGCAATAGTTTTTTCAGGATGACCTAAACATTTTCCGTAAGCATTAGCTAGAGCATAACCAAGTTCACCACCTTCAGTAATTACGCCCGGAGTAATTGGACTAGCATGGCTCGGAAAGCCATCTGGCCAAGAAAAATTTCGACAAATATAATTAAGCCCTTCTTCATCTACAGTAGCCTTTGGGTCAATCTTAGCTAACTCGCCATCTAACCACAAATTAGCGTTCAACGCTGGGAAACCATGCCCTGGACCCAATACAAAACTAAAATCCGTATCATTCTTAAAATAATTTTTTAAATTTGCATATGCTACATTGATACCATGGCAAGTCCCCCAGTGACCTAATAACCTCGGCTTAATATCATCATACGTTAATTCTCTCTTTAACAAAAAATTATCCTGCAAAAACAATTGCGCTACAACCAAAAAATCACAAATTCGTATACGTCTTTTTATTTCTTCAATTTCCGCAATTCCCACCGCGCTCATACTATTATATTACCATAATCATTATAGAAAAACAAAGCTACTCTTTTGTTATAATTTTTACCATATTCATTATACATCTATATTGAATGTGCTATAATATGCAAATATGTTGGTGTCAGATTATAATTATAATTTACCAGAGGAACGTATTGCTAAATACCCACCCAAGGAGCGTGGTTCCACGCGCTTATTAGCCCTGGATCGTCAAACTGGTGAAATTACAGATTCTTATTATCGTGATTTAGCAGATTTTTTAAATCCTGGTGACGTGTTAGTTTTAAATGATACTCGCGTTATGCAGTCTCGTTTATTTTGTGAACTTTCCGATGGCCGCAAACGCGAACTTGTAGTACTAGAAAAACATGGTAACGAACCTCAACGTGTGATGTACCGTGGTAAACTCCATGATGGCGATATTTTGTTTATTAAAAATAACAAAATTACTATTACCAAAATTCTAGGCAATGGTATTGCTGAAGTAAAATCTGAAATAAATTTAAATAAACTAACTGAAAATTATGGCACAGTTCCTCTGCCTCCATATTTACATCGTGATGCTACTGAAGCTGATAAAAAACGCTATCAGACAGTTTGGGCTAAGCACATGGGTTCTGCGGCGGCTCCTACCGCTAGCCTTAATATGACAGACGTATTACTAGAGAAACTTCATCAAAAAGGTATAATTATTAAATATCTCACTCTTCATGTTGGTTTAGGTACATTTCTCCCGATTCGTAGTGACAATGTCGAAGATCATAAGATGCATTCGGAATGGTTCCATATTCCAGAAGAGACCATTGATGCTATTGAACTTGCTAAAAAATCTAATCATAGAGTCATATCTCTTGGTACTACCGTTGCAAGAACTTTAGAATACTATGGTAAAACTGGCAAAACTGAAGGCGAGGACGACATCTTTATTTATCCAGGATTTAAGTTTAGAGTTATTGATGCTCTACTCACCAATTATCATGCTCCTAAATCAACAGTGTTAATGCTTACAGCCGCTTTTGCCGGCTGGGATCATTTAAAAATTGCCTATGATCATGCCGTTGAATCAAAATACAATTTTCTAAGCTACGGCGACTCGATGTTTATATATTAATTTTTCTTACCTTCTAAAAATTTTTTAATTCTTTCAATCTCATCTCGCAAGGCTGCTGCTTTTTCAAATTCCAAATTCGCTGCAGCCAATTGCATTCCAGAGGACAATTGTTTAATTAATGCTGGCAACTCATCCCTTGGCACACGTTTAATATCGAGTTTATTCTCCTTTTCTTTTTCTGGAATAATAGCACGGAGGCCTTTAGATATTTCTTTTTGTACTGAATGTGGCGTAATACCATGTTTTTCGTTATATTCTTTCTGGATTTCACGTCTTCTATTAGTCTCCGAAATTGCTTTTTCCATACTTTCAGTAATAAAATCAGCATACATAATTACTTTTCCTTCTTCATGGCGAGCTGCACGACCAATGGTTTGAATTAGAGCTGATTCAGAACGAAGAAAGCCTTCTTTATCAGCATCTAGTATTGCTACCAAAGATACCTCCGGCAAATCTAGGCCTTCACGTAGAAGGTTAATCCCCACTAATACATCATATACACCTTTACGTAAATCTCTTAATATATCTCCACGTTCCAACGTATCAATATCCGAATGAATATAAGCTGTTTTGATACCTCGTTCCTTTAAATGGTCAGAAAGATCTTCTGCCATTCGTTTTGTCAATGTCGTAATCAAAGTACGCTGTCCTTTAGCAATACGACGATCAATTTCTTCCATTAAGTCATCAATTTGACCTTTTGAACCACGCACTTCAATTTCTGGGTCCAATAGCCCAGTCGGACGAATCACTTGTTCAGCTGGTTTTGGTGACACTTCTACTTCGTATTCTCCAGGTGTTGCTGAAACATAGATTGCCTGATTAATATGATTTTGAAATTCACCATAAGTTAACGGTCTATTGTCTAGTGCCGATGGTAAACGAAAACCATAATCCACTAACGCTAACTTTCTAGCGTGGTCACCATTGTACATCCCTCTTACTTGTGGAAGAGTCATGTGAGATTCATCCACAATTAAAAGAAAATCATCTGGAAAGAAATCAAGCAGTGTTGATGGCGGCTCTCCTGGTTTTCTACCGTCAAGATGGCGCGAATAATTTTCAATACCCTTAACAAAACCAGTTTCTTTCAACATTTCAAGGTCATATTTGGTTCTTTGTGATAATCTTTGTGCCTCTAAATATTTTTGATTTTTTTCAAAATATTTTAATCTATCATTATATTCCGCTCGAATCGTAATGAGAGCTCTTTCTAATTGATCCATCGGTGTAGCATAATGTGTATTAGGAAAAATATGTATATGTTTTGGCTTTTCGCGCACGTCGAAAGTCAGAGGATCTACGATTTTTATCTCTTCAAGTGTGTCAAAACCAAACTCAAAACGATAAGCAAATTCACCATTAGCTGGATATAAATCAATTGTATCGCCCATTACTCGGAAATTTCCACGCTCAAACGCTAAATCATTTCGATGATACTGAATATTCACTAACTTCCTAATAAAATCTGATTGCGATAAACTATTGTTTTTAGATATATCAAAAGACATTTCTAAATAATTTGCTGGC
Source organism: Candidatus Saccharimonadota bacterium (assembly GCA_017964025.1). Lineage (GTDB taxonomy): Bacteria > Patescibacteriota > Saccharimonadia > Saccharimonadales > Saccharimonadaceae > Nanosyncoccus. The sequence continues at coordinate 21,647 of JAGCST010000003.1, forward strand.
GAGCCAATACCATAAATACATGAAACTGAAGCTACTACAATTACATCACGTCGTGTCAGTAATGCCTCCGTCGCTCCATGCCGCAACCTATCAATTTCGTCATTAATTGCTGAATCTTTTTCAATATAAGTATCAGTTGAAGCTATATATGCCTCTGGTTGGTAGTAATCAAAATAAGATACGAAATAATGTACTTCATTTTTTGGAAAAAATTCACGAAATTCTGAATAAAGTTGCGCGGCTAAAGTTTTATTATGAGCTAAAACTAGCGTTGGCCGCTGAGTTTGTTCGATAATATTAGCCATAGTGAATGTTTTACCAGAACCGGTTACTCCAAGTAGAGTCTGTTCATGTACACCACGATTAATCCCTCCCACTAATTGTTTGATTGCGGAGGGTTGATCGCCGGTTGGCTGATATTTTGACACCAGTTTAAATTTAGCCATATCTATTATTATAGCATGGCGAATTATTATATAATATAGCTATGAAATATACTATTATTGTTAAACCTGGCACTAGCCAAGAAAAAATCGTTGAGACTGGTGATCATGAATTAACTGTCTATCTCCGTGCTAAACCTCACGATGGCGAAGCTAATGAAGCTCTCATTAAAATTCTTTCTAAATATTTTAATATTCCAAAAACCTCCTTAAAAATTTCTCGAGGCACTCATTCTCGTATCAAAGTTATTGATTTTTAATCATCTTTAGATTTCATCGTTGGAAATGGTACAGCTTCCCTGCCTGGCACTCCTTCGAGTAGCCAAAAATTGCGCTCCGAATTACCCCAGCCACAAGCTGGCGGCATACCATATTCCAGCATTTCTACAAAATCCATATCGAGCATTTGTGCTTCGGCATCACCTGCATCTCGTGCCGCTTGCTGTTCCTGAAATCGTTCTAATTGATCTAACGGATCATTCAATTCTGAAAAACCATTCCCCATTTCACTGCCAGCGATAATTGGGTGGAATCTTTCAGTAACTAGTGGATTTTCAACAGATTTTTTCGCTAATGGCGATAAGCTTAATGGTTCTTCGATTAACCAATAAGGTCCTGCCGAGGTTCTACGAATTAATTTCCAAACATGATCTATTAATCTAGCCTCCGATACATCAAAATTCGTTTCTACGTTATTTTCTTTTAAGATCGAGATTAGCTGTTCGCGATCAGGATGAAATACATCTACATTATATTTTTCTTTCAATAAATCCGCATATTTAATACGTGGCCACTCACAATCAAGATCTACGTCAAACTCACCAACGTGAAACTTCAAAGTTCCCCAAGTTTCTTTGGCCACATATTTAATCATCTCTTCATATAACTTCATGCCATCTTCATAATCTTGATAGGCCGCATATGATTCAAACGCAATATGTTCTGGTAAATGTTCGTCATCTACCCCTTCATTACGAAAACGCGGGCCAATATCATATACCTTTTCAAATCCACCGCCAAGCAAACGTTTTAGGGGCAATTCGTGCGAAATACGCAGATAGAAGTCTTCATCTAGAGCATTCATATGTGTTACAAAAGGTTCTGCATCTGCTCCACCAGTCGTATGTTCCAAAACCGGAATATTTATTTCAATAAATCCATGTTTATTCATAAAATCTCGTGTTGCTTGCCAGAACTTTGATCTTCTTACTAATCTTTCACGTACTTCAGGGTTAACATTCATATCTACATAACGTCTACGGTAGCGTTCTTCCTTATTGGTAAATTTTTCTGGCAAAGGTCGTAGACTTTTTGTTAGTAATTTTACGAAATTAGAAAATACTGAAATTTCGCCAGTTTGTGATTTATCAACTACACCAGTCGCCTCAATAAAATCACCAATATCAAGTAATTTTATATCTTTAGCACCCAAAAAACCATCTGGCCCAGATTCATTTACACCTTTCATAAAAATTTGCACTTCGCCTGTGTAATCGCGCAATTTCAAAAATATTAATTTACCAAATGAACGAATTGCCACGATTCGCCCCACTATAGATACTTCTTGGCCTTGCTTTTCGTCAAAATGTTCCACTATCTCAGCAATTTTAGCTGTACGGTGGCTTTTTGCTGGATAAGGATCAATCCCACGTTTGCGAATTTCTTCTAATTTTCTAATTCGTTCATTTCGATAATCTTCAAGTAACATAAAGACATTATAGCATATATCTATTTAAAAAGCTCCTTAAGAGATTAAATCGCTATTCTCCACTAAAGGAGCTAATATTATTGGATTTCTATAACTTTAATTTTTTTACCGTTAAAGTCAAATGATTCACCAGCTTTGTGACCTAATAATGCTTTGCCAATCGGAGATTCATTAGAAATTTTACCTTCAAGTGGGTTAGCTTCAGTTGCCCCTACTAAAGTATAAGTAACCTTACGCCCGCCCATATCAAGCGAAACTGTAGCGCCAAGGTCAACTTTTGTCTTTTTACCACCACGAATTACCTTGGCATTCTTCAATATATCTTGTATTTCCAAAATTCTACCTTCAGCTACTTTTTGTTCATTACGTGCTGAACTATATTCTTCATTTTCAGACAAATCACCAAAAGAGCGTGCTATAGCAATTCGCTCTGCAATTGCTGGGCGTTCTTTAATTAATTCAGCCAGCTCTTTTTCTAGTTCTTTTTTTCCTTCTGCTGTCAAACTGATGCTCTTTTTTATCATAATCGGAACTCCAAATTAAACACCCTCTAGTTTACACGAAAATACTTTGCCTGTCAACAGATTTTTAGCCAATTCCGAACACAAATAAATAATAGAAAGCAAGTCCATTTTTTATTATATGCAGAAGAATTCCAGCATAAATAGTGCCAGTATATTCACGCATCGCACAGGCTACCACTGACATCGCAAAAACATTTATACCTACATTCCATTGTCCATGAATAATTCCAAAAGCCAAGGATACTAAAAACGTTGAGATTAATAATGATGCTAATTGTGTAGTAACTAGTGAAAATTTTTCGCGCATTTTACCATATAACCATCCACGAAAAATTAATTCCTCTATGATTGGAGCTAGAACTACTAGGGTTAAAAATGCTACTATCCGTTCTGTACCATAAATATTAGTGTTAAATCCAATATTCTGGACCTCATCCGCATTAAACCAAGCAAAATTCTGGAATATCGCGATTAAAATCGTCGCTATTACAAAATACAATATAAATCCTACGATTGATAATCCGATATCTGTCCAAGTCGGTAAGCCACTAACACCAAGAGTTTTTAATTTAACAAACTGAGGTTTTTCGGTTTTATTTTTTTCAACATTTCGCCACCTAGTAATAATTATAGATGGTACAAAAGCTATTAGAATAAAAGATAATATATAAGACAACACCGAAAAAATCGCAGTTGGCACCGGCTCAAAAAACGCTTCTCTACCGATCATTAATATTATTATATTACCAACAATCAGTTCTGCGAGCACGATAGATGCAAATACCCAGCCCAAAGCTGCCACTGCCCAAATAGCAACTCCTATAATATCATTTTTACCATTTTTTTTCGGCAAAAACTCCTGCGCTTGCTTAGTAGTTTTCCGATGGTTAGATTTTCTGTTTATCATTTAACTATCCTCACTATATCAAGAATCGTTACGATAGCAATCAACGCCAAAAGTACTACAAAAGCCCTTGAGACTATCCTTTCTTCAATTTCTTTGGTCAATTTTTTCCTACGTATTTTATAAATAGTAATTAATAACCACCTGCCACCATCTAATGCCGGAATTGGTAACACATTCATACAGGCCAACGAAACAGAAATTAAGGCTGCAAGAAATGCCAAATTTGTCGGTCCAGCCGAAGTGAAAGCTGGGAACAATACACCAATAATTCCTACTGGTCCAGAAACAGAATCCCCGACTGCCGAAATTGACTCTTGTCCACTTTGGCGTACATTGGCGTCTAGGCTAAATTGTGAGCCAAGCCCAGTAATTAAATTCCATAACATTATCCCAATTCCTTTGAAAGTTTCACCAGTGAGCTGTGTGGTCAGACCGATTCCCACTATCGGGGCCGACCAAGTCGAATATGAGAGGGCTTGCGACGTAGCCATCGTCACCCCTAGTAAATATTCTGAACCAGATGGATTTAAGGTTACATAAGTATCGAAAATCGTTTCCTCATCATCCAATATAACGCAATTACATTCTGTACCTTCTGGACAATTACAGGATGGTTTTCGTTGTATAGTATAAGTTACAGTTTCACCAGCATGAGATTGGTTATAATCACTAATATCGCTACCATGTGTAAATTCATTTCCATCAATTGCTACTATATAATCACCTTCAACAATTCCAGCATGAGCCGCTGGTGAGTCTTTTGCCACAGTAGTAATCTTTACTGGTATTGATTCTGTACGTGTATCATTCGCTACTGTAAATTGGCCTTCCAGAAATTCCGGCATACCAGTCCAGGCTAAAATTGTAAAAATGATAATAGCAATGATCCAATTAGCAGCTACGCCTCCAAATAAAATTTTAGTCTTAGACCAATAGTTAGCCTTACCGAAAGTTCCTTCTCTAGTATCCGCATCTGATTCACCATCCATCTGACAAAAACCGCCAATTGGTAACCAGTTCAAGCTAAAAATCATTCCTTTCTGAGTTAAATGTTTGTCCTTACTATTCGAATAGACTACTTTGTTAGCTTTTTCTTTTTTCCATTCTTTACGTGGCAGTTTTTTCCATTTCCCCGTGTCTTTATCTTTAATCCATGCCACCGCCCGTGGTGGAAACCCAATTCCGAATTCTAATACATTAACGCCATTTCGTCGCGCCATAATAAAATGCCCGAACTCATGTGCCGTCACTAGAAACATTAAAACCAATAAACCAACAATAACACCTATAAATATATCCATAAGTATATTATACCATTATTTACCGAATCTACGTGAACGAGAATCGTATTCTTTTATAATTTTATCAATATCTTTTTCAGACATTTCAGGGAAATATTTTTCAATAAACATAAATTCTGCGTATGATGCTCTCCACAACATAAATCCAGATATGCGTTCTTCTCCAGAAGTTCTTACTACCATATCAATATCTGGAATTTCTGGATGATATAAATGTTTACGGATTGTTTCAGGAGAAATCTCGCCATCCGCCTCAAGAGCGATATTAGCAGCATCAGCAATCTCTAATTCTCCACCATAATTAAAACAGAATCCCACTGTTATGCCATCGCAATCCTCGGTTATCTTCTCCGCTTGCTCAATTGTACTAGCCAATTTTGGTGAGATACGTTTTTTAGAACCAAGTACCATCAAACGACCATTTTTTTTCTGCATTTTTTCTGCATATTTCAAAATTCGGCTTTCGGCTAATTTCATAATATATGAAACTTCTGCATCACTCCTCCCCCAGTTTTCAGTACTAAACACATAAAAAGTAATATATTTAATACCTGCCTTAGCAGCACCATCAACTAGTTTTTCGATAGCTTCCAAACCTTTTTTATGACCTTCAATCGTCGGTAACCCTTGTTTCTTAGCCCAACGTCGGTTCCCGTCAGCTATAATTCCTAAATGATTAATCATAATTTCATTATTTCTTCAGATTTAGCTTTAAATTCTGCATCAATTTTGTCATTAAATTCTTTAGTTAATTCGTCGATATCTTTTTCAGCACGTTTTTTTACGTCCTCGCCCATTTCAACCGCAATCTTAACGGCTTTGCGAGCATCTTCACGTACGTTGCGTAATGCAACTTTTGCTTCTTCAACTTTGGTTGAAGCATTCTTTACGATCTCTTTGCGTCGCTCTTCAGTCAGTGACGGAATTGGTACTCTAATAATTCTACCATCATCTGCTGGGTTAAGCCCTAATGATTGGTCTGCGCGAATTGCAGCTGCAATAGATTGAATGTTTGTTGGATCAAAAGGTGTGATTACGAGCAACGTAGCGTCCGCCGCTGTTACATTGGCGACTTGATTAAGCGGCATGAATTGTCCGTAGGCTTCAACTTTTATACCAGACAACATATCTGGGTGAGCCCGTCCTGTACGAACTTTTTTCATTTCGTCTTTGAATCTCGCAATAACCCCCTCCATTTTTTTGCGATCTTCTTCTATGTCAAACATAATAACTCCTTTTTTATATATATAATTATATCACAACAAAAATCCGACCCTAGAGAGTCGGATTTTTATTATTCTGCTTTAGTTTCGATAGCGTCTTCAGATTTAGCTTTTTTAGCTGCCTCTTTGGCTGCTTTTTTAGCTTTATTCTCAAGCGCAGTCTTCATTTTAGCTGCTTTAGCAGCACGGGCTTTAAAGCGGTCTACACGACCTTCAGTATCGATAATCTTTTCTTCACCAGTAAAGAATGGGTGTGAAGCGGAAGAAATCTGTACTTTTACTAAAGGATATTCTTTACCATCTTTCCACTTGATGGTCTCTTCACTTTTCGCCGTAGATTTAGTCAAAAACGAAAAGCCAGCCGCCTCATCAGAAAAGACGACAAAACGATAATCTTTAGGATGTAATTCTTTTTTACTCATAATTGCCACTAATTATATCAGAGATTTGAAAAAAAGTAAAGAAAAAGAGCGGACAGTAGTCCGCCCCAAGGCAGTTATCTAGAAAATAGCATCAAGTTCAGCGATTACTTCATCAATGAAGCCATATTCTAAGGCATCTTTCGCTAACATATAAAACTCTTTACGATCTAATTTGTCGTATTCCTCCTCGCTCATTCTACTGTGTTCTAATACAAACGGTTTGACTACTTCATCTTCTACTCGGTTTTCAAATTCAACTCTATCTTTGACCTTATTGGCAGTACCATACAGAAAAATCGAACCATCATGCATTAAGAATGAAGCCTTTGGCAATGAAAAACGTTTATGCCCAGCGATACCAATTAAAAAAGCCATTGAGCTCCACTGACCCATATTAACAGTGTAAATCGGGGTCTTGCTAAGCTCCATTGCCGAAATTAGTGCAAAGCCTTCTGTTACATCTCCACCTGGTGAATTGATATATAACCTAATTGGTTCACGTTCTGTTGGATCCATTCCTTCATCAATACGATTGCAATTAATAATCTGCTCTACGATAAATGATGCGATTGATGCATCAGCATAAAAACTATCATCACTATCCAATGGCAAGATTTCTCCATAAAGATATACTCGTCTATCTTCTAGTTCCCTTGCTCTTCTGAAGTCCCAAATATCGCAATTAACGTTTGTATTTAATATGCTCGGAGCACTTTCTAAAGTATGCTTATTCATCTCGCCCTCCTTTTAATGTACAACTCTAGGCAACTGTCTTAACTGATTATACTGAATGCGCTTTGCCTCTGCAAGCATAGCCATTAATGCTTATTTATTCGGCTAACCATCTTGCATATCTAATTAATCTATGCTATAATAACTTGCGTATATTAATTTAACGAAACAGTTTTTGGGAGATTTCCTGGCAATAATATTTGCAAGGCCCAAAAACAAAGAGGAAGGAAATCATATATGGCAGTAGATGTCGATATGAAAGCTTTGTTGGAAGCAGGTGCTCATTTTGGGCACAAAACCAGTCGTTGGCACCCTAAAATGGCGCCATACATCCATAGTAAACGCCAAAGTGCGCATATTATCAATTTAGAAAAAACCGTCGACGGTTTAGAAAAAGCTTTACCAAAAATTACCGATTTAGTTAAATCTGGTAAGAAAATTCTTTTCGTTGGCACCAAAAAACAAATGAACAGCGTCGTCAAAGAAGCTGCTGAAAGCGTCGATATGCCCTATGTCACAGTGCGTTGGATTGGTGGTACTTTAACTAACGTAGAAACAGTTAATCGTCAAATTAAAAAGCTTAAAGATTTAGAGCGTCGTATGGCTTCGGGCGAATTAGAAAATCGTTATTCTAAACTCGAAGTTCAACGTTTCCAAGAAGAGATTGATTTCTTGAACGAGCGTTATGGTGGTATCAAAGAAATGACTGATCAACCATCTGCTATCATCGTTGTTGATGCAATTGAAGATAAAAATGCCATCAAAGAAGCGAATGTTTTGAATATCCCAGTATTTGCAATCACTGATACTAATGTTGATCCATCCAATATTGACTATGTAATTCCAGCTAACGATGACTCAATTAAGGCGACTAAGCTTATTCTCAATTATTTCGTTGAGGCTATCAAAGAAGGTAAAAAATAATTGCGTAAATTAAATTTAAGGAGGCATAAATTATGGCTGAAATTTCAGTTGAACAAATTAAAAAACTAAAAGAACTTTCTGGTGCTGGTCTTACCGACGCCAAAAAGGCTCTGGTTGAAGCAAAAGGTGATTTTGACAAAGCCCTTGAAGCAATGCGTAAAAAAGGTTTAACCAAAGCTGAGAAACGTGGTGATCGCGAGACTCGTGAAGGTTTGGTTGAAGCCTATATTCACGATGGTCGTCTCGGTGCTATAGTTGAAGTAAATTGTGAAACTAGTTTTGTTGCTAAAACCGACGAATTCAAAACTTTAGCACATCAGATTGCTATGCAAATTGCTTCAATGAATCCACTCTATGTCAGCGAAGAAGATATTCCAGAAGCTGATCGTAAGACTAAGATTAAGGAGTTAGAGAGTAACTTCAAAGGTCCTGAAAATATGAAAGATAAGATTCTTGAAGGTCAGGTCAAAAAAGCTTTCCAAGATAAGGTTTTAATGAATCAACCATACATTTTAGATGATTCTAAAACAGTAGAGCAATTTATCAAGGAGGCTATTGCTAAAACTGGCGAGAATATCACCATTCGTCAATTCAAGCGTATCGAACTTGGTGTAACCGAATAATTTTATAAAAAATGAACTGGAACTTATTTTCAGTTCATTTTTTAATGCAAGCTTGGGCACCCTCGCAGTTATGAGTGCCCAAGCTCTGTGCAGAGCATAATTATTTAATTATTTTTTAGCGTCGTTTTGACGATTTCTTATCTTTTTTAAGAATAGCTATAGTTCCACCAATTCCTACTACCGAAAAGACTAATAAACCAGTAATCAAATAATCTGACTTTGAAATATTCAATCCTTCAAGAAGCCCACCAGTATCTGGTACCGCAGGCTCAACTTCGCCTGAGTCTGGTATCACAGTTCCATTATCATAATCAAAATCCGTTACATATTCTCTATATAATAATTCTCCATCTCGGCCAAACGCTTTAATTTCCACTACATAATCGCCGGATGATAAATCATAATCTTCAAGTGGCAACAATACTTTATCGTCCGGTGCATCTACTGAAATTGGCGAAAGTGGTGTTAATAAATTACCATCATGATCATAAATATTAATTTCTAAGCTAGCTACTTTACCCTCATCCTCAGCACTGCCACTATCTGGTTCATAATTCAAATTTAGATAAGCCTTGCCAGTTTCCTCGTCAGGTTCTACTACGCCAGTAACTGGAATATAAGTAAAAGTGATAATATCTTCGTCGTAATCACTGCTATCAACCCCCTCTCCTCGTGCCGTGATTGTATATTCACCGAAACCATAATTATGTAAATTAAGATTTATCGGGTAATCACCAGAACTAGAATCGTAAGTTTCATCTGCCAAAATATATTCGTGTTCAATTCCATCTTTATCGACATGCTTTAATACAATTGTTAAATGGTTAACTGATGCATAATCAACATTAACATCATGTTCTGAATCGACGAATATACTTCCCGATTCAATACCATTAATTGTAATATCACCAACGGGTGAAATTACTCTTACAGTCACCGTGTCGGTGACACTTGATGCTGCTGAGGCAGCGGGGTTTGGTAAATAGGCGGCAAAAATAGTCGTCACTATCACCAAAAAGAGCCCGAATAACCCCAAGAGATTTTTTTGTGTTTTTTTCATACTCTACACTCTCTTTTTATATTTAATTTTTATTTTGGTTTTGTAAGGTTTACCTGCTCGCAACAGGTAGCCTCTCTAGATAGCCAATCTAGATCGGCGCTCCTTACGCCTCCTAACCATGATTATAATTCCTATTATAATAAATGTCAATAGCAAAAGCGCAATAATTATTAGAGGAAGTGGGTTTACAAATACTATTTTTTCAATTGTTTCTGTAGATTCTGCTGCACTAACTGTCCAACTGACTTTATATATCCCAAAACTCGGTGGCTCTTCCCACACATCAGATATAGTCAATTCAGTCTCAGGAATTACAGAAACTCTACCTCTCCCATCACTAGTTTCATAACCACTAAAACCAATGATAGGACTGACCTTAAGTGTACCGACGGCACTAAAGTCTATATTACCAGCGTTTTTGACTTTGGCAGAAGCATAAAAATCGCTTTCAATGGCCGCATTTTCATCTACGTGGCGCTCAATTTTCATATCGGAAATCTCAGCTTTTGTTACTACTTCTCCTTCGTTACAACGACCATAGATTACCAAACCAGGGCTTGCCTCAGTTTTAATGCCACTAGCTGAAATAGTACCAGTTAAAGTATGTGCAAATATCACCGCATATTGACCACCAGCCGGTATATTATCTGGAGTAGAAATTCTATATTCAATTTCAAGAGAATCCTTAGCAGCAATAGTAAAAGTTGGACGACCTGAAACCCAGTTACCACCACTATCTTTGAATTTAATCCATCGCGTAATTTGAGTGAAACTATTCTCATTAGAAAAACCTAATTTATAGGCATCTTCCTGTTCTGAATAGACATAAGAATACGGCGCAGCATAAACTTCAATCTCCATGTTATTATCACCATCATTCTTCACTTCAAACTTACTATTATAAGTAGAATTAGAAGTAAGTGCCAAGACATTACTTACTGGCGAAAGACTAATACTGGTTCCGCCAATCGCAGCGTTTTCTGACTCCTCTTCAGCGAAAGAAGGATTCACTAAACAAAAACTTACCCCAAAACCCACTAATAATGTGAATACTAAAAATTTATTTAATATTCTTTTCACTTTACCTCCTTTGATACACCCAATTATATACCAATAACATTTGGTGCGCCTGGCTAGACTCGATTCGTAAGAACGATGTCTTACTTTTTCAAGTGCATCGTCAGATGCATGGTGCGCCTGACTAGACTCGAACTAGCACAGCCGTGAATATGGCCACTACCACCTCAAGGTAGCGTGTCTACCAATTCCACCACAGGCGCATAGCTAAATTATACCACAGATATTGTATTTACGGAGTTTTATTTTTTGTAGCTTTGGTTGCTGCCCAAGAATTAATATCTGAAAAACGGTCTAAAGCCGTTACCAATTTTATATCGTTACTAAAAGTTCGTACATTTTTATTGTAATAATATGTCAAATTCGGTTGATATAAGGCAATCGCCGGCACGCCAGTAACCCAGTATTCCAAAAATGACTCATACTTTTTAATTCTTAATTCCTCATTCATAGTATCACGTGCCCCTAATAATAAATCATCTGCTAATGCATTACGATAGTTAGAAAGATTTAGTCCAGACATGTTAGCCTGAGAAGAATGATAATAAGGTAAAAGGTCTGGGTCAGCACCTAGCTCAATCTCATAAATTAAAATATCATAACTTCGTTTGGAAATTATATTATTAATAAAGTCTTGATTTTCTTCATAGGCAGAGATAATTACTTCAAATCCAAGTTTTTCTAACTCAGTTTTTACAGCTTCCGCCACATTTATTAAATAGCCAGAGTTAATAGTGGCAATATCGATATGTAAAGATTCTCCATTACTGAGCTCAGCAATTTTTTCTTTTGCTGCCACAAAATTATATTCAGGAATAGCTGGATAATTAGTGAGTTTAATTTGGCTTTCTAGCAAAGGGTAATCAAGTTTAGCGGTATCCGGTGCTGCCTCACGAACTCTATTAATATTGATCCCCTGCCTAATTGCTGTCCGCATATCATTTTTCTTTACTACATCTCGTGATGTGTTAAAAAAGATAAATGCACCCGAATTCAAACTTGAATTTTTTAGAATAAATTGTGAACTGGCAATTTTATCGACTTCAGCCTCTGACAATTCCGCCGTTGCCGAAGTTAAACCAGCATTGAGCGAATTAATTATGTCCTCTTTTGTATTATAAGTATGAATGGCGAAACTATTCAACATTGTTTTTCCCTTATAATAGTCTGGATTAGCCGAAAGATAAAAAATCTTTTCACCATCAGCTGAACTTGAATTAGTTTGCATTGCATTGAAAACAAAAGCTCCGGAAGTTACTGGTGCATTAGAAAAATTGTTTTCAAGTAAAGTTTGTGGATCAGTTTCACCCAAGATATGTTGTGGCACTATCGGAAAATTTAGAGCCGTAATAAAATCTGAATAGGCCGTAGGCAAATTAAAAATAATTTCATCTTTCTCATTTTTTTCTACTTTTACCTTAGCAAGATTTGATCCGTAAATTGACCCTACAGCTGGATTTTTAATTAATTCTGTCGTGAAAATCACATCGTCACTAGTAATCGGCTCGCCATCAGACCATTTTAACCCATCTCGAAGTTTGACTGTCCAAATTTTACCATCCTCATTAGGTTTAATAGATTCAGCTAGGCCAATACTAGAATGACCAGAATAATCAATCGTAGATAAAGTAGCGAACATTAAACGACTAAGAGTTTTTTCGCTACTAGTTGAAGCAAATAACGGGTTGAGCGAATTGACATCACCTAGTGTTGCCTCGGTATAAGTGCCACCATCTACAAAAACATTTTCGGCATAAGAATTACCAAACCAAAAAGCCTGAGTTATTGCTAGCATCAATAAAGCAATTACTAATAGGCTCCATTCCAATATTAATAATCGAATATTAGCAATATGGGAAAATCTTCCAATCAAATTTTCTTTGATATGTTCTTTACCTTCTTCACTTGCCTTAATTGAAGCTCGCGAAAACTTCTTTAAGAATTTTTGCCCACGCTTTTTTGTTATATCTTTCATACTATGGTATTAATAATAATCCTAAAATTGATAATACGAAAATGACTGCAAATATTATAGTCGTAATAAAGAGTGATTTTTCCAAACCACGACGAGTAGTATATAGTTCACCTGAGCTACCAAAACCTGCCCCGAGCGAGGCTCCCCGCTGTTGTAATAAAATCAAAACTATGACCAAGATAGCTGAGATAAAGGTTAAAACTTCTAGAAAATTTCCAATCTGCATACAATAACTCCTAGTACATTAATTATAGCTAAAATTAGCTAAAAAGTAAAGTACCACCGAATTATACCATAATGGTCGTATAAGACATTCAGATATTCTATCGTAACATTTTTTTTCGTTTGAGTAATGTATGATAAGTAATAGCGAATCTATGCGCCTCTTCGTCGATGCGAGCAATTAATCTTGCAATATGTGAACCTTCCATTAGTCTAATACATTCAGAATGTCCAGGGATTATCAATTTCACATCTGCAGATTTTGTGTGGTCTCCAGACTTATCTCGTCCAATTACTGGTATATTATATGGTTCAACTAACGGTAACACAGTGTTTACTTGTGTAATTCCACCATCTAAGATAATTAAATCCGGATAATCCCATTCTTGATGTTTCAACCTTCTAGCTAAAACTTCTTTCATACTTTTTAAATCGTCGTTAGTGGAAGTACGGATTTTAAATTTCCGATATTCACTCCTTGCTGAGGTTCCGTTAATAAATACCACCATACTTCCAACGGTATTTTCACCAGATTGATGTGAGATATCATATCCTTCAATTCTGCGAGGTGGCATCTCAAGATTTAACAATTCTTGTAGCTGCTTTAAAGCTTGGTCTGAAGATATGTCTAAAAATTCTTTGTCGGAAAAAACTATCTTTTTTTTCAATTCTTTCAATCCCATTAATTGATCGCGTGCCTCAGCGGCTAATTCATAATTCCCCTTCGCTGCCTCATCATACATATTTTTTTCTAGTTTTTTAATCAATTTTTCTCGATCACCTTCAAGATAGCAGATCAATTTACGTAAATTTCGTTTATAATCTTTTGGTGTACTATGCCCTACTTCAATACCGGGTGTAAGTCCTAAATCAGTATTCAAAGTCTTGTGTCCGTTATAAGGTTTAGTATAATACGGGAAAATCTTTCGTAGACTTCGCACGGCTTTTTCTATTGCCGATTTACCATAAAATGGCCCAATATAAGTTGCTTTATCATCAACTGGGTTCCGAGTAAAAGATACGTAAGGAATTGGTTCATTCATAGTGATTCGCACATATGATACTGTTTTATCATCGCGTAGTAGGATGTTCCATTTTGGCTTATAGCGCTTAATCATTTCAGACTCCAAAAACAATGCGTCCATTTCAGTATCCACTACAATCCAATCAATATCCGCAATTTCCTGTACTAAAGCCTCAGTTTTGGGATCTTTTTGACTCTTCTGAAAATATTGTTTCACCCGATTTTTTAAGACCGCAGCCTTTCCTACATAAATAATTTCACCGCCCGCATTTTTATGAAAATATACTCCCGGTGAAATCGGGAGCTGTTTCAATTTTTGTTTCAATATAACATCCATAATACAATTATATCACACTTATGGCAAAAAGTCAAGGTAAACACAAAAAAGGCGGTTGAACCGCCTTTTTCTCCCTATTACCGAGAATTATGATTGATCTGGTAAAATATTAGAATTTGAAGTGAATAATTGTTGTAATAAGGTCGTTAAATCTTGATATTCAACTGGCTCCGCGACATTAATGGTGCTAGGATAGGTGAAATTTAAATCAAGTGTCATCGTCCCTATTGCTTCCTTTTCTTCTGGACAAGGAGCGCATACTACATCTTCATCTTCTGGGCAATAACAAGTTTCATCAGCAGCAATTTCATCACTGAAGTAGATTCTGCTAAAGTTATTATCCTTGTCAATTTCTGCATAGAAAGTTGGCATTTCAGAAATTTTTTCAGCAACATCTGTATCATCAGTGCTATTTCCACCAAGACAAGAAGAAGCTTTCTTTACCCAATCCGAGTTCTGGATAGAGTCACTAAATCCTTTCATCTTTTCTTGATCAAAAGTTACTTTATACACAGTACTATTTTTGCTTGCCACCGTTACACCTTCAGTGGTTGAAATAACAAACGGATTTCGATTATAAATTTCAGCAATACTATTTCTATTATTTCTTGCATCGTTTACGAAATCAGTTAAACATTTCACAGAATTTTCGTCATCAAGAGTACTAGTTAATTGACTAATTAATTCAGACGAAACCTTCAACCAAACACCATCAAGGCTTTCTGCTATGCTCATATATGGCGCCAATTCGCCAGTAATCGAAGTGGTTGGGCTAATACAATCTTCCTCGTCCAAACAATCAACAGTTAAGGCTTCATCGCCACAATTAGTTAATCCGCTTTCATCATCAACACAATTTGTCATATCAGTATCGTTCAAACTTGTGTTATTCATCATCGTTGTGATATCTTCAAGTGCTTTTTTAGCGCCATCAATCTTAAAGTAGAAATTCCCACTTTCTGCATATATTTCACTAAATTGTAAAGTGATATCGCCCAGATCGCGCATTGAGACAGTGACATTAGCATTAGTAAAATTAATAAATGAATTGCTCGTGGCTTCAGAAGAAAGATCCACTTTTACATTAGTAATACCCGAAGTTGTATCACTTGGTTGAAATTCAATTGTGCCACCCACAGATATATTTGTAGGAGTTTCTCCAGCCATTATTTTAGCAACGGCCTTAGCGACCGGATCGCCTTGGTTCCTTAACAATAAGGCGGCTGCTATACCGCCACCAATCAATAAAACAACAGCAACTACAATACCAATAATAAGTCCTGTTTTTTTCTTTTTAGGCTCTGCTACTGGTGCCGCTGCAGGTGCTTGCTCCATTGGTCTTGACAATGGGTCTGTACCTTGATCAGTAATTCCTGCTGTCGCCTGCATCAAAGGATCAACTTGTTGAGCTTCAGTAGCTGGCGTTTCGTTGGCAACTCCTGATGCACCCATCGACCCAGAAGGATTCGAAGGATTATTTGTTTCCGAGCCTACACCCGGATTTGGGTTGAGGGGATTTGGTGTTTCCCCCGGGTTTTCATTCATAAAAAACTCCTTATTGTTAATAACTCTTATGTTTATTATAGCATAAAAATATGGCTAGTAAATAGTCTTGTGGTATAATATGCTTATGGATAATTTTGTAATAAGCGAGATAAAAGCGAGACAAGTTTTAGACTCACGTGGTAATCCCACAGTCGAAGCTGAAGTTTATTTAAAAAATGGTGGTTATGGTCGGGCCATCGTGCCGTCCGGTGCTTCAACCGGCGCTAGCGAAGCTTTAGAGCTTCGTGACGGAGACCCCAAACGTTATGATGGTAAAGGTACTCTCAAGGCAGTTTGGAATGTTAATTCTAAAATTCGTGATGTTCTAGTAGATAATTCTGCTGAACCAAATACCGTTGATCAACTTATGCTCGAATTAGATGGTACAGAAAACAAATCTAATCTTGGTGCTAATGCTATTCTGGCCGTGTCACTTGCCAACGCTAAAGCCAACGCCAAAGCACGTAAATTACCATTCTATCGATATGTTGCCGATTTAGCAGGTACTGCTGACCAAATGTCTATCCCGATGCCGATGATGAACGTTATGAATGGTGGTGAACACGCTTCTTGGGCGACAGATTTTCAAGAATATATGATTATACCACGTTCTGCTGGCAATATTGCCGATGCCGTACGTATGGGGGCCGAAGTCTTTCATACACTAAAAGATGTCTTAAAAGAACGTAATTATCCTACAACCGTTGGTGATGAAGGCGGTTATGCTCCTAAAGTACGTGATGGTGATAATGAACCTCTCGAATGTATTAGGCTTGCTACCTTGAAAGCTGGCTATTCTTTCGGTGAAGATATCTCTATTGCTATGGATATTGCCGCTAGCGAATTTTTCAACGAAGACCATTACGTTCTTAAAACTAATGGCGATTGGAAATTCGCCGAAGATATGATTAACTGGTACGACTGGATTATCGATAATTATCCGGTGGTTTCTATTGAAGACGGTTTGGACGAAAATGACTGGGCAAATTGGCGTATTATGACTGATCGCATGGGTTCTCGCGTTCAATTGGTTGGTGACGATTTGTTTGTTACTAATACCAAATTACTTGAAAAAGGTATAAAAGAAAAATGTGCTAATGCTATTTTAATTAAACCAAACCAAATCGGTAGCCTCACCGAAACTATTAATGCTGTAATGTTAGCTAAAAAATCAGGTTATAAAACTATTATGTCGCATCGTTCCGGTGAAACTGAAGATGTCTCTATCGCTCACTTAGCAGTTGGTCTTGGTACAGGGCAAATCAAGACTGGTTCTCTCTCTCGTAGTGAACGCATCGCCAAATATAACGAACTCATTCGTATTGCTGATACTAACTCCCAGCTTGGCTTGGTTGACCCGTTTCGTAAATAGAATTATTCTTTATTATTTTTACGTGCCGACAACGCAGTTGCTTCTTTAAAGCCATCATAATAATTTTCTGAAATTCTTGGATGGCCAATCTTATTAGCGGCTTGTACAACTTTATTAATATCATCAGTGATTTCAAATATTGCTGTGTCTTCTTCTTTAATCAACTCCATTTCAACCATTTTTCTAATCACGCGTTCAAAAGTTTTCTAATAATCAACACCAATCAAAAATACTGGCATTTTTGGCATTTTATTTTCTTGCATCAAACATAAAATTTCTGAAATTTCGTCCATAGTACCAAATCCACCTGGAAAAAATACAAACACTTTTGCCGCCAACGCTAATGAAACTTTTCTAGCAAAGAAATACTCGAAAGTTAGACTATCAGTCAAAAATGGATTTGGGAATTGTTCATGTAACAATGTGATATTTAAACCAATCACTCGCCCACCAATCTCATATGCCCCATGCGAAGCCGCCTCCATAATGCCAGGACCACCACCAGTAATTACGGCATGACCGTTCTCAGCTAAAGCGTGGCCAAGGTCAAACGCCATTTTACAGTATCTTGAATCTTGCGGTAAACGTGCGGAACCAAAAATCGTTACTCCTTGCGGGAAAGAACGGATAATTTGTAATCCACGTCCTAAATCTTTAGCATAAGCGTTTGCACGTTCTAAATCCTCAATTGATAATTTTTTTAATAATTCATCTTGCAACATAGGCCTCCTTTACAATTTTTGTATTGGCATTGGGTGTAATTTTTCGCGCCCCGTAAGCAATCCTTTATTGGCTCCTAGTTTAGATACTACAGCTGTGGAATTTGCCGAAGCAAACACTAAAGAACTCCTAAACGATTTACCAGCTGTGATGCTTGCCAAAAATCCTGATCCGAATGCGTCACCGGCACCAGTAGCATCTTTAATTTTTGCATCTTCATAAATACCAAAACGATAAATTTCATCAGCATTTCCAGCGATACCGCCCATTGCTCCATCTGTAATAATAATCGTTTCAACATAGCCACCCAGATGATATAATAATTCAACCAATGTTACTCCTGGTACCAATTGTGAGGCTTCAACCTTATTTATATTTAATACATCAACATACTGTAATAATTTTAAAACTTCTTGAGGATGAGCCAGTTCTCTAGCCCCAGGGTTAAACATAACTTTAACCCCCAATTCCTTAGCGTGTTTAAAAAATCGTGTTAAAGTGTCCAAATCACCACGCAAGGTAGTTACATATAACCAATCAGGATTAATTAAATCTAAATCTTTTTCAGAAAAATTACCAAATTGTTCTGAAGCTCCACGACAAGTTAGAATTGTTCTTTCGCCACTTTTTGAATCCAAAAGTACAACTGAGGTTCCAGTACTCTTGCGTTCCAAAAAATTCACATAACTACTATCTACACCTTCTCGATCTAGTGTTCGAATAATCGCCGCTCCAGCTGAATCACGTGCAATATTACCCATAAAAATTGCTTCATGGCCATGACGCGCAAAACTAATTGCCGAATTTACACCACCGCCTCCGACTTCATAAGAAATTTGGTCAATATCGACTTTAGCACCTACCAATACTTTACCAAAAATTGCTGCATCACCAATTTCAGTAGGGGTTAAATCATCATGGTCAATGAGATAAATATCTTGCAAAGCACTACCAAGCGATACGATTCGTGCCATTACAATACTACTCCACTCTTATCAATTTCTGCTACTAAATCTTGGAAAACCTGTGCAGGATTTTCAGCCTGTGAAATCGCCGAACCTACATTTATTACATCGATATCAGCATGAGCTAGTGCTCTAATATTACTCATATTGGCTCCACCATCCCAACCAATTTCCACCTCTGGCTTCATATTACGAATTAAAGGAACTTTTTCCATTTGCATTAAATCCGCAGGAGCACCTTGTACTCCAAGCTGACCAGCAAAAATTAATACATGGTCAGCGGCATCAATATAATGTTTAACATTGCCCGGAAAAGTGGATGGTAATAGTGCTACGCCAGTTTTTATATCAGCATTTTTTAGTACATCAAAGATCGGTAACAAATCTTCGCTTGCCTCAGCATGTAGAATACAAAGTGAGGGGCTTAGCTTCAAGATAGTATCAAGATTTTCAGATGGTTTTGCAGCCATCAAATGCAAATCTGTTTCCCAATTCTTTGGCCACCAAATATTGGTCATATCCAAAGTTTCACCTTGGGCGAAGATTCCATCAGTAACATCGATTTGTACACGCCTAGTAAAAACATTAATTCGTTCTACTTGCATACGATATTCTTGTTTGTTACCAGATAAAACTGTCGGTACAATTGAAACAGTCCTAATCATAATCTTCCCTTTCGTCCAAGCGATTGATGCGCCTTACTCGGCGTTCTAAACTATCAAAATTAGTTTCAATAAATGCATTAATTATTTCACGTATTTTTTCGTCATCCATAAAATGAGCGGACAAACAAAGCACATTAGCATCATCATGTTCACGAGCCAATTTAGCTGATTCTGCATTGTCACAATGTGCTGCCCGAATTCCTTTAAAGCGATTAGCTTGAATAGTTACACCGTGTGCTGAATCACAAATCAAAATTCCATAAGATCCCAGATCTTCGCGCACAGCCTTAGCTACAGCTACAGCCGGATCATTAAAATCATCGCCTTCTACATATTCGAACGCTCCCATATCTTCAAACGTAAAACCTTTTTCAATTAAGAATCCTTTGATAAATTCTTTTTTCTCAAACCCCCGATAGTCGGCTCCAAGATAAAATTTCATTATTGGCCCTTTCCAAAATCAATCGCTAATTCGACTAGACGGTTAGAATAACCCCACTCATTATCATACCAAGCTACAACTTTAATCATATTCCCACCAACCACATCTATAAGTGGTAAATCTACTACGCACGAATGAGGATCTCCGATAAAATCAGACGATACTAATTCTTCCTCAGTTACGCCAAGAATACCTTCATAATATGGTTGTTTTGCGGCCTTCTTGAAGACATTTACTAATTCCTCTTTTGTAGTATCGCGTGATATGATTGCGGTAATATCTGACAGAGAAACCACTGGAGTAGGAACGCGTACTGAAAGCCCGTTAAATTTGCCTTGTAAACTTGGAATGGTTAATGCAGCAGCCTTAGATGCCCCAGTTGTTGTAGGGACTATATTTTCTGCCGCGCTACGAGCTTCGCGTAAATCCTTAGCTGGTGCATCAAGAATTCTCTGTGAACCAGTATAGGAATGCACTGTCGTCATCATAGCTTTTTCAATACCAAATTCATTTTCCAAAACTTTCATAATTGGAGCGATACAGTTTGTTGTACATGAAGCATTCGAAAGAATTTCATCACTTTCTTCTACTACATCTTCATTTACACCAAGTACTACAGTCTTTGCGCCTTCGCCCTTAGCTGGGGCAGAAATTACAACTTTTTTAGCACCAGCTTTGATATGTGCACGTGCGTCTTCCGGATTAGTAAAGAAACCAGTAGATTCAATTACCACATCGACACCTAATTTACCCCATGGCAAAGCAGCTGGATCCTTTTCGGCGAAAACTGGAATTTCGCGAGTATTTACTACGATAGCATTTTCGGTTGAGTAAACTTTTTTGTCATAAACGCCATAAGAAGAATCGTGTTTCAAAAGGTGTGCTAAAGTTTTAGCATCCGTGATATCGTTAATACCCACAACTTGTACGTCATGTCGTTCTAATAATATTTTTAACGCATTACGGCCAATTCTACCAAAACCGTTAATTGCTACTTTGATCATTTTTGCCTCCTAAAAAATCTACTTATGCCAATTATAGCATAAGTAGATTAAAAATTGTAGACGATTTTTAGCGCGCAAAATGTGCAAATGCGCGGTTGGCTTCTGCCATACGGTGACAATCTTCTTTCTTTTTGAAAGCAGCACCAGTTTCGTTGTAAGCATCTACGATTTCGGCTTCTAGGCGCTTAGTATAAGGCATACCTTTACGAGCACGTGCAGCTTGTACTAACCATGAAAATGCAAAATGTAGTTGACGATGTCCAGAAATCGGGAAAGGAATCTGGTAATTAGCACCACCAACACGGCGAGATTTTACTTCAAAATCTGGCGAAACATTAGCAATGGCTTTCTCTAATACTTCTACTGGGTTCTCTGATTTTAATTTTTTAGCAGCACCTTCAATTGCAGAATAAACTGCTCGTTCAGCTACTTGGCGCTTACCGTTCAGCATGGATTTGTTGATTAAACGTTGCACCAAAATGGATTGATATTTGCGATCTGGATTAACTTTTCGCACTAATGATTTAGTAGTTTTACGTGGCATAATTACTTATCCTCCTTTTTGGCGCCATATTTAGAGCGACCTTGTTTGCGACCTTGCACGCCTTGGAGATCAAGCGTTCCACGTACGACATGATAACGCACACCAGGAAGATCCGGCACACGACCACCGCGTACTAAAACCACAGCGTGTTCCTGTAAATTATGTCCTTCACCACCAATATAAGCCCAAACTTCCTGACCATTAGTAAGACGCACACGTGCAACCTTACGCATAGCTGAGTTAGGTTTCTTTGGAGTTTTGGTAGTAACTTTAATACAAACACCACGCTTGAGTGGAGCTGCTCTATCATACTTCTTGGTCTTCAAAGTATTCACAATGGAACCAAGAGCCGGAGACTTTGATTTTTTCGCAGCCTTTTTTCTAGGCTTACGAATCAACTGATTAATAGTTGGCATTAAAAATTCCTCTTTAACTTATTATTATATGGTGCTTGTTTATTTTACAGCAATCATAAACAAGCTGAAACTCATATTCCTATTATATCATGCTTCTACTAAAATGTCTACAATATCTTTATTCAACAATCCATGGATCGGTAGCTATTCCAGAGCCTCCGAGAATAACAATATCATGTATGAGAGAAATTACCGGGCGGATTCCACGTCCATAATCTATATTTAATTAACTAATACGACTATTAGAGTCCAATATAAAACCACCAGCCTGACCAGAGCTATTTTTAAAAATCTCAACCGTTGGCTTTTACTAAATAATCTAAAGTCGCTTCAATAATCATTCGGTTTTTAATATCCATTTTGACATTTGGATCTTTCAATGATTTCAAGGCATCTGGCGATTTTTTATAAACATCTTTAAGCTCGGCAATTTTCGCTGCGACTAATTCATCCGATATGGCAATCTTTTGCTCTACAGCAAGCGTTTGCAAAACCAAAGATGCTTTTACACGGGTCTCAGCGATTTTACGTGCTTCCTTCTCCCAGTT
The DNA here is from genome assembly GCA_017964025.1 of Candidatus Saccharimonadota bacterium. GTDB lineage: Bacteria > Patescibacteriota > Saccharimonadia > Saccharimonadales > Saccharimonadaceae > Nanosyncoccus. The sequence continues at coordinate 44,370 of JAGCST010000003.1, forward strand.
TTCCAAAGTTTCATGGTTGGCATCTAAGAATTCTTCAAAACTTAATCCTTGAGCTGCAGCGTTTCTAGTCATATCATCGCGAATCATACGCATTTGATCGTTAATTAAAATTTCTGGTGCCGATACTTTAGATTTTTTTACCAAAGCATTTACTAAGTCATCTTTGAATTTCTCTTCAAGTTTATGAGCATTTTGTGCTTCCAAATTTTTCTTAATATCAGCTTTCAATTCGCTCAAATTTTTAAATGGTCCACATTTTTTGGCTAATTCATCATCTATTGGTACTTTTTTAATTTCGTTTACTTGTTTTACCAAGACTTCAAATACAGTTTTAGCGCCAGCTAAATCTTTTACGCCATAATCTTTTGGAAAAGTCAGCTTAAGATCGAATTTATCGCCAGGTTCATGTCCGACTATTCCGTCTTCAAAACCAGGAATAAAAGTATTAGAACCAAGTGTTAATTTATAATCTTTAGCTGAACCACCTTTAAACGCTTCGCCATCTTTTTTACCCACAAAATCAATTAAAACCTCATCACCTAGCGCAGCAGCTTTTTTAACTGCTTTTTTATCAGCATAAGAAGTGGCAATATTATCCAAAATTTCTTTAATTTCCTTTTCAGTAACCTTAGCTTCTGGTTTCTTAACACCTAGTTTTTTATAATCACCTAACTTAACTTCTGGCACGATATCGGCAATTGCGGTATATTCAATCATTTCATCAGGTACCATTTTGGTAACAGTTACATTAGGCAATACCAAAGGCGACTTGGAGACTTCCTTAAAAGCTTCAATCACAGTTGTGCGCACTGCAAAATCTATAGTTTCCGCATTTAAATCATTCTCTGGAATAAATTTCTTAGCAATTTCAGCTGGTACTTTGCCTTTACGAAATCCTTCAACTTTTAATTCTTTAGCTAGTTTTTCAAGTGCCTTCTCTTTGGCTGGCTTTAAATCCTTACTATCTAAGGTCACCGTTAATTCAACCTTAGAATCAGAAAGTTTCTTCAACTTTGTCTTCATAATAACTCCTATAAATTTAATATATTATACCATAATTTTTGAGAGATTGTCAGTCCGAAAATGCGTTCGAGTGAATTTTGAATGGGCGCCCAATTTAATATCAGGATTCAAAATCTCATTTCGGTCAAAAATTTCTTTTATTTTTCCATAGAAAATCTTTTCCGGTTCTAACATATTCGCATTAGTTACTACCGCTTTTAATCTACCTTCTGGTGCGCCACCCGCCAATTCTCCACCCTGACGATTGATAATAAAAGCTCCCGCACGTAAAAACATCGTAGCTTTTTTATTAAATTCTTTATCATCAAGTTTAAACTTTGGTCTCAAACTATAAATCGAAGAGCTAAGTGAACCGAAGAGTTCTAGTTCTAAGTCTAATTTCTTTTCTAAAACTTGCAAATCTTCCAAAAAATTCTTAATATTTTGTCGCGGCAGATAAAAATCCGTCAAAATCGGTACACGTTCACCATTTTTTACATGAGCCAAATAATTAGTTAAAGAATTTTCAAATTCATTTAACGTTGGCCTATCATTAACAGATTCAAAAATAAACTTAGAACTGCGCGGAAATTTACTACGCATATTCATAATTTTCTTCAAATTAATATTCGGTCGCTCATCGAAATTCGCGAATACTACAAAACCATCTTCAAGCTTGCGGATTACACCATCCAAATTTTTACCAGCCTCGCGCGCTTCCATAATAATTCTAAGGTCAAATAAATTCATTTTACGTGGTTTTAAAGGCTCAATGGCCTCAGCGTATTGAATCGCTTGATCGATTTCTTTAAATGTTGCGACTACTCGTTCAGGTCGTTTCTTTAGTGGTATTGCTCGTAAAATTACTTCCGAAATGATACCCAACGTTCCTTCAGCACCAAAGAATAGAGGCATCAGATCTAGAGTTTCACGTTTAGGAGCTTTCGCAATCATCGGATACCCAGCCATATCTTTGTGGTCTTTACCGATTTTTTCAATTAATTCCTTATTTTCTTTCAATAATTTAGAAATCTTTCGATAGATCTCTCCTTCAAAAGATTTTTCGGCTGCGCGTTTAGCCAGAGCGTATTTTTTAAATCTTTCAGTTTGCAAACATTCACCATTCGCCAAAACCACCTCTATTCTTTCAACATAAGCATAAATGCCGCCATATTTACCAGCACAATCACCTTTAGTATTTTTCGAAATCAATCCGCCAATAGTTTCTTCGTCATGTCCATCAATCGGAATTTGCAAACCAGACACTGATAATGCAGTATTTAATTCACGTAGAGTAATACCAGACTGTACACGTACTAAGCGCTCACGGCTATCAATTTCCAGCAATCGGTTTAATTTTTCAGTAGAAATCACTACACCATTAGTAAGGTCAGCCCCACCTTTATCCATACCAGAACCTCGTGCGGTCACTGCGACCTTTATATCTTTTACAGCCAACTGATTAAAAAACCGCATCAATTTACGTATATCATCAGTCGATTCTGGAAAAGCTACAAATTTCGGTTTAATTTTTAAAACCGAACGATCCGTAGAATATTCTTCTAATATTTCTGGAGTATCAAAAACATTTCCTACTGTCAATTGATTTAAGTACTTCGCAATTTTCCCCATGTTGCTTATGATTATAGCATAAAAAAACTATTTTTTGGCGGGTTCAGTTTTATCTTCAGCTGGTTTTTTGAAAATCAAATCGATTTCCAATGTTTTTCCACTTGGTCCAAATAGTACTGGTATAAAACCGACGTATTCATAACCTTTCTTTTCGACATATTCTTCTATCACCTCACGATGTTCTTTAATGTCGGAATTGATTAATTTGTTATTTGCATATTTTAGTCTTACAAACTCCACAAGACCTCCTTTTATATAATTTAAATTAATTATATCACTAAAATAAAATCGAATAAGTTTTAATCTAAAAGGCCACTTTCACGAATGATATCACTTTTACCAGCAATAATTGACGTTTTTTCTGCACCAAAAGTTAATGGTTTTCCGTTTAGCTGACAAACTTCACCACCAGCTTCAGCTACGATTAATGCTCCAGCCGCAAAATCCCACAATGAAATTCGTTCCTCAAAGAATAAACTAAATCTACCTGCTGCCAAATAGCATAAATCTAGCGCTGCCGCACCCATTCGCCGTACATCCGAACATTTAGCGAAAATTTGTTTTAATTTCAGCATTGTATTATCAAACACTTCCGGAAAATATGGTGCTGTTCCAAATGCTACTAATGATTTTTCTAACGGTTTATCCGATACATGAATTGGTACACCATTTAAAAATGCTCCACCGTTCAATACTGCCTTAAACATTTCATCATGGTAAGGATCATAAACTACGCCAATAAATGGTTTTCGGTTTTTAAAACAAGCAATAGATACACAACTAAAATGCATTTCTTTAGTAAAATTAGTAGTACCATCAATTGGGTCAATTACAAATACATATTCATTATCTGGGAGGATATCCCCGGCCGTTTCTTCCGAGTAAAATCCTACTTCAGGAAATTGCTCTGATAAATATTGAACAATTCTATTTTGGTTTTGTAAATCTACCTGTGTTACTAAATCTCGATTAGAAGATTTTTCGTTGACTATCAAATCGTCCGTATGGCGTCGAATCATTGCTTCACCACAAATATGCGCGATTTTTTCCATCTCGCTTAATTTTTTCTTTTCATCTAACATAATACTATTCTTTAATATCGTTTAATTTAGCAGTGTATTTATATAAACCCTGAATATGATTTTCCAAAAAATAATAATGTTTAACATAAAACCCAGTCAAAATAATCAGTAGAATGGTTAAGACGTAAAGTGGCAACATTTCGTAATGTAATTTATACGATACGGTCGTCCATGCCGCAATAAACAAGAAAATTACCGAAATCAAAGTAAAAAACAACATTACAATTAAATGGATTATTCTTTCGTGTTGGAAGCTTTCCATCATTTCAGAATGGTATTTAGCTAGATTAGCTTTTTCTTTTTCACTTAATTTTTCTCTAGTAGCTTTTTCGATGAATTTCTCGTATTCTTTAATTTTCTTTTCCATAACCATATTATACAACTAAAATCAGAAAAAACCTAAAAATACCAGAAAATATACCCCATATATTGACAAACTATATATTTTGTGCTATAATAAAAAATATTCGAGAAGAACGTACTTTTACAGAGAAGAATCATAGAAGGGGGTGGTTTTATGAATCAGACGCTCAACGGTTTTGTCCATGACTGGAACAAGACTCATAAATATCTGAATTTTTCGCTCAATGAAGCTCCTGTCACAGATCGTCCAATCAACGTGGAAATTCGTTATCCAGCAGTAAAATATAAGGACGTTTTTTCCACCGAGACTTGGTATCAGTTAAATGATATCGTGGATGCTAAGTCTCATGGCACTATGTTCATTGTGACCGACGAGCACCTCTTTGAGAAAGGTATCATTGAGGCGAAAATTGCTTCTCTAAATCATAACTACGAGGATCAGCGCATTGCTAGCGCTTTAACATGGATCGGCGAAGAGTTATTCTCTGAGTAGACAAAACCATAAGAATCCTCATAGCTCGCCATATTGGCGAGCTTTTTCATGTTATAATTATAAGTAATAATTTTCGGAGGTGATTTATGTCAAAATTTAATAATCCTAATACTTCTGACTACAAACGTTTAGAAAGAATATTAAATGCAATGATGCCTGATCCTACAGAATTTGGCTATGTCTATCCAAAAGAAGAAATTTCAAGTGATAAAAAACAACTAGAGGCTTTTAAATATACACCAGAATACAAAAAAGGCCAAGAACGCTCCGATGCTAAACTTCTCGAAAAAACTTTTACCGATATGTTAGAAAGAGGCGATTGGTTTGGTGAATTTGATTTATATGGTGACGATGATGATTTTTTTGCCCTAAAAACTTTTCCAACCGCCGAGATTGATGATGCATTTAATCACATTGATGTAATCTGCATGATTAACAATCCAATTACCAACCATGAAACTTTACCTTTTGCAGTAGATTTAACCTATAACACAGACTCAGACAAAATGGCCCGAAAATTTAGATGGAAACATGTCTACGGCAAAAAAAAATCTGCTCCAGAAGGTGTCTCTGAGTTTGGCGAGAGCTACGTAACAAAGAATCATGACGGCGAAGAAGTTTTAAAAACACGACCATTACCGCTTAAATTCAGAAATGGACTCAAAATTCCCGGCTTTGCCTCTGCCAAATATTTTGAAGATAAAGATGATATTTGGAATCCGGTACATGAAAAAGGTAGAATTCCAATTATGCCACGATTTATCGTCGGATATTCCCCAGATATTGCAAGTGTACTCGCGAGTGGTATGCCAGACGAACAATTTAGGCAAAAATATGGCGAACAGGAATATCAAGCAAGACGTCAAAGATTTCAGAGCGCCGAAAGAAGGGCGAAATGGTGTACCTTGCTGGAATGTTATGAACAAGCGTCTAACATTCGTTATATGCTAGAACATATGGATGAAGAAGAAACTAAATGGATGTCTCCAGAAGAACTCGAAGAGGCTAAAAAACAAATCATCATGATAGAAGAATACTTTACTAAAGCCATTAAACTTGCAACCGAAAAAGCTCAAACCGATCCCGATGAAATGTCTGCTATGCAATATGCTGACAGGGATGTTGTCCGACTTGCAATTATAGAACATAGCAGCAATACGTATCTTGCAAAAGCATGGGAATAAAAAAACGCGCGTTCGCGCGAAGATTTTGAAAAAAGTCTGAATCTGGTGCCCGGAACAGGATTTGAACCTGCACACCGAAAGGCATATGCTCCTAAGGCATACGTGTCTACCAATTCCACCATCCGGGCACAGCATCTAAGATAGACTTATTCAATTATATCATAAAACCACCAAAAAGCGAGGTGAGGCCTCGCTTTTTAACTTAATTAAGCTTCTCTTTTAGCTAAAACCGCTGAAGAAAGATACATCGTCAACATACCAAGAATCAATGCAATTGGTATTACATCTTCTGGGCCAGTAGTTGGCATTGGTGAAGTGGTTGTCTCCGTTTTGCTTTCTGTCTTACTTTCGGTTTTACTGCTTTCAGTTTTGCTAGAATCGGTTGATAAAGTTCCTACAGTGTTTGAGTTACTATTAGATTGCTTGTTTTCGTCCGATTTAGATTTTTCGTCCGTATTAGTTTTGTTGTCAGAGCTAGTCTTCCCATTGGAATTAGCATTGGAATCAACTGTAGTTTGAGAAGTTTGTGTAGCCGTATTGTTATTAGAGCTAACTCTGGAACTCTTTTTAGTCGCAACTACGATAATAGCTACCACCAAAATCAAAATGATGATAACGGTAATTGTCGAAACCGCGATGATTTTACGACGTTCCTTCTTTTCTACATCTCCCTGATAATACATATAAAAAACTCCTTATTCTTTAATTATATCACACTTTATTGAAAAACGCAAGTATTTTTATATCATAAAATCAGCTAATATCAATTGGTATTTATCTCTTGACATAAATAGAAATTGTGGCATTAGCATATTTACGCGTTTTTAATAGCTCTAATTTGGATAATTCTGCGGTATTTTGCGGATGAGACAAGACTAATATGCCGCCTTGCTTTAAAAATTGTCCCAACTGCTCTATTTTCGATAAATCAAAATCATCATATGGTGGGTCCGCCAAAATTACATCAAATTTTATAGATGTTGTAAAATTCACAACATCACCAGTGAAAATTTTTGCATCAATAGCTAATTTTTGTAAATTTTGACGGATAATTTGACAGGCTTTTTGACTTTTTTCAATAAACATCACTTGCTCTGCCCCTCTAGAAATTGCTTCAATTCCCAAGGCTCCCGATCCGGCAAAAGCATCCAGAACCAAAGCTCCCGGTAAAAAATCCGCTATCATATTGAATAGTGCTAATTTTTCTCGTGCGCCCATCGGATGAGTTTTATTTCCAGGGGTAGAAAGCACCTGCCCCCGATATTTTCCAGATATGACTTTTACTTCATTCATACAAAATTCCAATTTAATTTAAGGTGGTAATTTGTTGATATTTCGAAATACCTGTCATCAACTCTTTATATTTTAACATATTTTCAGGATTTTTCAAGAAATCAACTGCATCCTTCTGGGCTTTGGCAATCAATTTTACATCCGATAATGAGGCAATTCGAAGGTCCAAAGCGCCGTGTTGTAAGGCTCCATAAATTTCACCAGGACCACGTAATTTTAGATCTACTTCCGCTAGATGAAAACCGTCCGACGATTTCTCAAGCTCTCTTAAACGTCTCGACGGTGGTATATCTCCAGAAGTTAACAAATAACAAAATGAAGCTACTGTTCCTCGTCCCACACGACCTCTCAATTGATGTAATTGCGCTAAACCATAAGCTTCGGCATTCTCGATAATCATTAGTGAGGCATTAGGCACGTCTACTCCCACCTCCACTACCGTAGTAGACACCAAAAGATCGATTTTACCAGCCGCAAATTTTTCCATTATGTTATCATTTTCCGCCGGTTTCATTCGCCCATGTAAAAAATTAATATTCATTTTAGGAAAATCACGCTTCAATTTAGCTAAACGTGATTTTACAGAGGTAGTTTCTGCGCGCGAATCGCTATCAATTGCTTTGCAAATCCAATATATTTGCTGTCCAGATTTAAAAGTTTTATTAATCTCTGGATACAAACGTTCTTGTATTTCTACCTCTGTAAGTATAGAAGTAGTAATCGGCCGACGTCCCTTTGGTAGTTCATTTAATATCGATACTTCTAGATCACCAAATACCGTCAATTGCAAAGAACGTGGAATTGGGGTAGCAGTCATTGCCAAAAGATGTGGCGCCAATCCCTGAGGGGATTTTAAAGCTAATTTTTGTCTCTGTTCTACTCCGAAACGGTGTTGTTCATCGATTATTACTAAAGCCAAATCTTTAAATTCGGTATCATCTGTTAGTAATGCATGTGTACCGATTACGAAATCAATTTCACCATCAGAAATTTGTCGTTTCAACTCAGCTTTATTTTTAGTCGCACCAGTTAATATAGCTATTTTTACCCCTAATGGCTCCAGAAGCCGCTTCAACCCTTCATAATGCTGTGAAGCTAAAATCGCCGTTGGCGCTAATAGTGCCACTTGGTGTCCAGATAAAGTAACGCCATAAGCGGCCAGCGCTGCCACCATCGTCTTTCCCGAACCGACGTCCCCTTGCAAAAGCCGGTTCATCGGTATTTCACGTTCCATATCTTGAAAAATCTCCCACGCTGCTTTTCTTTGGGCTCCAGTTAAATTAAATGGGAGTTTAGCTACAAACTCTCGTATTTTTGCTAAATTAAAAGGTATAGCGACAGCTTTTAATTTTTCATTTTCACGACGATTAAGCCTAGCCGCCAAAATTAATTCAAATAGTTCTTCGTAGGCTAAATAATCGCGAGCCACAGCCACCGATTTTAGAGAATCTGGAAAATGAGCATTAAACAGTGCTTTTTTGCGCGTTCCCGGAGCTACCGAAGGTAACAAATCAGGGATAGAATTAAAAATATCACGAGAATTTTTCACCAAACGTCTAAAATCGCGTGACTTTAAAGCGCCATGAGCTACATAAATAGGGCTAAGACCGGTTTCAGGATCAACATCGGCTACTTCCGCTACTGATGGTGAAACTAAGCTGTAACGTCCGTTTCGAAACTCATAATTCCCTGTAAAAAAATACTCTTTATCTGGTGAAAATTGTTTTATTCGATATCTCTGGTTAAACCAGACTACTTTTATTGCTCCAGTTTCATCCCTAATAATTCCTTCCGTCACCGACAAATTTCGACGTCTTGCCCGTCTAGTTGATAAAGAATCAATCTTTCCTCTAATCACAACTTTACCAGGATGTATTTCCTCTATAGAAGTCGGTGCCTCATAATTTTCATAATTTCTTGGCAAATTATAAAAAAAATCCCGCACGGTACGAATACCGTATTTTTTTAATATTTCCGCCGTCTTCGGCCCCACCCCCTTCAATTTTTCAACCGATGCGAAAAAATCCATAACTATTGATGATTTAGAGGATTGCTAATATTGTCACTACCTAAATGCATGGCCTCATGAATCTTATCATGATCATGAATATCCTTATGAATTGTATCTGGATCCTTTGACAAATTTCTATGAATATCATTATGATCAACTATCCCAGATTTGTTTTTATCATCTCCTAACATTTTGCCTCCTTTATTATTTACTCTATTATACCACTATGATCTTTGCGCCATTTAGCAATTTCACCGTGATTTCCAGACAACAATACCTCTGGTACTTTCATCCCTCGAAAATCTTCCGCTCGCGTATATTGTGGGTATTCTAAATTATTTCCCTCAGAAAAAGACTCAATCTCGGCTGATTTTTCTCCACCTAACACCCCAGGGATTAATCGCACTACAGAGTCAATTATAATTAGAGCTGGCAATTCCCCACCTGTTAATACGTATTTACCTAAGGAAATTTTATAATCCACAATGCTAAGAATCCTTTCGTCATAACCTTCATAATGCGGACACAAAATAATATAATGAACCGTATCGTTAAAAGTCATATTCTCTACCATTTCTCGTGCCATTTTTTGGTCCCAAATTTTACCTACTGGAGTCGGTAAAATCACCTTTGCCATAGAATCTTTAGCTTTTACTGATTCAATCGCTTCAAAAACTGGCTCACATCTCAGTAACATACCATCACCACCACCGTAAGGCGTATCATCCACAGACTTGTGTGGCCCTAATCCAAATTCTCTTAAATCTACAAAATCAAATTCCGCCAATCCTTTTTCAGTGGCTTTCCACATCATTGAAGTTTTGAGATACGGTTCAATTGCCTCCCGAAACAGCGTAATAATTGTAAATTTAATCATACCTCTATTATACCACAAAGAAAACCGGCCTTACGACCGGTTCCCCGCTGTTACGCGCCCACCCTTGGGGCACATTGTTTTGTTTTAATCCGCTGTTTGTTTTAATGAGTCTCCACACTCCACTTGTCAGTGGAACCCCTGTGAAGCGTACCAGCTTATATTTATAATAAAGCATAAGCGTTGGGCTGTCAAGCGATTTTGACCATAAAATTTGACAAAATTGCAAAAAATGACTTTTCCACAGAAAAGCCCTGGCTAATAGCCAGGGATTTCACATAACGTCTTCAGCGCAGTATTCTGTAGGAACATAATGGTTTAGAGGTTCATCATATTTTAAATAACTGAAAAACTCCGCTGTGCAAGGGTGCAAATCATTTTTGACAAAGAAATATAATTCACCATCATCAGTGTATAAACACATTTCGTCTCTATCTAGACGATTAATGCGATTAATTGAACCAGAACCAGGCTCACGATGGGACAATCTTTTTACCAAAACGACATGTGATGGCCGTTTTTTAGGTATGTCTCCGTTATGATGCCCATGGCATCCATATAGTTCACCGGTGAGAAAAAGTCTACCTCGGATTTCCATTTCATTAATTGACGGATCATCCCAGATTTTATAAAAATCTCGTGCAGCCAAAGCCATATTATCGTATCCATCTTCCTTTAAGAAAAGTAAAACCCACTCATGAAATTGCCATGTTGGATTGGCGTGTTTTATATTAGGAATTTTCCATCCAGGTCGAGAATGGTTACCTCCTCTACCATTTGTGATACTACTCATTTAACCCCCCTCCTTTTATACTACTCTGTAAAAATACTCACTTCCACAAGAGGAAGTGTAATACGTATATTATAGCACAAATTTTATGAAAAGTCAATATTATGCTTTAATTCATTATAGAAATATGATATAATAAAGTTATGTTTGTAGACAAAGCTAGAGTCAGTCTAAAAGCCGGTAAAGGCGGCAATGGTGCCGTCTCTTTTCGCCATGAAATTTACATTCCTAAAGGTGGTCCAGATGGTGGCGATGGTGGTAAAGGCGGCGACATTATTTTCCGTGCCGATAAAGATACAAATACATTAATAGATTTTCGTTTTACTCCGATTCTCGAAGCTGAAAATGGTAAGAACGGTTCCGGACAACGCTCTGCCGGCCGCTCTGGTAAAGATCTTATAATCGAAGTCCCTATCGGCACTTGTGTTTATAAAGTCAACCAAGAAAGAATCTTTTTAGCTGATTTAGTAGAAGATGGCCAAGAGGCTATAATTGCTAAAGGTGGGGATGGTGGCTTTGGTAACGCTCATTTCAAATCGAGCACCCGTCAAACTCCAATTATTGCCGAAGTTGGCGAACCGGGTGAAGAATTTGAGGCCGAATTAGAGCTTAAATCCATGGCTGACGTTGGTTTGGTCGGATTACCTAACGCTGGCAAATCTACCTTTTTATCTGTAGTCTCTAATGCTAAACCCGAAATTGCTGACTATCCTTTTACTACCATTACACCAAACCTCGGTGTTGCTACGATTGACGAAAAAGACCTTCTAATTGCTGATATTCCAGGCCTTATTGAGGGCGCTTCTGAGGGTAAAGGCCTAGGTCACGATTTTCTTCGTCACGTCGATCGCACCGCAGTATTATTACATTTAGTCGATATCTACAACGACGATGCTGGCGAAGCTTATCAGATTATTAGGAACGAACTTGATAAATATTCCGACTTAAAAGATCGTCCCGAAATCGTCGCATTAACTAAATGCGAAGGCGTTGACGAAGATATTATCAAGATGCAAATGTCTTCCATCCTCGCTAAGAACCCCAATGCTCAAATTTTCCCCATTTCCGCCCAAGCTCACCAAGGTCTCACAGAAGTACTTAGAGAATTAAAGCAAGTTTACGATGTAAGCATAGAGCAAGCCAAGACGAAGTTTGTGCAGGATGAATCTTTCGAGACCGTCCGCGACAACGGGAGCGATACAGCGAGCGAGCCCCGTAACGACGGGCGCGAGCGAAGCGGGTCGAGGAAGATTCATTTAAACGACGTTCCGACCATTTCCTTAAGCAAAGATGCCCTAAAAGACACCTGGAAAGTCGAAAAGAAGGACGATAAATTTGTAGTTACTGGTGAAAAAATCGAAAAATTTGCTCGCCGTACTGATTTAAATAACTACGCTTCTGTTAACCGTCTTCGCGACATCATGAAAAAGATGGGTATTCGCGCTGAACTTACTACTCAAGGCGCCAAACCTGATTCCATTATCAGTATTGCTGGCAAAGAATTTACCCTTGTCGAAGACTGGTAAAATTAATATTTAATGAATATAATTAAATCTTCCTACTTCACTAGCTGGGATAGTTGAGAACAATACACCATAACAACCAGCGTAATTTCGCTCGGAGACATTGATCGAACCATCACCATTTACAGACTCCACATATCCAACGTGTCCATACCAACCAGAATCTGTCTGGAAGATTGCGCCTGCTGCCGGGGTATGATTTACTAGAAGCCCAGCCGATCTAGCCACATCATCCCACCTGTTAGCGTTAGCCTTAATAAAACCAAGATCTGGTCGCTTCAACCAACCCCACGTAGTACACTGGCCTGCACCGAGGCTTCTATTACAAACAAGGTTAGTTCTAGAAGAAGCATTACCTAGATAAGTATAGGTATAATTAGTGTTTGTATAGGTAGGTCTTCTAACTGGTGCTACATACTCTGGGCGTTCAGTTTCAGGCAATGAACCATCTTTAATCACGATATTCATGCCTTCAGAAATACCAGAAATTTCCAAGTCATTTAAGGCAATAATTTCTTCAGCATTGGAACCGTATTTACTTACGATAGAATCGATAGTATCACCAGATTTTACAGTATAAACTATACCAGGCGTGCTGGGGATTTTAATTATAGTACCAGCTGCTACATCTACAGTTTTTAATCCGTTAGACCAACGAATTTGATCAGCCGAAGCATCATATCTAGCAGCTATTATATCGATATTCTCACCTTCCTGAACTTCATACTCAATCACCCCACGTGAGGCATTCACATTAGTGATACTAGGTTTTTCTAACTTACCCGACGACGTCATACCAGAATTATAAATTGAAGTGGCTGCAACATAATTTGAAGCCACATCAGAGGCGCTAGCTAATCTCAAAGCGTTTGATACATCTGCTACTACATATAATTCTGACATCTGATCAACAGATACACCATATTCACTATCTACAAAGGTATCTAAACTAAGGTTTATTTCTCTATTTTGCTTATCAATCGAGCCAACAAAAACTACGGTAAGTACAATTCCACCCGTCAAAATATAAGGTAAAAACTTACCAAACTTATCTAAAAATTTCTTTCTTTTTCTTGTCATAATGATGCATTACAGAGCCTTTGGCAATGGCTGTAAATATTTTGGTTATGCTCAGACTCTGTATAACTATAATACATCAAACCATCGTCTCCTGTCAAGAAATATAGATAAGAAGTATCTGTTGGCTCAGCTACTGCAAGTAGTGCCGAAAGTCCAGGATTAGAGATTGGCCCACAAGGTAATCCTCCATGTAATCTCGTATTATAGCAAGAGTCAATCGTTAAAGCCGCCTGATTATCACTATATGTTTGTCTGTCAGGATCTACTACATCAAGTGCATAAGATACCGTTACGTCGCTTCCAAGTGGTATTCCAAGCGAAAGGCGAGACAAAAATACCTGTGCCACCGTAGGCTGTTCAGAAGAAGAAGCCTCTTTTTGTACCACGGAGGCTAGTGTTACTCCTTCAAATAGAGATAATCCCCTCGCTTCGTATTTTGCCTTTAAATCGTTTTGGGTAATTACTTCGTTCATACCTTCCAAATACTTTTGTAGAATATCTTTTACGGTTGCATCTTTAAAGAATTCGTGAGTTTCTCCATATAAAAAGCCTTCAATAGTAGCTCCACTTGGACGTCCATTTAAGAAATCAAAATCATAATTTGCTATTAAAGCTGCATCGATATCTTCTTCTAAGTAATTCAAAGCTAATAATTTTTTCTTAACGTCAAAAATCGTTTCCCCCGGTAAAATCGTAAAAGTAAATGTATTCTCATCGTTTACGCCATTTGCGAGCCCATCAATAATTTCATCCGCTGACATACCTTTGTTAAACAAATAAATCCCGCTTTTGAAATTTACATCTGATCGAAAAACTTGCACATAAGCCTTAAAAACCAGAGAATTTTTAATTAAATTAGCTTGCTCTAAATTACTAGCAATAATCGATTTAGATTCTCCTTCGCTCACAACAAATTCCACTTCCTCACACGAAGAAGTTTCTGCACATTTCGTATCCACAGGTTCTAACATAGATTTTGCCCAGAAAAATCCACCTACACCACCAAGTATGATTAATATAAAAACTGGTAAAACCACAAAATTCATTAAAGTTTTTATTTTAGACTTAGCTTTTTTTGTGTTTAATTTCACTTTATCAGCTTCCTTTTTAGTTAAATTTGTTACATTATCACGTGCCTCATTTACTGCCACTTTAACTGTGTCAGTCGTCCCTGTGGTAGCTTTACTACCATTTTTTGGAATGGTTTCTTGCACCATATCACCAATGGTAAAATTTTCCAAGAAATCTTGTAAAATAATAGCAGCGGCTTCGGCATCAATTTCACCTTTTTCGTAGGATCTTTTACGCATCCTCAATCGTTCTTCTGCTTCGACAGAAGTAAATGATTCATCTTGAAACTTGATGCGTGCCTCGGGAATTTTTTCACCCAATGTTTTAGCGAAATTTCTGACGTAAACAGACTGTGCAGTTTCATTTCCTTCATTGCTACGTGGCAACCCCAATACGAAGAAATTAGTACTATTTAAACGTGCCAAACGAGCAATTTCTTGCCACTCTGAACCATCTACGTTTAAAAACTTAACTGGTACCGCAATTCGCGTATTCGAATCCGCCTTGGCTACGCCAATGCGTTTTTCGCCCACATCTAAGCCTAAAACTCGCATTTTTCTCCTCGCATTTTTAAACTATTGATTACTATTCTTTTTTATCGTCAGATTCTTCTTTTTTCTCTTCACTGTCTTCTTCTTCAGTATTTTTTTGATCGTCGTTTTGTTCTATATTATTTCCGTCTTGGTCTTTAACTTCAAAACTAATTTTAATTTTACCAGAATTGGTTGGAACCACCATTACCCATGGGTAAGATTTATCGATTTTCACATCCGACACGCCCTTAATATCTGAAATTTCACGATTAGCATCACCAAGACCTTTACCCTTAATTTTTTCAATCAATTCTTCTTTGGTTACTTTTGGACCAACAAAGTATTGAGCTTTCAATTTAGTAGTAACTCCAACAGCAATATGTGACATATTTTCAATATAAATATTTTCAATTTTATAGGTTTTTTGATCATCCCCAAGTTTAGCCTTATTATCAACATATTCTTCCAGTTTTATTTTATCAATCACATAAACCGTGGAAGTAGTTTTAACTTCAAGTGATGGTTGGACACCCTCACCTACTTTTTCATCTACCGTAGGAGTAATTACATCATCAGAAATCGACTGTTCGAAGCTTGATTCAATAATATAGTATTTATCACAACTTTCAATTTTAATTTTTTCGAAGAGCTTTTCTTTATTCTCTTCTTCCTTCGAAGACTTGATTTGATTTTGTGCGGCAATTACATCAGACTGTTGAACTACAGTAATAACATCATCAGTACCACCTTCCATTGCTTTGTCTGAATACGCGCCAACTGGAGCGACCGTATCCCAACCAGATTGTTGCATTGCAATATTATATTTAGCTCCAGCTTCTATAGCAGTTACATTGACACGTGCAGAGATTCGACAACCTGATTCAACCAAATCTTTGAAATTATTCCCATTATCACAGCCTTCTATTCCTCTTCCTTCATATAATAATGTGGTAGTTTTATCAGATAGTGGGAAACTAGTAATTTTTGAAGTTGATTTTGATAAAAAGAAATTTGTGAGAATTAATCAGGAAATATATGGGAAAAGTGGATGTAGAAGAATTACC
>JAGCST010000004.1 GCA_017964025.1 Candidatus Saccharimonadota bacterium
GATTCTTCTTTTAGCTTTAATAGTTTGTTGTTCATTACCTTTAGCAGTGAGATAAGTAATACCAGAAATGCTAATACCAATAATAGCTGCTATACCTACACCATATGTAAGAATGTCTAGTATGAGATTTAGTATCATATACACACCACAGCCATTGCCGTCGTCTTGGATAGGACCCCAGAGACTCGTTTCTATGATACCGTCGGTGGCGAAGGCGGGATAAGTAATAATAAAACTTAATATAACTGAAAAGACAATGAATATAGTCTTTCTGTTTAATTTATGCATAAGTAAATTATATCATTTTAATTATTGTTAAAGTAGAAGACTTAATTCATGAAATGGTGTATTAAAAGTATTTTGTATATGCTAAAATGAAATTGTAATTGGAAGAGAAGGGATTAGAAGATGAGTTGGTTGTCTATAAAAAAAGTTAGATGGTTTGTAATTATATTAATGTTGATTGGGGTATTTTGGGCTGTGCCGGTTTTTGCTGAAGAATGTGGTGGGGTTGAAACGTCGTTATTGAGCTGTTCCGAAGAAGGAGGCGATGAAATAGTATATATACTAAAACTGGTGATTGAAATTCTTTCGATTGGTGTAGGTATACTTGCTGTGATCGGTATTAGTATTTCTGGTATTACTTATCTCACTGCTAAAGGTAATGAACAACAAACTATTAAAGCTAAAAGAAGAATCTATGAAATAGTGATAGGTCTGGCTGTATATGCTGTAATGTTTGCTGCTCTTGAGTGGTTGTTGCCAGAAAATTCTACTCAACAAGCTCTTAATAATTCTGGTTCTAGTAGTTCAAGCTCTAGCTCAGATTCTGATTCGAATAGTTCGAGTTCGAGTTCAAGCTCTGGTTCAGGTAATTCAAGTTCTGATTCTAGCTCTAGTTCTGATTCTAGCTCTAGTTCTGATTCTAGCTCTAGTAGTTCGAGCTCTAGCTCTAGTGTATCGAGTAAGAAAACTAATGCAGAAATTAGAGCAGAACTTTCAAAAGTTGCAAAAAAGTTTGCGCATGCAAAGAATAATCGTGATGTAAATTTGAAAAAAGCAAAGAATTTAAATGAATATCAACAGGCAGTTTTAGCCACAGGTGTGAGTGGTACTAAAGGTAATGGTGGTGCGGGTAGATGTAGAGATATTGGTAAAGCGTGTAGTGCTTATGTAGCAACTGTAGTGAGAACGGTCATTACAGACGATACTGGAAATAAATTTCCACCTTATACATCTAATATTCCTAAATATGTAAAGAAAGTTAATAAAAAACATCCTGGGACATGGAAAACTGTATCGGTAAAGAATGTGCAGCCGGGAGATATTGTATATGAATATAATGGTAAATTGGGTAATTCTGGTCACGTGATGATTTTTGTAAAAAATAGTAAAGGGAAAACTGTAGTAGCACATGCTAATGTTGGCACTACTAATTCTGCTACTACATGTAGTGGTGGTGCCTTCTGGCCAAAAGTGACTAGTTTTACGAGTGTACCGTTATATCACCAGCATGCTGTTGTTTATAGGTATATGGGTGGAACAAAATAGAGAGGAGGAAAATGGAAGAGGATAATAATGAATATGACCAAATGTTCAGACAAGAAGTGATACAAGATTCTGCTGAAAAAATAGAGCATCAAAAAAGTAAGAAGAAAATATTTATTTTTTCGGCTATTGCTGCAGCTGTTGTAATTTTAGTGTTCTTGGTAGTGTTTTTGATTATTAGCAATAATAAGGAAACGAATATAAGTATAGATAAGACTGTCATGATGACTTTATATGAACAATTAGATGACGAGATGACCTATGAAGAATTAACTAATAAGGTTAAAGAGTTGGATCCAAAAGCTAGCGTAATGTATGATGAGGGTAGTTATATAATTTCAACTGAAGAAAGTGAGGATGATTTTATTACTTGTGGTATTAAAATGGATGAAATGGCTGAGATAGAGGAAGAGGAGAATAATGGTGATGAAGCAACAAGTGATGAAGTTAATCTTGAAGAATTGGTGGAAAATATAATGAATGAAGATGAATCAGAATGGGATGATGAGGTAGAGGAGGAAGAAGAAATAGCTAATCCTTATGAAAATATTCCAGAGATAGATAATGCAACAATAATGACTTATTTCGTATATCATTTTTATGGTGAGATTGATGTTGCTGATGATGGAGAAGATATTGAGTTGACAGAATTATATATTCAGAAAAACAAGGATAATGGTGAATATGATTTCTTTAATGGGAAAGATGATTTACACTTTTCAACTAAGACATTAGCAATCAATGAATTACTAAAAATAGTTAAAAGATAGATTTGTGCTATAATGCGGACATGGGGTTAGAGTTTATTCCGATAAAAACTAGGATTGTGCATCCACCAAAGGACGATATCACTGATATTATCGATAGCTTGGATATCCAAGATGGGGACATTGTTTTTATTACTTCGAAAATTATGGGAATTGCGGAAGGGCGGACAGTAAGAACGGACGCGATTGAAAAAGAGGAGTTGATTCGACAAGAAGCAGAGCGTTATTTGCCGTTTATGAATACGACAGGGAATTTTCATGTTAATTTGTCGGTTACACAAAATATATTGATTCCAGCAGCGGGGATTGATGAGTCAAATGCGGACGGATATTTTGTGATGTGGCCGAAAAATCCAGATAAAAGTTGTCGAGAGATTCGTAAGTATTTGATGAAGAAACATGGGGTGCAGAGACTAGGAGTGGTGTCAACCGATTCACATACGACGCCACTGCGTTGGGGAGTAACTGGGATTACGATCGGACTTTCTGGGATTGAGCCTTTGCGCGATATTAGAGGCGAATCGGATTTATTCGGTAGATTGATGCATGTGACGAAGGTTGATTTAATTGACCCATTGACTTCGATGGCAGTTTTATTAATGGGAGAAAGTGATGAGAGTACACCAATTGTAATACTTAGAGGGTATGAAGGAATTTCATTTTCAGATAAGGCCTCGATGGATGATTTTAAAATTGCACCGGAAGAAGATTTATACCGACCGTTGATAGAAGTGATACCAAAAATAAAAAAATAAGACAAAGTTTATTTGATTATTATGATATTTCCAATGAAAGAGACGCAATTGTATTAAGGGAAATTTGGTGTAAATATGTAAATACTTAGATTTTGCTATGTTATAATTAAAAAATAATTGTGCACTAAGTGTTAAATGTCCAATAGGAGGTTCCGTATTATGAAGCATAGAAAATGTAAATATATTTTCGTTACAGGTGGAGTTCTCTCTGGTGTTGGAAAAGGTATTACGGCTGCTTCGATCGGCTCAATTTTAAAAGCTAAAGGTTATAAAGTCACTATGCAGAAATGTGACCCATACTTGAATGTGGATGCAGGACTTTTAAACCCAGTTGAACATGGAGAATGTTACGTGACTCACGATGGTGTTGAGACGGATTTAGACCTTGGTCATTATGAAAGATTTTTAGATTTTGAAACTAGCAAATATTCTATTACACTTTCAGGCTCAATTTATAAGGAGTTAATTGAAAGAGAGAGATCCGGTGGTTTTAATGGTAAAACTGTGCAACTTGTCCCACATTTTACTAATTTAGTTTGCGAGAAAATTGAAAAAGCTTCAGCCGAGAGCGATATCCATATCGTTGAAATTGGTGGTACTGTTGGTGACTATGAAGGTTTACCTTTTATTGAAGCGATCAGGCTATTTGCCAATAAGGTCGGACGCAGGAATTGTTTATATGTTTCAGTTGTTTATGTACCATTTATTCATACTTCAAATGAGCTAAAAACTAAACCGGCACAAAATGCTTTAAGGGATCTTAGAGGTTTTGGTATTATACCAGATATTGTATGTGTTAGAACTGAAAAACCTTGCGAACGGGCTATTTGTGAAAAAATTGCAGCTTTTTCTGGTATTCCGGGTGAAGCTGTACTAAATTTACCAGATATAAATAGTGTTTATGATGTACCTTTAAATGTATTAAAATCTGGAGTTCTAAAAATCTTAAATGAATTTGTTGACGATGAAAAAGAGCCAGATATGTCTGGATGGAAAGAATTTTCAAAGCGATGTGATTATCACCATCCGAAAACCGTAACGGTTGGTTTAGTTGCGAAATATGTAGGTAATGACGATACTTACATTTGTGTGACTGAAGCTTTGAAGGCCGCTGCTGCTTGGAATAATGTTAATCTTAATTTAAAATGGATTAAAGCCGAGGAACTTGGTGACAATGTAACAAAAACGCTTAAAGAATGTGATGGTTTAGTAGTACCGGGCGGTTTTGGTGTGAGAGGAACTGAGGGAAAGATTAAGGCTGCCGAGTACGCTCTAAATAACGATGTTCCTTATTTGGGACTTTGTCTTGGTATGCAGGTAGCTTGTATTGCTGCTGCTAGAAAAGGTGGTGTTAAAAATGCTAATTCGGAAGAATTTGGCGCTAAGGAAAAAGATGGTAATAACGTCATTTATATTATGGAGGATCAAAAAGGTAAAGAATCTACTGGTGGTACTATGCGGCTAGGCGATTATATAGCGATATTAGATAATAAGTCCAAAACTAAAAAAATTTATGAAACATATGATTGGGGGAAAATGGATGATGAGCGATATGAGGTCATCGAGCGCCATCGTCACCGCTATGAAGTAAATCAAAAATTTTTGCCAGAAATGGAAAAAGGTGGGATCAAAGTATCAGGGACTTCACCAGATGGTACACTGGTTGAATTTATTGAAGCTCCAAATCGTAAGTTTTTCGTGGCAACTCAGGCTCATCCGGAGTTCAAGTCGCGACCACTTAACGTTCACCCTTTATTTATGGAATTTGTTAAAAGTTTGAAGTGATAAAAAAATGGTACACCGGGAGGGATTCGAACCCACGACCCCTTGTTCCGAAGACAAGTGCTCTAATCCACTGAGCTACCGGTGCACAATGATTTGTTATATTATACCATAAAATGCCTTATCTGTTGAGGTGAGCTTATAAATTTCAAAGATTATAATTTTGTTGGGATTATGATATACTTTCTTTAGGATAGATAAAAATGACAGATAATGTAAAAGAAAAATTTAAAGAAAGTTTTATTAGCGTTCAGTTTATTATTATTTTTGTTGTAACTATTTTAAGTGTAATTTTTTATTTTGTTCTTAATTTAGAATTTTTATTATATTTATTTTTGTTTGGATTGTTATTAATAATTCTTTTTGTAATTGGTTTTGTTAGAAATGTTAAAATGCAAAAACATGCTGATGATGTAAGAAGTGGAAAAAATAAATATGAGCCGTATACAATTGATAAAAAGGCTTTTGTCGAGGAATGTAAAAATGGATTAATGTACTCATTAATAAAAATCGATGACAATGTGTATGAGATAGAAACTCAATTAGACAAAGCTAACTCCACTGACTACGATGAGTTTGTGTGTTATATAAATAATGAAGAAATAATTGGTGTTGACGCCTTTCTTAATTATAAATTCGATGGTGTTCGTTCGTTTAGCGATTTAGATACTATAGAATTTTTGGAATATAATAACGACGAACCGAAAAAATATTTTGTTGATAGAAAAATTGATTTATAAAATAAAATAGACGAAAAAGAGCCCTGGAAAGGGTTTATCTTTTTTGAAGTGGTACACCCGACCGGAATCGAACCGACATTGCTGGTTCCGGAAACCAGTGTTCTATCCGTTGAACTACAGGTGCTCGGTGAAATTATAACATATTTTGATTATTTGGGTAGGCGGGGGTTGTAAATGAAATATGGGTGTGATAGAGGCTTAGTATGTTAATAAAAATGTGGAGTAATATTCACCAGTCGTATTTTGTAGTAGCTTTATGTGTAGGGGTAATAATAGGCACGGTGTTGGCACTAGTTTTTCATATTAATTATTTTACATCGCCGTTTTATTTGATACTGGTAGCTTTATTATTGTTGTTTATATATTTTTGTCCGAGATTTGCTTTTTTAGGAATAGCGCTGGTGGCGGGGATGATTTTGATTTTTGTAAGAGTGGCATTGGAACTTCATGGAGAAGCTTATATTCGACAGTTTTGGGGACAAATAGTGACAATAACTGGCACGGTGGATGGAGATCCGAATTCAGACGAGAAAGGCACGAGTCTAAAAGTCACAAATTTGAAATTTGGGAATGAAAAAATAGAAACGAGAGGAAGTATTTACGTATCGCTGAGATTTAATAAAGAAATTCAGCGAGCGGATGAAATAACATTATCTGGTAAATTAACGGAAGGATTTGGAATCTATGCAGGGTATATGTATAAACCAAAAGTGGGAGTGATTCAACGACCAAGACCGGGCGATTTGATACTTGGAATAAGAAATTGGTTTGCAGAGAGAATTCGAAAAATGATAGAAGAGCCGAAAGTGAGTTTGGGTTTGTCATATCTTTTGGGAATGAAGTCGGGCTTGTCGGATGATTTGAATGAGAATTTGCGAATAGTAGGGTTAACACATATTGTAGTAGCTTCGGGAGCGCATTTGTCGATTTTGGTGGAGATTGCGAGGAAAATTTTTGGTAGGTTGTCGCGATTTGCGGGGCTAATGTTTTCAACTTTATTTATAGTATTTTTTATGGCGATGATAGGATGGACACCGTCGATTTTGAGAGCTGGATTGATGGCAATCTTGTCACTTATTGTGTGGTATTTTGGACGTAAAATTGCGCCTTGGCGATTAATTTCAATTGTAATGGCATTTACTTTGATAATAAATCCGATGTTTGTAATTAATTTGGGATGGTTATTATCATTTACATCATATACGGGAATTATGATATTAGGACCTAAATTAACTAAATTTTTTTATGGAGAAAAGTCACCGAAATTTTTAGCATCAACAGTACTTGTGACTGTAAGTGCGACTTTAATGACACTGCCGATTACATTGTATTATTTTGGAACAGTTTCTTTAATTTCAGTAGTAGCAAATTTATTAATTCTTCCTACTTTACCTTTAGCAATGGGATTAACATTTCTAACTGGTGTAGTGATGGGAATCCCTGGCGTGGAATTGGTAAGTGGGTATGCGACAACAAAAGTTTTGGAATTTCATATTACGGTGGTGAATTTTTTTGCTACTTTAAAACAATTTTTGGTGGAAATTGAGCCTTATCAATGGTGGGTATTTGGAATGTATTTGATATTTTTGATTCCGGTTGTTTTTGGATATTTGAAAAAAAGCTTATGGTATAATAGAAGACATGAGTAGTATAAATAGTATAAAAACTTCAGATAATAATCTTAAATCAACCATAATAAGAGTTTTGACTATAATTGTGGTAATTCTCGCGTTTTTTTGGTTGATTATGTCGTTAATTAGTGATTCTAGTAGTAGTGTTTTGGATAGTTCGACGCCAATTTCTGCTAAATTTCAGTTGATGTTTTGGTCATTTGGAGGGGCATTATTGGGGGGGATTCTTGGTTTGAGATGTTTAGAAAAAGGAAGTAGATTTGTGCATACATTAGCATTGGTTGGATTGATTAGTGGGGCAATAAGTTTATTATTACAACTTCTAATGATTTGGGGTTTGATACCTCTTGTGGAATCAAGTCTTTTTACTATTAACATTACGGTATTGGGTAGATTGATGATAGCAACTTTAGCGACAGCTGTTGCGGCGATTGCTGTAGGTTTAGTGGGTCTAATAAAAGATGATGGTAGCTCTATTTCTTTATTGAAAATGGTTTCGACAGTATGTGGCATTGGTTTTTGGGCGATTACGATAGTGCTATTATTTATGGATTTTTCTGCAATGGCGACATCTATAACAAAAGCTTTAACTATGCTTGGGGTGATGAGCTCTTGTTTTGTAGTTTGTAGCGTTGCTGCATTAATTTTGGCGTGGTTTGATAAAAAAGATAAAGTAGAAGCACTGTTAGAAAACAAAGGTAGTGATGGTAATAATTCGCAAAGTAGTGTTAATTTTGGTATGGGTTTGAGCGAAGATGTGATAGAAAAAAATGTTAAAGCACGATTAGCGGAAGAAAAAGTTAAAGCGGAACGTGAGAAGATGCCACCATTGCAGTCTGATGAGATGGCACCTACGGTTTCGAGAGATAATGAAGTAAAAATTGAACAACCGGTTGATCTTAGCGCTATGCAAGAACCACCAAAGTAATAAAAATTAGAATAATTTTAATGAGCGTTTCGGCGCTCATTTTACTTTTGGGGTTAAAGATGGTAAAATAAAGATAAGGTAGATATTAATTTTAATTTTTGGAGTTAGAATGTCTGGACATAGTAAATGGGCAACTACTAAGAGGCAAAAAGCAGTAGTTGATGCTAAAAGAGGGGCACTTTTCACGAAAATTGGGAATCAAATTGCGATTGCAGCGCGAGCGGGTGCAGATCCTGCGATGAACCCAAGTCTTGCAATGGTGTTAGAAAAAGCTCGTCATGCTAATATGCCAAAAGCGAATATTGAACGAGCGATTGCACGAGCAACAGATAAATCAGCAGCAACTTTGATTGAAGAGGTTTATGAAGCTTATGGACCAGGTGGGGTGGGTATTGTAATTGAAGTAGCGACTGATAATAAAAATCGTACCCTACCGGAAGTGCGCCATACTTTAGATAAGAATGGTGGGCGAATGGCAGATAGTGGTTCGGTAATGTTTCAATTTGCGCGTAAAGGTGTGATTGAAATTGCGGAAAAAGGTGATGAAGTGATGATGGCAGCGCTTGATGCTGGAGCAGAAGATGTTTCGGAAGAAGATGATAATACTGAGATCATTACGAGCGCTTCGGATTTAATGAAAGTTAGGCAGGCTTTGATTGATGCTGGGTTTACGGTTAATTCGGCAGAGCAGCAATACGTACCTTCGTCTTATGTGTCAGTAGAAGGTGAAACTGCGGAGAAATTAGAAAAATTGCTTACTGCAGTGGATGATCTTGATGATGTGA
Organism: Candidatus Saccharimonadota bacterium; assembly: GCA_017964025.1. Lineage (GTDB taxonomy): Bacteria > Patescibacteriota > Saccharimonadia > Saccharimonadales > Saccharimonadaceae > Nanosyncoccus. The sequence continues at coordinate 8,937 of JAGCST010000004.1, forward strand.
CAAATGTATATACAAATGCTGAATAATTATTAAACTTATGTTATAATAAAAAGTAGATGGAAAGTCAGCCTAAGTTTTGTATGCATTGTGGGCGGCCTCTACAAATAGGGCAGACTTTTTGTGCTAGTTGTGGAACTAAAACTGATGTTCAATCTACAAATATAACACCGTCTGCGAATGTGGTGAATAATGGAATTCAACCTATAGCACAATCACAACCCACTATGCAATCAATGGCGCAAACTGTAGTGCCACTAGATCAACCAAAAAAGTCCAAGAAAAAAATATGGTTAGGAGCTGGAATAGCTGCGGCGATATTGATGATAGTAGCTATAGTTTTAGTTATTGTTTTAAATATAAAAGGGCATGATAGAACAATTATGGTATACATGGTGGGTTCGGATTTGGAATCTGAGGGAGCGGCTGCGAGTTTAGACATTACTGAAATGAAAGATGCGAATTTTGATCATGAACATACAAAAGTGCTTGTATATACTGGTGGTACAAAAAAATGGGCATTAGACGAAATTAGTGAAGAAGAAAATGCGATTTTTGAAGTAGTAGATGGTCAGCTTAATAAAGTGCAAACTTATCCAAAGAAGACAATGACCGAGCCTGGTAATATTGTGGATTTTGTAGATTTTGCATATGAAAATTATCCAGCTGATATGTATGATTTAATATTATGGGATCATGGTGGTGGGCCAATTTATGGTTATGGGTTAGACGAAAATTCGGTGATGAGTAGTCCGATGAAAGTAACGGCATTGGCAAAAGCTTTATCTGAAACAAAATTATCACTAAGTGGTAAAAAATTTGATTTGATTGGTTTTGACGCTTGTCTAATGGGAAGTGTAGAAGTGGCTATGACATTGAGCCGTTATGGCGATTATATGATTGCTTCAGAAGAAGTTGAACCGGGGGATGGATGGAATTATTCGTTTTTGAATGACTTAAGTGAAGAAAATCATGTTGAAAGTACGGAAGAATTGGGCAAAAGTATAATTGACAAATACATTTCATTCTATAATGACGACTACTCATATGACGTAGATCTATCACTTTCGATGGTAAATTTAAGAAAAATCGATAATTTGGCGAATGCGACAGATGATTTGTTCTCTGATGTAAAAGAAGGAATTAACGCGCAGACATTTTCAAGTTATTCACAATTGATGACACGTGATAAAGTGTATGGTTATACTGGTAGAGATAGTGAATCATATGATTTGGTAGATTTAATGGATCTTTGTGGAAGTTTGAAAGATAATTACGGTGACAGAGTGGAGAAGATAAAAACGAATTTTGATGATGTTATAGTATATAACCAAAGTAATATGGAAAGTACAAATGGTCTTTCGGTTTATTTCTTGAATTTTAACAAAGCCGAGGCTGAGAGAATGTTGGTAGCTTATAAAGATGTAGCATTTTCAGAAAAATATTATGATTTCTTGATGAAATACAAAAACTTTGTAACTGGCGATAGAATGGTTTCTCGTGGCTTGTACAAAGATTTGAATGTGGAAGAATCTGATGGTGCAATTGAAATTGAGTTACCGGATGAATTAAAAGATAATTATCAGAGCGGGGAAATAATTATTTATAGAAAACTGGGTGAAAATAGATTTATGCCAGTATATCGGAGCTCAGAAGTGGAGTTGGCGGACAATAAGTTAAGAACAACATCATTAAATCTACAATTTGTGATTGAAGCGGATGGGCCAGAAGGTAAAACTTATGGTTGGACGGTAATGGCGGAAAAAGAAAGAACGGAAAGTTATGCAGATTATGTAACTTATGGAGTACTTTGGTATGATGATGGAGGATTAATTGGCTATGCACCGAAGCAATATGATATGTATGTTAGATTGCCAAAAGGTGATACTGAGGGACAAGTAAGAGATATTAGAGTACAATCTGAAACAGACTTAGCTAGTAAAATGAGTTTCGATCCGGAAAAAATAAAGATAATTGAGTTTACAGTAGGTTCATATAGGCTTTTCAATGACGCTGGTGAATTAGATTATAATATGGAAAGTTATAGAAATGAAGATGGTGGCATCGAATTATATGGAATTAGCGCGAGTTTAGATGAAGGTGATAGTTATAAGATTAAATTAGTAGGATTGGATTTTGATTTTGGAAATATGTATGAAGATATATTTAATAATTTGTATGATTTTTATGCTGAATTTATTGTACACGATACGCAGGGGGATACACACAGATTAAATTTAATTCATATTGACAATTAAAGAAAGGAGAAAAAATGAGGCAATGTGAAAAATGTGGACAAACAGTACAGGATGGTGCGGCCTTCTGTACGAATTGTGGGGCAGTATTGAGTGGGGATTCTGGTTCCGAAAGTGTGCCAGTGTCATTTGAGCCTACTACACAAAATGCAACAACTAATTCTGAGCCAGCAGCTAGTACAGCTCCAGTAGTGGAGAGTACGCCAATGAATAATATAGCAGCTGGAACTGCACCAGTTGTGGCAGAAACTCAGTCAGAGAAAAAGAAATTAGATGGTAAGATGATTGGCATAATTGCTGGAAGTGTGATTTGTCTAATTGTAGGAATTGTAGGGGTTGTAATAGGTTTAACTAGCGGTGGTAAAAAATCTGATGATGGTCAAGTTGCAGATAATAGTGGTGATAGTGGTGTAGTAGATGTGGTATCCTCTGGTACGAAGGTGGAATATGCTGGTTATGAATTTGTAATTCCAGAAGGGTACGAGTATGATTTTTCAGATGAGTATGACGATGGAGAAGAAACATTAGAGGTGTCAGACAGTGATGATTATGTTGCAGGGATTAGTTATTTTAAAGATGCAACTTATGCATCGGTTGAATCTAACTTTGATTCTTTATCTGCTTATATGTCACAAGAAGGTGGTGCTACTAGCGCTACTAATGGTAAGACAACTATTGACGGGACGGATTATTTATATATAGATGCAAAAGGTATTGAAGGATATGATGTAGTTTATATGTTCTCTAAGGCAGATTTGTATAGTTTTATGACGATGATTATTACAAATTCAGGCGTAGATGGAACACAATATATACCAAATGTAGCTAAAGTTGTGGGTTCAGCGCAGAAAAAAGTTAAAATGAATAGAGCGCTTGGCGAGGAAACTGGAACTACTACGGCACAAAGTTTAATAAATAGTGCTTTATTAAAACTACCAACTGAATAATAATTTAAATAAAAAAATAAGTCCGTTGAGGACTTATTTTTTAGCGACCGTTTTTGAGGCGCGGATGTTTGCGCTTGTCGCTGTGTTTGTGATTATTATTGCGATTTTGCTTGGAAATAGGTCGCAGTTTAATTTTTCTTGCCATAGGGATATTATAACATATTTTTGGCGGAAAGGACAGGATTAACTATCCTTTGCGTATTCCTTCAAACTACTAAATCCAAAGCAAGCTTTGGATTTACTAGTTTGGCGGAAAGGACAGGATTCGAACCTGCGGATGTTTCCATCTCTGGTTTTCAAGACCAGTGCCTTCAACCACTCGGCCACCTTTCCGCGTTTGATTATATCATATTTTTTAGTTGATGTCGATTTCGGTGCCGCAGGTAGCGTTAATGCCAAGGTTTGATAAAATAATCATTTCGTCGTCAGAAATCATATGAGTAGAATGGAGTTCGGCACCTTGAAGTTTTTCGAGGCTTTCTAAAGCTTTTTGAACGATAGGATTGGTAGTGGAGCAGATTGAAAGTGCGATTAACACTTCGCCGAGTTTGAGATAACTTTCTTTAAAATTGGAAGTCTTATTTTTGATTTCTAAGATTGGTTCTAAAATAGTAGGAGAGATGAGGTCGATTTCATCAGGGATGCGGTTCATAACTTTTAAAGTATTAAGAAATGCGGCAGAAATTGGCGAAAGATAACCAGTTTTGCGGCCAGCGATATATTTTTTACCAACTTTAAGACAGGCACTGGGAAGATTACCGGATTTTTGACGTTTTTCTTCGGCCATACCGGCGACGAGGCGGTCTTTTTCGGAGATATTCAGTTCATTCATTAATAGTTTGATACGTTCTGGAACTTCTGGGGGAACAAGGCCTTTTTTGAGGTCAACTTCGGCACGATAAAACCGTCGAATAATTTCATCTTTGGCGGCGTTTTGGATGGCTCTATCATCAGTGATGCAGTCGCCGATAACATTGACCCCCATGTCAGTAGGAGAATAATAAATAACTTTGCCAGTAATACGGGTCAAAATTTCTTTTAAGACGGGGAAGGTTTCAAGGTCGCGATTATAGTTGACGGCAGGGACGCCATATTTTTCGAGGTGGAAGTAATCAATCATATTTTTATCAGCGAGATCGGCAGTAGCAGCTTCATAGGCAATATTAACGGGATGTTTAAGCGGCAAAGACCAGACAGGGAAGGTTTCAAATTTGGCGTAGCCGGCATTGACGCCACGTTTTGATTCGTGATAAAGCTGAGAAAGAGAAGTAGCAAGTTTGCCGGAACAGGGACCTGGGGCGGAAACTATAACTAATGGTTTGGTAGTTTCTATGTAAGGATTAGCCCCGTAACCCTCTTCAGAAACGATAGTATCTACATCAGTAGGGTAGCCTTTGGTAAAAGTATGGAAATAAGTTTTAACGTTGTAATCTTTGAGACGTTTAGCAAAATCTTCGGCCTTTTTTTGGCCTTCGAAAAGAGTGATAACTACTGAACTAACATAGAGTCTTTTAGAACGTAGGAATTCAATTAAGCGAAGGACTTCAGTTTCGTAAGAAATCATATGGTCGGCGCGAATTTTGGATTTTTCAATAGCATCAGCATTGATGCATAGAATGATTTCGGCGTCATCTTTGAATTCTTGAAGGAGTTTGATTTTAAGATCTGGGAGAAACCCGGGGAGAGTACGTGCGGCATGTTGGTCGTCAATTAACTTACCACCGAATTCGATATAGAGTTTATCAAACATTTTGATGCGTTGTTTAATTTTCTTCTTCTGGATTTTTAAATATTTTTCTGCATCAAAACATTTTTTCATAGTGCAAATGACCTCCTTTTAAATAATTATACCATTATATTTTGGAAACATACTAGTATGATTTTTAGTTACCCTGTTAAAAGCCGGAGTGTGTTTTGAAAATGTTGTAGTATGATTTTTGAGGCTTAAGTTATGTTAATTTCGGATGGCGTAATGGTAAGAGTTGAGCCAGCTTCGGCAGCGCCGGAAAGAATGGCGGAAGCAACGATATTTTCGACGGTTTTTTGGACGATGCGACGCATAGGACGGGCACCCATTTTGGGATCGTAGCCTTTATCGATGAGAATTTGCTTTGCTTCGGGAGTGAGCGAGACGGAAATTTTTTGATTAGCAAGAGTTTTGTTGGTAGAAGCGATAATGAGATCAAGGACTTGAATTAAATCTTCTTTAGAGAGAGGTTTAAATAGGCAGATTTCATCGAAACGGTTAAGAAATTCGGGTTTGAATTCACCGTTCGAAATTAAATCATTAATAATTTCTTCCTTAAGTTCAGTGATGCTTTCTCCGGCGGAGATTTTTTCGCGGATAGTGTTAGCACCGGCATTTGATGTGGCAATAATGATGGAATCGCGGAAACTGACTTCGCGATTTTTTTCATCACGGAGAATACCTTCGTCTAGGACTTGGAGTAGAGTAGTAAGTACAGAAGGGTGGGCTTTTTCAATTTCGTCGAGTAATATGACTGAAAATGGTTGTTTCATAACTTGAGCAGTAAGACTAAGAGCATCAGAAGCGCCTTCTTTGATTAGTCGTGAAACATCTGAAGCTGAGACAAATTCATTCATGTCTAGACGAATAATGTTAGTTTCACCATTAAAATAAACTTCGGAAAGAGTTTTGGCTAACTCGGTTTTACCAACACCAGTAGGACCGAGGAAGAGGAAAGTGCCAATGGGGCGATTTTGATTTTTGACGCCAGCGGCAGCTCGACGTAAAGCGTTGGATACAGCAGAGACGGCTTCTTCTTGATCTACCATACGCTCGTGAATAAGTTGTTCTAAATTGAGAAGTTTTTCGCGATCTTTAGTATCTTCGGCGACTTTAACTTTGACGCCGTAAGATTTCTCGACAGCAGTTTGGACTGATTCGGCAGTAACCAATCTATTATTGGCATGAGCGGCAGCGGATTCTAAGAGTAATTTAGCTTTGCCTGGCATTTCAATATCATGGATATATTGTTCGCTGAGGCGATAGGCTTCGGTAAGGGCTCGGTAAGTATAGACGACATTTTTTTGATGTTCAAAGTAAGGTACTCGATCCATGAGGATTTTTAGAGTTTCCTCTTCGTTACTAGGGTTAACCATGATTTTATTAAGAGAGTTTGCAAGTGCTGGGTTTTTAGCGGAAATTTCGAGGAATTTTTGATGGTCCATAATTAAAATCATACGAATACGACCGGCTTCTATAATTGGTACGAGAAGATTGGTAATGTCTACGGATCCAGGGCCTTCTTCAAAAAACAAATGAGCATTATCAAGACAGAGGATAATATTTTGCGCAGAGTAGATTTCGTTTAGAATTTTGATCATAAGGTATTCAAGTTCGCTTTGGTTGCTTGCAGCAGAGATTAAACTTGGTGCATCAAGGGAATAGATTTGACGGAATTTGAGATTATTAGGAATTTTAGAATCGGCGTTCATTAAGGTTTCAGCAAAAGAATTAACAATCGTGGAACGACCAGAACCATAGGCACCGATTAGAGCAACGTTTTGGCGGCCGTCATGTGAAAAAGTGTGAATGATTTTTTGGATGATTTCGGCATTTTCGGCTTGTTGGATTTTGTAATTAGCGCCGGTATAGCGATCAGAAAGATTGATAGCAAAATGTTGTAAAGTTGGAGTATAGCCAAAGGCAAGATCACGAGCAATACCACCAGAATGAACAGGCTTCTTGCTATTTTTAACAATGCCATTTAAGTAATTAAACCAGCTGATGCCACGATACAAGTCGATAATATTTAATTTGAGTTGATTTAATAGTTGTTCGTAGTTGGGGAGATTTTCGATAACTGCAACGACAAGGACTGAGCCGGTAATTTCGGCGGAATTGGTTTTTTCACGAATAGTTTTAGCGGAATTATAGATTGGTTCAGTAGAGGCTGGTAAGAATGGAAGGACTTGTTCAAAGAATGGAATAGTAAGTCCGAAACGAGCCATAATAAAGGCGCCACCGGGAGTTTTTGGAAGGACTTCAACTAAATTGGCTGGAGTCATTTTTTCATTGAGTAAAAGTAAAAGATTTTCAGAAATTAAATCAGTAAAATCGTTTGAACTTACAATGGGGATTTCAGCGAGATCATTTTTAATCCAAAAGAGCATCATGAGTGGAATAATAGAGAATCCGATTAAGAGCCAGGCAAAAGAGCTATGAATATAGAGTAGGGCAAGACCGCCACCAAGCAAAGTGATTAGAAGGATGAAATTTAAGACAATCATAAAAGGATTGTTGTAGCTGTGTTTTTGACGGGCTTTTCTAACACGGGGATTTTTGGAGTTAAAAGCACTACTCATATAGTAACTCCTGTGATGGTTAGAATAACACCAGCAATTGGTATAAGTGGTATGATGGGCCAGAGCAGGATAAGTGTTAGGCTACAAATGCCGCCGACTAAAATGATGACTGAACCGGTAATAAGTAAAATTAGACGTGAGAAAAATCCGATAAAACGAGAGATAAGTCGATCTAGAAACATATGGAATCTGAGATCTAAAGATGAGTTGGCGCCAGCAGTTTCGGCGGAAATTTGGCGGTATGGTTTGAAAAGCGTGCGAATGAGAGAATTCATAGAAAAGAAATCGACAGTGTTAGAAAGAGTGGTGCGAAGTTTTTTAATAAAAATATTCCAGCCTCGGGCATACCACCATGAGAGCATTTCAAAAATAACCATAATTTTATTATAACATGGCTAAGATGCTTATGGTATAATAGTTATTATGAATGAAGAAGAACTGCAACAAAAACGTCGCGAGAATGAGGAACGGGCGACGGCTGACAGAGCGCGTATTTTGGGTTTGCCGTATTTAGATACGAGAGAATTTGAGAATGAAATACCTTTGGTGCCAGATTTGTTAGAGAAGGAACAAATGCACCAAGATTTTATTATTCCTTTGCAAAAGGGTAATGGCGAAGACAATTATCAGTTTATGGTGACGAGCCAGACGCCACGTTCGTTGATTGATAGAATGAAGCAAGAATATACGGATGAAGGCGAAAGAACAGATTTTTTCTTGATTTCGAATTCAGCTTATAAAGTATTTATGTTGCGATATGATCCTCCACGTGAAGTACATTATGATGACATTAAAATTGCAGGTGAGGGAGATTCGGAAACTATTGCGAGTGTGTCACAAACGCTTGCTACTGTGTCGACAGAAAAAGTTTTTGATTTTCTGATTGACCAAGCTGATAAGTTGGGTGCTTCGGATATTCATATTGAAAATTTGCGAGGTGAGATTCGTATTCGAATGCGTGTAGATGGGATTTTACATCCAGTAGCGAATATTGATAAAGATAGATACCGGATTTTTATGGGTGAGTTATCGTCACGGGCTAATGTATCGACAGCTTCAAATAAACCGCAATCTGGCCATATGCAGAAAGATATTACACGTGATGGAGCGACGCACTTACTTAATATCCGTGTTGAAACGATTCCGACGATGTACGGACAAGATGCAGTGCTGCGTTTATTCAATTTTGATGAATCGCTTTTGAATTTGGATCTTTTGGGTTTATCAGAAGAAGAGCGTAGTGAAATTAATGAAGTAATTTCACATCCGCGTGGATTGGTATTAATGGTAGGTCCGACTGGTTCTGGCAAATCAACGACTTTGTACTCAATGTTAAATGCTTTGAATACTACTGATCGAAAGATTATTACTTTGGAAGATCCGATTGAATATGGAATTACGGGTATTTCGCAAATTCCAATTGATACTAATGCGGGAGGTTCGTTTGCGGATGGATTACGTTCGGTATTACGTCTCGACCCAGATGTAGTAATGGTGGGTGAGATTCGCGATGGCGATACGGCAAAAACAGCAATTCAGGCTTCGATTACGGGGCATTTGGTGTTGTCATCATTTCATGCTAATTCAACTTCGGCAGCTTTTTCGAGGATGATTGATTTGATTGGTGTGAACCCGATTTTTTCTAGTTCGATTCGATTAATTATAGCGCAGAGATTAGTGCGTAGATTGGCAAGAACAAAAAAGCAAAGACCAGCGACGGGAGCGGAAGCGAAATATATTCGTGAAACGCTTGTGGGCGTGCCGGCAGATATTTTAAGTGATTTTGATTTGAATGCGCCGTTACTTTGTGATCCTGTTGTGACGGAAGAGTTTCCGTTTGGTTATGATGGAAGAACGGTAATTATGGAACAGTTAGTGGTATCTGAGGATATACAAGCATTTATTCGTGGTGATGTGGCAGATGTAAATACGAATGTAATTGAAAAGACTGCAAAAGAAAATGGAATGTTGACCTTGGAACAAAAAGGCGTGTTGGCTGTGCTTCGAGGTGAGACTACTTTGGAAGAAATTTCGCGTGTGATTTAGTAACCAATTGTGTTATAATGTCTGGTTTTTGGATATGTTAATTATGTGATATAATATGGTGTATGAGTGAAAAAGTTATTTCTGACTATAATGGGTATGATTATAAAAAAGAATTTTGGGAAGATGTAGATCGCGAATATGAAGATCAAGCTGACCGAATGGCTATTCGTAAGTTGTTGCCAAAAAGGATGGAGAAATTTGCAGATATTGGTGGTGGGTATGGTCGGTTGGCGACTGAATATTTGAAACGTGCTCATAAAGTAATAATATTTGATTATTCAAAATCTGAATTAAAGCAAGCTCAAGAAATATATGGCAATAAGATTGAAACGCGAGCTGGTGATATTTATAAGTTACCATTTAAGGACGGAGAATTAGATGGATTAATGATGGTGAGAGTGACACACCATTTGAAAGAATTAGACAAAGCGATGGCAGAACTTTATCGTGTTTTGAAGCCTGGTGGCGTAGCAGTAATTGAAGTAGCAAACAAGCGAACTTTACCAAAAATGGCACGATATGTAACTGGACGAAGCAAAGTTAACCCGTTTGATAAAAAAGTGGCAAATTATAAAAATATTTCAAAAGATGGTTTTTATAATTACCATCCTAAATATGTGGAAGAAATTTTTGAGAAAACTGGTTTTAATTGTGAGAGAGTATTATCGGTATCAAATTTCAGAAATAAAGGTTTGAAAAAAGTATTTGGTACTAAAAATCTTGTGAAAATGGAAGATACAGCACAGAAAGTTTTGGCACCGATACGATTTGCGCCATCGATTTATTATAAGTTGAGAAAACCCGAAAAATAAGATATAATATATAGTGTTGGCAACATGGGGCCGTCGTTCAACGGATAGGACATATCCCCTCTAAGGATACAATGCTGGTTCGATTCCAGCCGGCCTCGCCAATTTTTTGATGATTTTTTGAATAATTCTTGACAATTTTTATTGTGCTTATGTTATAATGGGTGTATGAAAGAGAAAATTGGGAATAATAAAAGTCTGGCTGTGATTTTAGCAGTTTTGATTTTGGCGATTGTGGGGCTGGTGGTAGGCGTCATAATTGTTAATAATAATAAAAATAAGCGGCAGATAATAGGTGTTGGTCAAGAATGCTACGACAAGGTTGACGGGGAAGAAATTCGTGCTTGTCTTTACGAGATGGACAAGAATGAAGATGAGAACGTAGATGAAGCTTATAATAATGTGATGAATGCTGCTGTGGAGAGTGAAGAATATGAGTTATTTGTGGATACGGCTATTGATAGAGCGTATAATCTAGCAAAATATGAGTGTGACAAGGCGCTTGAACTTATTAGTAATGAAGAATTAGTTTCTAGATTACCCGATGAGGATAGACAAATTTATTATGAAAGAGCTATGGGGGTGGCAATTGAATGTGATAATGATGAAAGATATGATTATTTTATGAAGAAAAGGGATGAAATAGAAATATTACCAGAAGGTTCTGATTTGGATATTTATGTGGAGGGAGCGGATGAATCTGAATATGAGGAAGAGGAGGAATATGATGAAGAATAAAAATAAAATATTATTAACTGTAATTGTGGCATCATTATTGGGGATGGTTTGCTTTGGTTTTAAAACTTCCAATGTGTTTGCTGGGACTGGCTCTAGTGGTTCGGCTGTTTCTAGTGTTGATGGTTGTTATCAAAGTGATATTAACTCTACGACTGTTTGTACAAAGGATGGTGAAGGTGGTAGTACTGGTGGTTATGCATGGCATATTTTTAAGACAAAGAGCAATGTTTATACTGGACAAAAATTATATAAGGCTAATGCTATGCTTGGTCCTCAATATTGTAAGAAAAAAGCTGACCAGGACAAAAATACAACAAGTTGTACAACTCCGATGATCTTGGATGGCCACGAATATGATCATAAGCTAGCTACAACATGTCCTAAGAGAAGTGGTAGTTCAGGTTTTGATTATTATGTTGCTTTTGTAGCGGAAGGTTGGCATGGTAGAAATAAGAACGGATATCCAAATAGTACTAAAAAGAATGTGAATACTTTTTGGGGTCCTTCAGCATGGAATACTCCTTTGAGTGGAAAATATAAGCAGCATTACAATAACACTAATTCTTCTCGCGTGCCATTACATAATAAGGATACTGTTAAGGCTGCTGTGAAAAATAATACTAATATGGAAGGTTGGAAGATTAATGAGGCTGCCGCAAGATGGCTTTGTAAAAACGACACAACTGGCACGTGTAGAATGAGTGGAGATGATATTAAGAAGGGTGTAGGATATTTTTGTCTTGATACTATACACGATGTGGATTTGGATGCAGTTGCTAAGGATATAGAGAATAACAATAGTTTGGGGAACGGGCCGTTTGACACTGATACTAAACCAGAAGGTACGGATCATACGGTTAGTCGTAAAGGGGTCGAAAACAGGGTTTCTGAGATTAAAGAAAAAGGGTATAAGTTTGAAAAATGGGAGGATAATTCAACAGGAATGACTCTTACCAAAAAAATATCAGTTGATACGACAGTTGTTGCTTGGTTTCGAAGAATGCCTTCATTTAAAGGCCTCATCCAAGTATTTGACGATACCGGTGCAGAATTGACTGGATGGGATAGTTATAAAACAGATGATGATAATGGTGAAATAAATATGGATTGTCCAGCAACTACTGGTTGTAAAATCTATTTTCAACATAAAATAAATCGTGGATATGGCAATTGGGGCGGGAGCCATTACACTATAAAGAGGGTGTCTAATTTAACGAATGGTGCACCTGGATTCAATCAGCTTAAGAATGAGACATTGAAGAATAATGAATATTATAGTGCTCTTGGGGCACAGACAGTTCGAGATTCAGAGAGTGGTTATTTAACGCTTTATCCTGGCATGAAGGTTTGTGAATCCTTGACTTTCCAGCGATTACATGATACTGCTGGTACCGATGTGACGCTTGAAGTTTGTGTCAGAGCTATGGGTGATGCTCAACCGTCAGATCCTGATCCTGATATAGAAGAAGAATATGACCCTAGTAATCCAAATAAACCTTCTAGTGATAGTTCATTTATAAATATTAAAGCGAGAAATGGTAGTGTTAGTAAATTTGATAAATATCAGCGTTTTGTCTATGCAAAGCCTGGTGATATGATTGGTTATCGTGCAACTTATAATCCGGTATTACAATACACTTATTATTTAGTGCCAGACGCTTTAGCTATTCAATGCGATTCTGATAATAAAACTGGGATCTTTAAGAATAGTAGTTCTACAACAACATTAGGTCCGTTGTTTAATTCCTATAGAAGTAATTGTGGCAGTAATGTGAGTAATTGGAACAATTCATTTAGTGTACAATTAGTGCGGAATCAGCAATTTGATAATGCAAGCGCAATTAGTTGGGTACCAACTAAATACCCTTCTAGCCCAACACTTGGTTCTACAGCTAAACAACAAACAGCGAATATCTATCGTGGAAATCAAGGTGGTGTGATGGCTAGTGATGTAGGTAAAACTATTGATGAAAGAGCAATCACTAATGCTGCTAGTGGAACAAAAACTACGTTAGCTCAAGTGTCTTTTGCTTGTCAATTGACTGAATATGAAGCCGATGAAGGTAGCACTGGTACTGTTACGAATACTGATGAATATGAAGTGACGAATGTATCTACTCATCAGGAGCAGGCTACGGATGAGGAGGGGAATTTGCTGTTTGATGAGGAAACAGGTGAGCCTATTATGATAGATGTGGAAGATGTAACTACTACAACAGAGACGACAACATATGAAGAGGATATATCAACTGAAGCTACGGATTATTCGGCGAAATGTGAGTTAGGAAATCCTATGATTGCTACTGCAGCAAACGTACAGCAAGGTAGAATAGCTTCAGCTTTGGTGCCATATAACTTTAATACTAGTAGTAGTGTTAAAACTAAGGATGTAAGTGTGCCTGCTGGTGAAGAATTCAACATTACATACGAAATGAAAGTATTGCCAAAAACAAATATTATCACTACTAACCCAGATGATGAAAATAGAGATTACGCAACACGTGTTGACGAAGCAATTAATAAATTAATAGTATATTATCCTGATAGTTCTGATACAAATCCTGAACGAACAGGTACTGGCAGTTGGGGAGGTGGTAAGGGTGATAATCTGTGTAGCTATTATGGTTTACCAAACAACCAGACTAAATGTGGATATAAGACTGTTTTATGGGAAGGTGATAAGGAATCAGGTACACTGAATGAAAGTGGTAATATGGATGGTTCGACTGAGGAAAAAACTGTGAAGTTTTATGCTCAAGATATGAGAGCAGGTTCAAAGGTCTGTGTGGCAGTAGCAAATTATCCATCTACTAGTGGTAGTGACACCAACTGGAGTGACAAAGAGGGTAATCATAAATGGCGCATTTCTGACTCTAAGTGTTATACTATTGCTAAGAAGCCTAGCGTTCAGGTTTGGGGTGGTAATGTCTACTCTCGTGGTCAAATTAACACAGCTGTAAGCAAAAAAGTTCATCTTCAGGGTTATGTCAACTATAATATAGGTACTTCTGATGGGTCTAACTACGTATTCGGTTCATTTGGTGAACTAGGTTTAATTTCTAGTGCTAGAGTTACTGGGTTTGCTAGTGGTGCTACTACTGGTTATTCAAAGAACTTTGGTAATAACGATTTATGGCCACATACACGTCCAGCTAATGGTGCTGGTAATAATGGAGATACACTCTTTGGACAAGCTGTTCCAGGTCCTGGTGGTAAGAAACAAAGTGCTGGCAGTGGTATTTGTACCAGGAGTCCATTGACGATTCCGAACACGCCATGTGGTGGTGAGACTATTAATGCCATTATTACAGCAATTGGTTCTACAGCTTCTAACTTAGAGAATGATAAGAATAATATAATTGCCAATTTCGTACGAGATGGTGTAGCATCTAGTGGCAGTAATGCGTCTCTTAACGATAGGAGTAAGGCTCAGTCTGATGGTACTTATTACCATTATAATAATGGGGATATTAATGTAGGTACTCCAGATGCTCCAATCGCTATTGCTAACTCTACTATTCAGATGGTACATTCTAGAAACACGGTGTATATTAAAGGTGATTTAGTATATAGTGATGAATACGAAAAGTACTCTGAATTACCCAAACTTATTATCTATGGTAAGAATGTAGTGATAGATTGTAATGTGAATAGAGTAGATGCTTTAGTCATTGCTGATGAAAAAGTAGTCACTTGTAACAACTTTGATGGTAATGTAACTGCTGCTGATCTCACTACTAAGATTAAGGCACGTCTCGGTGAGGCTAAGAACTCTAATCAGCTAACTATTAATGGTGCAGTGATTGCTAAGACTCTTATTGCCAACCGTACCTATGGTGCTGCTACGGGTGCAAACTCGATTATCCCATCTGAAATCATTAACTTTGATCCAACTCTTTACATGTGGGGTGGTCTTGGTAATGATGAAGGTAGTGATGGTGATCTTGAAGTTACCATGGTTAAAGAATTGGCTCCTAGGAGATAGTTAGCAATATAAGCTAAAATATATTAAAAATACCATATGTGAAATATGGTATTTTTAATTAGGTTCGTTTTTTATTCTTCTTCTGGAATAACAGCAAGATGAGCTTCATCAAGCTGGATTTGGTCTACTTCAGATGGTGAGTTCATCATGAGATCTACGCCGTTTCCGTTTTTTGGGAAGGCGACAATATCGCGGATATTTTCAACTTCTTCTAAAACCATAAAGATACGGTCGAGACCAGGAGCGCAACCAGCGTGTGGAGGTGCACCGAACTTGAAGGCATTTAGCATGCCGCCAAATCTTGCTTCAACATATTCATTGTTATAACCAAGTATATTGAACACTTTATACATTATTTCAGGGTTATAATTGCGTACTGCGCCAGAACAAACTTCATATCCGTTCATAACCATATCATATTGGTCGGCAAGAAGAGCAAGTTTTTCTTTGTCAGTTTTAGCATTCTCGAGAGCTTTGAGGCCACCTTTTGGCATACTGAATGGATTGTGGCCAAAGTCAAGTCGATTGTTTTTGTCGTCCCATTCGTAAAATGGAAAATCAACTACCCAAGTATAGGCAACTTCTTTAGGATTTTTGAGACCAAAATGGTTGGCGAATTCGATACGAAGTTGACCGAGAACTTTATTAACTTTGGAACGTTCATCGGCACCAAAGAAGACAGCATCTCCTTCAGTAGCACCAGTGAGTTTTTTGACGTCTTTGATTTCGGATTCGGTCATGAATTTAATGATTGGTGATTTAGCGCCTTCTTTAGTGTAAAGAATATAGGCAAGGCCACCAGCACCGAGTTTGCGAGCGGTTTCGGTGAAATCGTCAATTTCGCGGCGCGTGAGAGTGGCGCCATTTTTGACACAGATTGCTTTGACACATTCAGTCTTGAAGACTTTAAACTCGGTGTTTTTAAAGCTTTTAGTAAGGTCGACTAATTCCATACCATAGCGAAGATCTGGTTTGTCAACGCCATAAGTGTTCATGGCGAAATCAAAAGGTAATCTTGGGATTTTAGAGCCTTTAATAAGGTATTTTTTAGCTGGTTCGGATTTTAAGACGAGTTTTTTATCGCTAAACTGAGTAGCAAGAGAAATAAATAATGGTTCGAGTTCTTGGCGAACTATCTCACCATCATCTGCAAAAGAAATTTCACAGTCTAATTGATAGAAATCACCATATAATCTATCAGCACGAGGGTCTTCGTCTCGGAAGCAAGGAGCGATTTGGAAATATTTATTGAGACCGCCAACCATAAGAAGTTGTTTGAATTGTTGAGGGGCTTGAGGAAGAGCATAGAATTTACCTGGGTGGAGACGAGAAGGTACTAAGAAATCGCGAGCACCTTCTGGGGATGAGTTAGCAAGAATTGGTGTAGTAACTTCAGTAAAATCGTGATCATACATATAATTTCTAATAAAGCGATAAAATTCAGAACGCCTTTTTAAGATATTTTGCATAGTTGGTCGACGAAGATCAAGAAAACGATATTTGAGACGAAGTTCTTCAGAAGATTCGTTACCGTCGTCATGGGTGTTAACTGGAAGAACATCAGATTTATTGAGGAGAGTAAGTTCTTCTACGACTAATTCAATTTTACCGGTATTGATGTTTGGATTGATTAATTCTGGAGCACGTTCACGCATAGTACCGGTGGCTTTTACAACATATTCATCACGAATAGATTCAGCAAGTTCGAAAGCCGCAGCGGTATTTGGCGTGACTACGAGTTGTATAATATCGGTATGATCGCGGAGATCGATAAAGATTAAACCACCGTGATCGCGACGAGAATTAACCCAGCCGGCCACAGTTACTTGTTTGCCCAAAAAATTATGTAAATCATTTGCTAAAATTCTCATATCTGTTATTATATCACTTTCCTAGCAAATAATCTAGTAACATTTGAATGGTAAAAAATCCAGCAAGAGTTTCGTCAGAATCTAAGACGAGAAAATAGTAGCTATTGGTGCGCTCTATTTCTTCAATAGCAAATTGTAATGAATCAGTGAGATGAAGATAATTAACGTGTTTATCCATGTATTTTTCGGCACGGTCAGTTTTTTTGATCTCGAGAGCGTTAAGAGCTTCGGTATGGAGAATACCTTTGACTTTTTCTTGATTGTCTACAACAGGGAAATTGGTAAAACCAGATTTATAAAGTTTATCAAGAGCAAGAGGGCCAAGAATGTCTTTGCTATTTACGAAAACCATTTTTGACTTTGGTACGACTAATTCTTTAATAGTACGTTCATCAAAACTCATGATGGCAGCTATACGACTACGATCTTGTTCTGAAAGAATATTACGTGGAGTACGTTGTAAGACAGCAATAAAATCTTCTAGAGTTTTTGGTGTGTATTTTTGAGGTGGCTTAGTAGTACGGAAACGTTCGAGTTTAGGGTCGAGCCACTTGACGATTTTTCGCATTAAACTATCGAACATGATATAATTATTATAACATTTATTTTATTAAAAGGAGTTATTGATGAAAAAATTAAGCGGTTTTTCTGTCATTTCGTTAATTATTGGTATAGCGGTTGTAGCATTGATAGGAGTTGGAGCTTTTTTAGTAATTGATGGAAATAATAATGCAATAGATTTTAATAACTACGATTTTTATTCGGTAATATCTCCGAGCAAAGATAATGGCGATATTGGTGATCATGTCAAAGGTTCAGTAGAAGATGCTGTAATTCTAGTATTTGAATATGCAGATTATCAATGTCCTGGTTGTGCATCAATTAATCCTAGAGTAAATAAGGCAGTTGAAGAGTCGAATGGAAAGCTGGCAGTGGTTTATCGTAGCTTCTTATTATCATATCATCAAAATGGTACCGCAGCGGCTTCAGCAGCAGAGGCGGCTGGTTTGCAAGGATATTGGAAACCTTATGCAGATAAGTTGTTTGCAGAACAATCTGAATGGGAGTATGCATCTGTGTCCGAACGTAAGGCTTTGTTTGATAAATATTTTGGGGAAGTAACGGATGGTAAGGGCGATTTAGAAAAATTTGACCAAGATATAGCTAGTGAAGCGGTTTCGAAAAAGATCAGTTTTGATATGGGTGTTGGTAGAAGGATTAATGTGGAGTCAACTCCAGCATTTTATGTAGATGGTCAAGTAATTAATTGGAGTGAAGCTGGTAGTGTGAATATAAATGGTAAAACGATTGCTTGGGAATCTGCTATGGGGGGCGATGATTTTACAAAATTGTTGCTAAAGATTGTTGATGCGGTAGAGGCAAAAGAGTAATTGAGAGTTGTTATACTTAAAAAATCCCCTGATGGGGGATTTTTTAAAGAGAATTAAATCTCAATAAACTCTTGCCAAGGGGCAGGAGCAATTTTTGACTCTTGACGTCCTTTGTGAGAACGCTTTGGTCGTTTGATACGCATGTATCTGATTTTCTCCTTAATATTCTCGCTCGTCGACCGACCCACCTCGCGAAAGACTTCGATGTTAGTCTGTTGGGAAAAATTAATGAGCGATAGGATTTATTCTAGCAAAGTTTTTTTAAATGTGCAAGCATAAAAATGTTATAATTTATAGTATGAAAAAGCGTGGGCGAATTAATTTTCATAAGATAAAGACCTGGCAGCTTTTGGTGGTTTTAATACCACTTTTGTTTGTTGATGCTACTTTATTAAGATTAGATCATATTAAAATGACAAACTTAAGAGATGCGGTGATGTCAGCAGATGAGGCAGATAATGATGAAGAAATTGCTAGGAATTTAGAAGAATTAAAGAAATTTGTATTTTCAAACATAGTGATTAATGTGGTGGATGATAATGGAGAACAGAAGATAATTTTTGGAACCGGACCGTTTTATCTAGAACATCAATATATCCGAGCAGCTAATGCGGCATTAGAAGAAGCGGAACGGAATGTAGTTGCGGATGGCAACCCCAATGGTAATATTTATGGAGCAGCTTCAGAGGTATGTCGAGCGCAAGCAATTGCTAATGGGTGGACTTGGGACAATCCAAATTATATTAATTGTATGATGAGTGAAATTCAGAAGTATCCTGCTGCAGACGAATTGTCTAGTAGTATTGTGGCGAGTTTGCCTTCTACAGAGCTATATCGTAAGAATTATGCTTCTCCAATGTGGGCACCTAGTGTTTCTGGTGTGATGATTGCGATTACTTTGGTAATTATTGTTGTAATTTTGTTCAGAGGAATAGTGTGGATAATTTTGCGTTTATCTCTGTTATTTTTATAATTATGTTTAAAAATAAGGGATATTTTGAAAAAACCTCTTGACAATTGTTTAGTGAGGCCATAAGATAAGAATATATATAACTTAAGGAGGAAAGCTAAATGGCTTACGAACATACCAATGGTAAAGGTGTGAAATATTACCTACACAAATCTGAAGTTACTCTTCGCGGTGGCAAGCCTCAAACAATTTATTTCTTTACTAAGGAAGAGAAAGGTGGCAAGGGCACTCCTTGTGATTTGCCAGCTGATCGTATGGTTGTCGAGAATCCACGCAATGGATTTCTTACTCTCAAGAAGAAATAATTATTAGAAATAAAAAAACCGCCCTTCGGGGCGTTTTTTTATGGTAGGGTAAAGTGGTATAATCAAACTATGATTGAGATCAAAAATGTTTCTAAATGGTATGGTAAGAAAAAAGCTTTAGATAAAGTGTCTTTTGTGGTTAATAGGGGAGAGATTTTCGCCTTTATCGGCCATAATGGAGCCGGTAAAACAACTTTAATAAAAACAATTTGTGGAATTTTGGATTTTGATGAAGGTAAAATAATGATAGATGGGAAATCTATTAAGGATGATCCAATTGAGTGCAAGAAAAAGATGGCATATATTCCTGATGATCCGGAACTATATGAAGATATGAAAGCGATTTCGTATATTAATTTTGTTTGTGATATGTATGATGTGCCAGCAGAAGTGCGCGAGAGGAATATAATGCGTTATGCTGAAATGTTTGGAATAAGAGAAGAATTAAATAATACAATTAAATCTTTTTCGCATGGGATGAAACAAAAAGTTGCATTAATTGCCGCTCTTTCGCATGAACCGAAAATCTTAATTATGGATGAACCGTTTGTGGGGTTGGATCCGAAAGCGATTTTTGATATGAAGGAAGTGATGAAAGAGGTTGTGAAAGATGGCGGGACAATCTTTTTTTCAACTCATATTCTTGATATGGCTGAAAAGCTATGTGATAGGGTTGCAATTGTGAAAAATGGTCAGATTATAAAAGTCGGCGATATGAAAAAAATTCGTGGCGATAAATCTCTTGAAAAAGTGTTTCTGGAACTTGAGGCAAAATGAATAAACTCTTCTCTTTGTTAAAAGCTATGATGTCGGAGGGGATACAGCTTTTTAACTATCGTGCTCAGGGTGAACGTTTTAAGCGTGTGATGCCAGTTTTGTTAGCTATATTTATTGGGATAATGATGCTTCTTAGTACTACCGCTTTGGCTGCAGAGCTAAAAGAAGATGGTGCTGAGTTTGTCGTGCTATCACTTTATACGCTAGCAACGGCTATAATAATAGTGACAGAGGGAGTTTATAAGTCCGGAGATTTATTGTTTAAGCCTCGCGATAATGATAATCTTCTTGCGATGCCAATAAAAAAATCTACTATAGTACTGGCAAGAATGATAAAGTTTTATGTTTTTGAGATGTTGTATTGTTTGATTTTCTTACTTCCGGCAATTATAGCTTATATAATTAACGTTGATGTAGGGATTGAATTCTATTTGGTTGCAATAACTATGCTGATATTGGTGCCAGTTGTTCCGATTGCGATTTCGTGCATTGTAGGACTTATTATTTCGACGGTTTCGGCGAGATTTCAGCGTAAAGCATTTTGGCAAATAGTCTTATCTTTTATAGCTTTATTTGTTACTGTGCTATTAATAGTGCAACTTAATATGACATCTGATTACGATGGTCAATCGATAATTGCATTTAATGATAGGATTACCAGTTACTATTATCCAGCGTCTACTTTTGTGAATTTAGTAACACATTTTGATTTGGGTGAGTATTTGTTGTTTATAGTAATTAATTTGGTAGTGCTAAGTACAACGGTTTTTTTGATTAGTCGATTTTATTCCCAAATTATTACTAATTTGAGTATTGTAAGCCGTATTGAGAAGCATAAAGTGAGATACAGCTCTACTGAACATAGCCAAGTTTTCGCGATGGTTAAAAAAGAAATAAACAAATATTTTAATACACCTGTTTGGTTGATGAATACGGCTTTGGGGTTGACGTTGTTTTTGATAGCGATTGGTGCACTGTGTTTTAAATTTGATGACATTGTCGTGTCTTTAATATCTTCTACGGAGGATTTCCCTTTGACGGCTGATGATTTGTATTCGTATTTACCTAGTATGACTTTTATATTGGTGGCGTTTGCTAGTTTGATGACATTTATTACAGCTACGATGATTTCACTGGAAGGGAAA
>JAGCST010000035.1 GCA_017964025.1 Candidatus Saccharimonadota bacterium
ATTTCTCACAAAAAACAACCCTTCTATGTTAAAATAAGGTTATGCAAATAAGTTTTATGATTTTAATGTTTATAGTAGGTGCCTGTTTTGGTTCCTTTCTTTGCTGCATGGCTCGTCGTGCTAAAGCTAGTCATCACAAAAAAGCAAGACCCCTCGGACAACGTTCCGTATGTTTACACTGCAAATACAAACTTAAATGGTACGATAATATCCCAATTATTTCTTGGCTTGTTTTAAAAGGAAAATGCCGTAAATGCCATCAAAAAATTGGTTTACTTGAAATAATTTCTGAATTAGCTCTCGCTGTAGTCTTTTTGCTGCTTAGCACAACTATTGATGTTGCAACTGCCAGTGCTATTGAATGGGTTATATTTATAGCAGTTACCCTCTTCATGATACTCTTAGCTTTTCTTGCCATCTACGACGGTGCCTTTGGCGAGCTACCAACCTCCGTACTGGTCGCTTCTATTTTTCTTGCAATTGTTATTTTAATTACCAGAGAAATCAAACTTCTTTCTATACATCCATTTTCAGCTGAGCTAGTCTACCGGCCACTTTTATCAATACTTATTCTTGGTGGTATCTATCTTGCTCTTTATCTATTCTCTAAAGGTAAATGGGTAGGGGATGGTGACTGGTTACTTGGTACTGCCATTGGCATTGCTTTATTCGATCCATGGCTCTCTTTGTTGGTACTTTTTCTCTCCAATTTTTTTGCAACTCTCGTTATGTACCCAATTACTAAAACCAAGAAAATTAAAAAAGTCCACTTTGGACCATTCCTTGTAATTGCCTTTATTATCGTCTATACATTTTCTGGCTTTTTTCAATCACTTGTTAGTTTTTAAATTTTTATAAGTATGATATAATAAACTTATGGTAAAAAAGGGTGACACATTAATCGAAGTAACCATAGCAATCGGTATCTTTTCTATGATTGCCATCGCTGTGGCTGCTGTCATGAGTGGGGGAACTGCTAGCTCTCAACTTGCGCTTGAAACCACTCTTGCTCGTGAAGAAATTGATAATCAAGCTGAAGCCATTAGGTTTATTCATACAGCTTATACAGCCAACAAAGACAATGAAGATCATCCATATGCTGCCTTATGGCGTAGCATCACCAATCGAGCCATTGACATTAGAGATTTCGAAGATAACGAAAATAAAATCAAAGAAATTTTACAATATACTCCATCTTCATGTTCAGATTTATACAGCGACGAGACCATTTTAAATAGTGCTTTCGTTATTAATGCTAGAGAATTTAACCAACTAAATACTAATGTCGGTTCTGGCACTGGTTTTGCCAATCTCGTATTTTTCCCATATAATAACACCAATAAAAGTAAATTTACTACTGCAGCAACTTATCCTCGTTTGATTTATGGCACTAATACAGGTGACGATAGTACTGCTATATTGGCTGATGATTCTTTTCCAACTACCCTTAAACGCGTTGAAGGCATTTATGTAGTACCAGTAGTAGACCCCGAAACTACTAGCCTTGTTGACGTTATTGATGCAGAAGAAGTCAAAAATACCCCAGCTTATTATGACTTTTACATTCGTACTTGTTGGTATGGTTCTCGTACTGATGATCCATCCACTATTTCCACCGTGATTCGCCTCCATGACCCTGATGCCGTTTTCGCTGGTGGATTCTTTGATGTCAAATATTCTGGGTATGATCCAGAGTACAGCGATATCAATCGCGACATTCACGACCGCAATAATATACGCAAAGAAGAACTACCTGAACCAACCAAATATGGATGGGAATATGATGGATGGTGCGAAAAGAATCATTATCATGAAGACACCAATACTTGTGATAGTGGGTATGAATATAAAGGCAAGCTCATCAATCCAGGCAAAAATCACAGGGTCTATGATTTAGTTCCAGTTTGGAAACACATTGAATTTAAATTTAGATATGATCTTAGCAACGGCCGTTCTGATGTTATTCGCCAATATAACGAAAATGATCCGACTACCACTACATGTTATCTAGATGAAGATAACTGTAAAGCCTTAACTGTCAGACTTAATTATCCACCAGATCCTTATAAAATGGGTGGTCGCTTTAGTGGATGGTGCCTATTAGGGACTGTGAATGATGATGGATTTTGTACGGGCGCCAATAGCTCCGTTGTTGAAGCCGGAGGCAGAATTGATAACACTAAACTTCTAGAATATTCTCCAAATGCTCCTCATATCATTATTCTCAAAGCTACTTGGAACAGGTGGAATGAAAGCTATAAAGCTATCCTCACTTGGGGCGCTCAACCGCGAGATATAGATTCGCACGTTCGTGGACAAAAATCTAATGGTACTCCTTTTCACACATATTATGCTCACAAGGTCGATAGCGACCTAGACCCTTCCATTACTCTTGCTGATTTAGACCGCGATGTTACGCAAGGTTATGGTCCAGAAACCATGATATTTAATACCCTTGGCGGTTTTAACTATTATTATTACGTTTACTGCTATGCAGCAACTTATCCTTCAACTTGTGATAATATTCCAAACGCCACCGTTGTTTTTGAACGTAAAGGCCATGATGAGACAACTTATTCACCGCTCGCCACACTTAAATCAGACGATGCAGATGGCACTGGTCGTTTGTGGCTTATCTTCGCCAATCGAAACGGTAAAATCACCTATTGTAATAAACGCATAAATGTAAATGTGAATAATTTGCCACTTGTTGACCGCATTGCTTCCGTTGCCGATGATTATTTCAACCAATATTGTCCAGAAGAATAATCAGATTATTTAGTTTCACTATGGAATTTTTCGTGAATCTCTTTTAAATGTGCATCGGTTACATGTGTATAAATTTGCGTAGTTGAAATATCAGCATGTCCCAACATCGATTGCACTGATCTTAAATCTGCTCCATTCATTAATAAATCAGTTGCAAATGAATGTCTTAAGGTGTGTGGTGATACATGTTTGGTAATCCCAGCCAATTTAGCATATTTTTCTATAATTCGTTCTACACTTCTTGCCGTGATTCGACGATAATCACCAGACGTATCTACAGTTTGTAAATTGCGCGAATTATTCAGAAATAATGCTGGTAGAGAATCAGTTCTTGCATCTAAATAATCTCTCACTTTATCCGCTGCCGATTGACTAATGAAAATCGGCCTATCTTTTGAACCTTTGCCGCGTACCATAAATTCCCGTCGTTCCAAGTTAATAGAATCTCTATTCAGGCCCACCAATTCTGAAACACGTAATCCGCCAGAATATAAGAGTTCAATAATTGCTCTATCTCTTAAACCTGATTCAGTCGATAAATCAATCTGTTCAAGCATATCTTCTACTTCATCAAAATGCAAAAACGTTACTTGTTTACGAATTACTTTTGGCAGTTCAACTAGTGACGGATCCAAAGATTTAATATCTCGCTTTGCTAGATATTTTAAAAATCCTCTTAAAGCAATTAGATGATAAGCTTGTGTAATAACTTTTAAATCCGCTTCGCCATTCTCAGAGCCATATCTATTTAATTTCAAACGGTACTTTCTCAGTAACTCCTTTGTAATATCTGTAGTTTTAATATCGTCTTTGTTCAATATTTCTTGTGAAATTTCCACAAATCTCTCTAAATACAACCTATAATTATCAATTGTTTTCTTACTTCTCCCCGCTTCAATCTCGAGATGTTCCAGAAAATCATTTATTAGGTCATATATATCCATATTTTTAATTATATCACGGTACATCTGCAGGACCCGCCGAGAATATGTTATAATAATCAAAAGTAAAGGAGTATATATGGCAAAAGAAAAAGATTATATTCAACGTACCTTAGTGGTTTTGAAACCGGATACAGTTCAACGGGGAATCATCGGTGAAATCATTCAGCGCTTCGAACGCGTCGGTCTCAAAATCGTTGGTATGAAAATGGTCATGCCAGAGGAAAAATTGTATCGCGCTCACTATGAAGATATTGGCCAAATGATTACACGTCGCGGCGAACAAGCCTATCGTTACAATGTTGAATATATGATGACTGGTCCAGTTATTGCTATGGTCTTAGAGGGTGTAGAAGCTCAACCACTAGTTCGTAAAATTGTTGGCCCTACCGAACCGAAATCGGCTGAAATGGGTACCATTCGTGGTGATTATTCTCATATGAGTTTTGGTTATTCTGATGCTAAAGGAACTGGTGTACCTAACCTAGTTCACGCTTCTGGTTCCATCGAAGAAGCTAAAAAAGAAATCGACCTCTGGTTCAACGCCAATGAACTATATGACTATAGTGACCTCAACGAAAAATATACTCGCTAATTTCAAAAAAGAAAAAGACCAGACTTATTGTCTGGTCTTTTTTGAGGGGATTATGACTATTTCCGCGGCTTAAACGCCGGGTCGAAGTCTGCAAATACTTTTAGGTACTGAGACGCTAGGGCTCGTGTTAGTACGGTTTTATCTCCTGTCCAAGTGATGTCCATACCAAAGCCATTTTTGGCCAACTTGACCATTTTGTTACAAGCCCATTTAGCCGTAATTGTTTTATTGGCTTTTCTTACATCTTCCATGGTAACAGGGACTTTTTCATCACCGTAAAAATTGCCCAGCATCGTCAAGAATTCACGTCTAGTGATTTTCTTTCTTGGCTGAAATTTCTTGCCAGAAATCACGTCGACGTATCCTTTATGAGCTTTAACATACACGATTGCATTGTAGGCATTCTTGCCTACAGATTTCTTTGTGACATCCTTATAAGGATTAGATGCTGCGAATGCAGTCATAGGCAACATTGTGAGCAGCATTGTTATCAGGAACACAGATAAAATCTTTTTTCTCATTTCAAAACCCCTCCTTTTTTAAGGTTCAAAAGTCTAAAAACCACTTTGTTAGCTAATTATATCACACTTATCTAAAAATGTCAAGTATTTATAGCACTTTCTCTAGAAATTCTCGTACTCTAGGGGTCTTGGGGTGATCAAAGAACTCTTTTGGCGTCCCTTCTTCTATAATTTTGCCTTTATCTAAGAATACAACTCTGGTTGCGATTTCTTTCGCAAAACTCATTTCATGCGTCACAATCATAATTGTCATACCACGATCAGCTAATTCTCGAATCAATTCCAAAACATCCCCAATTGACTCAGGATCAAGTGCTGAAGTTGGCTCATCAAATAATAACACCTCAGGAGAAAGCATCATCGCTCTGATAATTGCAATACGTTGTTTTTGTCCACCCGATAGGGAAGCAGGATAGGCATTTGCCTTATTTGGCAAACCAATATGCTTTAAAAGTTCTTTTGCACGTTTTTCTGCTGCTTCACGCGTCATCACCTTTAATTTTACTGGGGCCAAGGTCAGATTTTCCATCACAGTCAAGTTATTAATCAAGTTAAAATGCTGAAATACCATCCCCAGATTTCGGCGCATTTTACGAATATTTTTCTCCGTGACTAGCACTCCATCAAAGTATATCTCACCACTTGTTGGCTCTTCCATCCAATTAATACAACGTAGGAACGTGGATTTGCCTGAACCAGAAGGGCCTAAAACTACTACTCGCTCACCTTCTGTTAATTCAAAATCAATACCATTCAAAACTTTATTTTTACCAAACACCTTATGTAGATTTTTAATTTTCAAATCAGTATTATTCTTATCTTCCATCTCGCTATTCCTCCGACCTTAAATCACTCTTACGTAAACTCTTTTCGATTTGTTTTACAATAAATGTAATCAAATAAATCGTCACCAAGTAGAACAATGCCGCCACAAACATTGGCACGATATAGCTTGCCATATTTTGCCCTGAACCGATATCCTTAGCCGCCATGTTGAGGTCATACATACCCACCATGCTTACAATGGCTGTCTCCTTTATGACTGTAATTATTTCATTTCCAAGCGCCGGAATAATATTTTTAATTGCTTGTGGCGCCACAATTTTAAAGAAGATTGTCCGCCTAGAAAGCCCTAAAGCCATCCCCGCTTCTGTCTGACCGACATCAACAGATAAGATACCACCTCGAATCACTTCTGCCGTATAGGCTGCTGAATTCAACCCAAAAGCAATAATTGCTGTGATAATACTTGGGAATCCCTTAATCGCGAAAATGATAAAGAACATAATAAATAGTTGTAATGCCATCGGCGTACCACGAATAATTGTGGTATATACTCTACAAATAAACTTTGGCAGTATCATCCATTTAGATGGTTTTGCTGTATCAACCAAAGCAATTACGGTACCAAGTATTATGCCAATCAAAATCGCAAAATAAGCAATCTGAATCGTTAGCCAAAAACCATGTACCATTGATTCAATGTATGTTGGTGTGCTAAATAATTCTACTACTTTATCAAAAAATCCACCCATTATTCTAACCCCATATGCTTAATCACCAATCTATCAATTTCGCTTTGTCCATTTTCGTCTTCAACTAACATCTCGTTAAGCACCTCATTAAATGCTTCAAGCAACTCACTTCTGTCCTTATTGACTGCAATTGCATAAGATTCTTCTACTGGATAATCTTCTTCACGGGTCGGCCCAGAATAATATAGAGGTAAAGCATCAAGACCAGGATTTTTCTCGATGATGAATTTAGCTACCAACTCATCTGCAATTGCATAATCCAATTGATGTGCGTTAATCATATCAGCTGCTAGCTGATGCGAATCAATACCTTTAGGATCAGGAGTGCCAGTGTCCTTTAATACTCCATTTTCAATTTCATCCTCTACAAACAAATACCCAGTACTGCCAATTTGCGAACCCAACTTCGCACCCGCCAAGGCTTCCCATACTATATGATCGTTTCGGAGAGATGGAGGCATTTCGCGACTAAAAATCACATATTGGACAGATGTATAGTAGGGGATTGTAAAATTAACTTTTTCCTCACGCGCTGGTGTGATAGTTAACCCAGCTGCACCTGCATCAGCAATTTTACCTGCTTCCACATTATCAATAATTACATCAAATTCTACATTTTTAATCTGAATGGTTTTATTCATTTTTTCCGCAACGCGGTTTACGATATCTACATCTACACCCACAATTTCACGATTTTCGTAATATTCAAAAGGAGTAAATGGTACATTGGTTTCTACCACATAATCAGCCTCCTTATCGCCCCTAATTGAATAATAAACGCTTAGCCCCATTCCAGCTGTCACTATCAAGAACAAGGTAATAAGAATCACATGTTTAACCTTATGCATAATCCCATTATAACACATATTCGGAATATGATATAATTATTTATACACGGCCTGGTAGCTCAATGGATAGAGCAGCTCCGTCCTAAGGAGAAGGTTGTGCGTTCGACTCGCACCCGGGTCACCAATTAAGGATAATTTATTATGGCTTTATTAAAGAAGAAAGACACCAAATTAACTGAACAAGAAAAAGTTGAAGAACGTCGCGAGGAGGTTCTTGCTAAAGGACGTAAATTCAAATATCCTCTTCAATGGACCAAACATCGCATTGTAATTAATACAATTCTTATTACTGTAGTAACGCTCGCTTTAATTATTGCTGGTGGGTGGTTGGCATTATATCGCTTAGGCATGACTAATGATTTACTTTTTCGAGTTACTGAAATTTTGCCGGTGTCAGTTGCCAAAGTTGATGATGAAAGCACCAGATTTTCTGATTATTTGATGTTCTATCGTAGTAGTATGACTTCAGTTGAACGTCAATCTGGTAGTCAATTTGATGAAGGTTCCATTGAAGAACTTCGTAATGAATATAAACGTGCTGCCTTGTCTGAAGCAGAACAATACACTTACGCCACTAAATTAGCTAAAGAACAGGACATTACAGTTTCAGACGAAGAAGTTGCTAATGAATTTGAACGTCATCTTAAGATTGGTGGCGTTGATCGCAGCGAAGAAAGTTTCCTTAAGATCGTAAAGGACAATTTTGGGCTTGATAAATCTGAATATCAGCGCATGCTATACCTTACTTTGATTAAAGCAAAAGTTGAAATTGCTATTGATACCACTGCTAACAATTTGGCAAATAAGGTTGAGACTATTCTTAAAAATAATAATGATGATTATGCCAAAGTTGCCGATGAACTTGGCGATAAAATCGTTTATGAAGAAACTGGTGGGCTTGTTGATAGTAAAAATATTGATGGTGGTCGTGCTACCGAAGCCATGAAATTAGAACCTGGCGCTTCAAGCGGTAAATTCGTTTCCATGAATGGCGATGGGTATTATTTCGTCAAGCTTATTAAAAAAACGGATACCGAAGTTAATTTCGTTTCCATCAAAGTCCCATTTACTGAATTTGAGAAGCGTTTCGATGTACTTAAAAACGAAAATAAAATTTACGAATATATTAAAATCCCAACTCAAGATTCTGATGAATTTAACGATGCTTCAAACGAATAACAAGTTTTGATAGATGAGCTTGAAAAGGTTCGGACCGCTCCAGAACAGATGAAAAATGCCTCCGAAGAGGCTGTTTATCAATCCTGGTGCGGGTAGAGGGAGTCGGACCCTCGTCTCATCCTTGGGAAGGATACATAATAGCCGTTATACGATACCCGCAGCCCCCTCATTAGAACATATCCCTGTAAATTATGGTATAATAATTTTATGCAAGACTTAAAAAACGAGCTTAAAAAAGTTATTCAAAAATTATATCATCTTGATTTTGATCCCGAGATTACCGTTTCGCCAGAAAATATTGACGCAGATTATTCTACTAACGCTCCTCTAAAACTTGCCAAGTCTCTTCACAAACCCCCTATGGACATTGCGAATGAATTAGTAACTGATTTAAAAAGTCACAATAGCGGGAGCGAGCGAGGAGATGAAAAAAACTTTTCAATCAGTCAGCCAGGCTTTTTAAATATCACCTTGTCTAACGACTTTTTAATCAAACATCTCAATGA
>JAGCST010000036.1 GCA_017964025.1 Candidatus Saccharimonadota bacterium
AATTGGGTAGGAGAGAACGATTCATCTAGAAAGAACCAACCAAGAATGAGATAAAAAACAGGAGCTAACTGATTAAAAATGCCAATATTGGTAGATTCATCAAGCTCCAGAGCACGATAATATGGTATGCCAGCGAAGCCATGCAAGATACCTGATATTATAATTAATCGACTAATTTCGGTTGTGGCATTACCAAAATTAAAACCAGTGATGGCAAAAAGAATCAATGCGATGATGGCAAGTGAATAGCCATAAAAGATTTTTTGTGCTACAGCATTTCGACCTTTAAAATAGACGTCTGAGATATAATTGTCAACGAAAATACGAGAAGAATCAGCGATTACTGCAATAATGACAAATATTATCCAGTTCAAATTAGCGCTCCATAGATTATATAACCATAATAAATTGCAAAGATTATTAGCATAAATAAACCTTCGGAGCGACAGATAACTCCGCTAGAACCATCATCTTCGCCGCTTCTGGCAACCATCCAAAGAATTATAGAAGAACCGATCATCATAATAATGTCGACAAGTTCAAAACTACCTGGTGTAATAGTACCAAAGATGGCAACTGGAAGTCCTAATACGATACATATATTGAAAATATTGCTACCGATTATATTGCCTACTAATAGTTCGTTTTCGTGACGACGAGCTGCAGTAATGGTGGTTACGAGTTCTGGTAATGATGTGCCAAAGGCAACAATTGTGAGAGCGATGATACGATCAGAAATGCCAACCATAGCTGCAAGAGTAGAAGCTGAATTAACTACGAGCTGACTACCAGCTACTACACCAATTAGGCCAACTAACACCATAATGAAAGAAAGACCGAGTTTGTATTTGGGTTTTTCGACAGCTTTTTTATCTTTGCGATTTTGTTTGACCATATTAAGGATATAGTAGACAAAAATTGCAAAAAGAAGGATACAAATAATAGCGTCACCACGTGAAAAAATATTGGCATCAGCACCAGCAATACCCATATCAAGGAATAATACTACCATGGCGGTAGAAATTAATAAAAGTAATGGCAATTCTTTAGATATGGTGGTTTTTTTGATATAAATAGGATGGATAACTGCAGCAATACCAATAAGAAGGAGGATATTGATAATATTACTACCCATAACGTTGCCCAGTAGCATATCAGTATTGCCATTAATGAGTGAACTGATGGAAACAGCTAATTCTGGAGCGCCAGTGCCAAAAGCTACAATGGTGAGGCCAATTAATTGTTTTGATACTTTAAAATGTGAGGCGACTGAAGATGCGCCTGATACTAACCAATCGGCACCTTTGATGAGAAAGATGAATCCGACAACGAGTAATGTAATTTGTAATATTATTTCCATTTTTTATTTTGATTAAGTTTATGGTTATATTTTATATAATTTTTTATAAAATTGCAAGAGTTATGTTATAATATAATTATTGCGAGCGTAGCTCAGTTGTTTAGAGCGCTTCCTTGCCAAGGAAGAGGTCGAGAGTTAGAGTCTCTTCGCTCGCACCATTTTTTTGTAAAAAATTTCTATTGGCTTATGATAAAACATGATATAATGAGTATATAAAAATTAAAGGAGAATAATAAATGTCAACAGGTGTAGGAATATTAGTTGTCATCGTTGTGATAGCTGTACTACTTGTGGGTTTTGTTGCAGGAATCTACAACAGTTTAGTGAAGCTCAACGAGCGCGTGAATGAAGCATGGTCAGATATTACCGTGCAACTTAAATATCGTGCAGATTTAATTCCGAATGTAGTAGAAACTGTAAAAGGTTATGCAAAGCATGAAAAAGAAACCTTCCAGATGGTAACTGAAGCTCGTACTGCAGCAATGGGTGCCAAGACGGTGAAACAGGCTGCTGAAGCTGAGAAGGAAATGCAAACTGCGCTTGGCCGAATTTTTGCGATTGCGGAAGCTTATCCAGAACTTAAAGCTAATGAAAACTTTCAAACTTTGCAAACACAATTGCAAGATGTTGAAGATAAAATTCAAGCGGCTCGCAGGTTTTATAATGCAGGTGCAAAAGATCTTAATACTAAAATTAAAACTTTCCCAACCAATTTGGTTAATAGTATGATTGGTCATTTTAAGACTCGTGATTACTTTGAAGTAGATGATGCTGAAAAAGCTAAAATCAAAGATGCGCCTGAAGTAAAATTCTAAATATGTAATCTAAGGAACTATAACACTGAGCTTTTTAGCTCAGTGTTGTGTTATAATAATAGTATGTATAAGCAAATTGCGGAGAATAAAAGAAGAACCGTATATGTTATATTGGGTTTTATATTATTGATTGGAGCTATCGCTGGAATTTTTGCGTATGCTTATCAGGATCCGTATATAGCTATATGGACAGTTATAATTTCAACTATATATGCAATAATTCAATATTTTGCAGCAGGAAAACTTGCTATGGCGATGTCTGGGGCAAAGGAAATTGAAAAGAAAGATAATCCACGTTTTTATAATATAGTTGAAAATTTATCAATTACAACTGGTTTGCCGATGCCAAAAGTGTATATTATTAACGATCAGGCACCGAATGCTTTTGCGACAGGGCGTGACCCAGAGCATGCGGCGGTAGCAGCGACTTCGGGATTAATTGATATTATGGATGATAAAGAATTGACTGCGGTAATGGCTCATGAAATGTCGCATGTAAAGAATTATGATATTCGTGTATCAATGATTGTATTTGGTTTGGTTTGTATGATTGGCTTATTTTCTGATTTTGGTTTCCGGATGGTGTTTTATGGAGATCGTCGACGTGATAATGAAGGTAGTCCGGTGGGGTATGTTTTAGTTTTAGTAGCGGCGATTTTAGCGCCACTTGTAGCTAGTCTTATGCAGATGGCGGTATCGCGTCAACGTGAATTTTTAGCTGATGCTTCAGCTGTAAATATTACGCGTTACCCTGAGGGGATGATTAATGCATTAAAGAAATTACAGTCGCATTCTCAACCAATGAAGAGCCAAAATATTGCTGCAGAGGCAATGTATATTAATAATCCTTTGAGGAAAGGATTCTTGAACAATTTACTTTCGTCGCATCCTCCAATTGAAAAACGAATTGAAAGATTAGAACATGGCAAAGCAACATTCTAAAAAGAGATTTTTTAAGAAACGATTTTTGAAAAAAAATAATAAAAAGCGAGTTAATCCGCATAAAAGTTTTAAGCGTTCTTATCGTGAGGATTATATACGTCAGACTAATGTGCCTGGTGTAATGTATCATATTTTTAAATCTTTCAAAATGATTTTTAAAAATTGGAAATTATTTTTGCCATTAATTGTGATTGCAGTATTACTTAATGTGGCATTTGTGGGGATTATGAGCGAGAGTAATTATGTACAGTTTCAAGATATTATGGATGAAACAAGCAAGCAGGTAGCTGGTGGTGATATTGGCAATGCAGCGAAAGCTGGATTACTCTTGATATCTACTATTACGACTGGTGGGCTATCGGGAAGTTCGTCGGAGGCGGCGACAATATTTGGGGGAATGATATTTTTAGTTTTGTGGCTTGTAACAATATTTTTATTGCGCCATATTTTGGCAAAACATAAAGTTAAATTACGCGATGGTTTATATAATGCGATGACTCCATTGATATCAACTTTATTAGTTTTTCTAGTAGCATTGTTCCAATGTATTCCGATTTTCTTATTAATCATTGTGTATTCAGCAGCAGTACAGACGGAATTTTTAAATACACCTTTTTATGCCTTGGTGTTCTTTATATTTGCGGCTGTGATGATTTTAATATCTACTTATTTATTATCATCGTCGTTGATTGCATTGGTGGCAGTAAGTGCACCAGGACTTTATCCAATGCAAGCTCTTAGAGCTGCTTCTGATTTAATGGTAAGTCGAAGAATAAAATTTATTTTAAGATTAGTAGCTTTAATATTGACATTGGCAATTGTGTGGGTAATAGTGATGTTGCCGTTGATTTTGTTTGATATGTGGATGAAACATTTTGCCTGGACGGAAGGGATTCCATTTGTACCGATTTGCTTAACGATTATGACATGTTTTACTTGTGTGTATGTGACAACTTATTTATATTTGTATTATAGATGGATGTTAGGTAATGAAGAAGAATGAAGCTGAACAACGAATCAATAAACTACGTGAATTGATAAATGATTACCGATATCATTATCATGTGCTTGATGAATCAATTATGAGTGAAGCGGCAGCGGATTCATTGAAACATGAGTTGAGCTTACTTGAATCTGAATATCCGGAATTGACTACACCAGATTCACCAACACAACGTGTAGCAGGTAAGCCTCTAGATAAGTTTACTAAAGTACGACATGAAAAACGAATGATTAGTCTTGCGGATGTGTTTTCGGAAGAAGAAATTCGAGATTGGATTTCGCGTAATGAAAAGTTGATTCCTG
Source organism: Candidatus Saccharimonadota bacterium (assembly GCA_017964025.1). GTDB lineage: Bacteria > Patescibacteriota > Saccharimonadia > Saccharimonadales > Saccharimonadaceae > Nanosyncoccus. The sequence continues at coordinate 4,423 of JAGCST010000036.1, forward strand.
GTGGTAAAATTAAAGAATTCTTTACAGATATAAAAATGGATGGTTTGGCGTGTTCGTTAAAATATCGTGATGGGATTTTTGTACAAGCAGTAACGCGTGGAGATGGAATGGTAGGGGAAGATGTAACACAAAATGTCAAAACGATTGAAAATATACCATTAAAAATCGATATAGATGAGGCAGAAGTACGTGGTGAAATAGTAATATTTAAAAAAGATTTTGAAGAATTAAATCATATTCAGCGTGCAAAAAATGAACCAGAGTTTGCCAATCCTAGAAATCTTGCAGCTGGTTCAATTAGACAGCTTGATCCAAAGATTGCGGCAAGTAGACCACTGAAATTTATTGCTTATGATTTGGTAACTCCAGATTCTAAAACTTGGCATGATGCTTATGAAACTTTACGTAAATTAGGATTTCAAACTTCAAATGAAGACAGGGTTTTTGATAATTTGAATATGAAACAAATGTTTCAATATATTCAAGAATTGGATGAATATCGTAAAGGATTAAAATTTAATACTGATGGAATGGTGATTAAGGTCAATAACCGTGCGACTTATGATGAGCTTGGTATTGTGGGTAAAACACCACGTGGAGCAGTGGCATTTAAGTTTCCTGCAGAAGAATCAACTACAAAGGTACGAGATATTGTAATTTCGATTGGACGAACTGGTGCGGCAACGCCGGTGGCAATTTTGGATCCAGTGGTGGTGGCTGGAACTACGGTACGGCATGCGTCGCTACATAATGCTGATGAAATTACGAGACTTGATGTTAGGATCGGCGATACAGTTATTATATATAAAGCAGGTGATATTATTCCGCAAATAAAGGAAGTCTTATTACCACTTAGACCAGAAATAACAGAACCTTTTGATTATAAAAAAGCTTTAGGAAAGCAATATCCAGAGCTTGAATTTGAAAGGCCAACAGGTGAAGTAGTATACCGAGTAAAAGGTGAGTCGTCAGATTTTATTTTGAAAAGAGCAATTGAATATTATGCATCAAAATCAGCACTTAATATTGAGGGATTGGGTGAAAAAAATGTGGTGGCATTAGTGGATGCAGGATTGGTAAAATCAATTGCAGATTTATATCGTCTAAAGGTTGATGAAATTGCACAATTAGAAAGATTTGGGAAATTATCGGCGATGAATTTAGTGACGGCGATTGCTGATTCTAAAAATCCGTCACTAGCAAAGTTTATTACAGCTTTGGGGATTCGTCATGTGGGGGCACAAACTGCAGTAAGTTTGGCGAGAAAGTTTAAGAATTTAGATGCTTTGATGGAAACTACTGAAGATGAATTATTGTCGATTAATGACATCGGTAAAGTAGTAGCAGAGGCAATTTTGGCATGGTTTAGTGATGAGGATAATTTGAATTTGTTAAACGATTTGCGAAATTTAGGTGTATGGCCAATAGAAGAGCAAGATGTATTATCGCCGCTTGAAGGTAAATCATATATTGTTACTGGGACTTTGGACTCAATGGGAAGAGAAGAAGCTGAGGAAAAGTTACGTGCACTTGGTGCAACAGTAACTTCGTCAGTCACTAAAAATACTACAGCTTTAATTGTGGGTACGAAACCAGGTAATTCAAAACTTGAAAAAGCTAAAAAATTGCAAATTCCATTAATGGAAGAGACGGAATTTTTAGTGTTGATTGGTAAGAAATTGTAGAACGGACGATTTAAGTCTACTCTTCTCCGTTATTAACACTAAAAAAGAGCCTATTTCTGGCTCTGACTCTGGCATGGTGATCTCGGCGGGAGTCGAACCCGCGTTGTCGGGATGAAAACCCGATGTACTAACCGTTATACTACGAGACCGTGGGTATATTATAACAGTTGTGACTAATAATTGCAAGAGTAGGTAATATTATAATGGTAATTAGA
>JAGCST010000037.1 GCA_017964025.1 Candidatus Saccharimonadota bacterium
CTTAATGCCTGGTGGTAAACTAGACCTTGGTAGTCCTTGTAGTAAGGCTTCTAGTACTAGTACTGCTAGTTCAAGCTCTGGTGGGAGTAGTGGTGGTAGTTCTGGTGGTTCTAGTGGTGGCTCTAGCTCAAGTGGTGGCTCTAGTTCTTCTGGAGGGTCTAGTGGAAGTAGCAGCTCTACTAGTTCTTCGTATAAGAATTCAAAAGCGTATAAGGATTGTAAAAAGAACGCTGCAAAGGTTGTAAAAAAAGCTGGAATTTGTGAAAAAGAGACGGCGGCGGAAAGGATTGTTGCGACCGCTAAACTCTTGGCTTGGCCAGCTGGGACGAGTGCAAAAAAATATCGTTATAATGAGGGAAGTGCTAAGGAGGAGTTTAAGAGTGCAATTAATGAAGTTTTTAAAAATCGAAGCCATTGGAATAATCAACAGCTACGCGATGGCGCTTCTTGTCTTATTTTTACTAGTACAGTTGTGAGAGCGTCTGGTGTTGATAAAAAATATGTATCAGATACTCAACAGTATAAATATAAATCTAATAAATTTAAAAGAATAACATGTGAAAAATGTAATCCTTATAAAAAATCAAAAGCGGGAGATGTAGTATTATATTGGGATAAACAATGGGGTGGTACAGGACATGCATTAATTCGTGGTAAAAATGTAATTTATGAGGCTCAACTTCATGGTAAAACTTATGGGCATACCAGTTCGACTAGCATAATAAAAAAACAAAAAGGTATTGTAGTTATTCTTCGTCCTAAAGATTAAGATGAAGTAAAAATTTGTAGCTAACACGAGTCTTCTTGATTTTTTGTAAAAAGTGTGGTATAATAATACTGATGGCATGTTTTTACATGCTAATTTGTATCTTAAAAGGAGGGAATAAAATGGATCGTCTAGAAGCTGTAGAAAAGTTAGAAAAATTAGCTAAAGGGCAAAATTGTGATTTATTGGATAATGAGAGCTTAAGCAAGTTATTGGGATTTAAGACGGAGCTGAGGAGTTTTTGTATTGGGTCTAAAACTTACCAGGAATTGTGCGATCTTCTTGAACGGTGTACGAGTAGAGCATGGGAGCCGCATAAGTATGTAAAAAATAGTAGGTACCTTGATTTAACTGAGTTCTTTGATCTAGGCGAAGCTCGCGAAATAGTAAGGGAGTATATGCGTGATGTGGGTGATATAGATTATTTATATGATGAAGAAGCTCGAGACTTACTGATGGAAATGGCGGGGTATGAGTCGATGGGTAAATTTATTGAGCTTTTGGTTGGATATCCAGCATGGGAACCACGTCAATCACTTAAGGAAGCATTTGCAGATCCGGAATTTTTCGTGGGAAGAAAGAGTGATTATAGTTACGAAGTAACTGTAATGAAAGCAGATATTGGTACAATACGTGGAGCATTGGGGTGGCTTTTTACGCATGCTTTCCCTGAATTTTATTCTTAATCTAATAAACTGGCCAGATGGCCAGTTTTCTTTTTATAATAGAGGTGGAAAAAAGTGGGTTTTTTCGGTATAATATATGAGTATGGAAAAAATACGGAATTTTTGTATTATTGCACATATTGATCATGGAAAATCGACGATTGCAGATCGGATGATGGAATTAACTGGGACAGTGTCGAAACGCGAGATGAAGTCGCAACTACTGGATTCGATGGAATTGGAGCAGGAAAAAGGAATTACGATTAAACTTGCACCGGTGACGATGCAGTGGAAGGGGCATATTCTAAATCTGATTGATACACCGGGGCACGTGGATTTTTCATATGAAGTAAGTAGATCTTTGCAGGCAGTAGAGACTGCGATATTAGTGGTTGATGCAACGCAAGGAATACAGGCGCAGACATTGGCTAATGTATATTTAGCATTGGAACAGAATTTAACAATTATTCCAGTGATTAACAAAATTGATTTACCGGCAGCAGATGTGGAAGGAGTGGCTGCACAAATTATGAATTTGTTGGGGTGTTCGAGAGATGAAATAATTGAAGCATCTGGTAAAACTGGGCTTGGAGTCAGTGAAATACTAGATACTATTATAGAGGTAGGACCTGAACCCTCCGGAAGCTCCCGAAGTAACCTTGATTCTAGGTCCTCACAAACAAAAGCACTAATTTTTGATTCATATTTCGATGATTATCGAGGGGTAGTGCTTTATGTGAGGGTATTTGAAGGGGAGATTGAGAAAAATGCTGAGATTTTGATGATGGCAGCGGAGACGAAAGGCTTAGCACTAGAAGTGGGGGTGTTGACGCCTAAGATGAGCTCACGAGACTCATTGAAGACGGGAGAGATTGGATATATAGTGACAAACCTTAAAACTACGCGAGAAGCAAAAGTTGGTGATACGGTAACTTTGGTTAAAAATTCAGCTAAGGAAGCTTTGCCTGGCTATAAGAATGTGTTGCCATTTGTATATGCAGGATTTTTCCCTGTGTCAAATGATCAATATAAAGATTTGAAAGAAGCGATTGAAAAATTAGCACTTTCTGATTCGGCGTTGAGATATGAACCGGAAAATTCGCCAGTTTTGGGATTTGGATTAAGAATTGGATTTTTAGGTTTACTACACATGGATATTATTAAGGAAAGATTAGAACGGGAATTTAATTTGGATTTGATTGTGACGAATCCATCAACAAATTATGAAGTAGTGATGACGAATGGTGAAGTGAAAGAAATTAAATCAGCGGCGGATTTGCCAGATGTTTCGGAAATTCAGGAGATTCGAGAGCCGTGGGTGAAGGGTGAAATTATTTTACCTAAAGAGATGATTGGAAATGTATTAAATTTGATTAATGCAAAACGAGGTCATCAAACTAATTTATCATATATTGAAAATAGAGCGGTGATAGATTTTGAAGCACCAATGGCGAATTTATTGACAGATTTTTATGATCAATTAAAATCGGCGACATCGGGTTATGCGTCATTTAACTATGAGTTAAATGGTTATAAAGCGGAGAATTTGGTTAGAATAGATTTTCTAGTGGGTGGGCATAAAATAGATGCGCTTAGTGTGATGGCTCATCGGTCTGAAGCAGATGGAATTGGTCGGGAAGTGACAAAAAAGTTAAAAGAAGTAATTCCACGACAAAACTGGGAGGTGGCGTTACAGGCAGCGATTGGAGCGAAAATTATTGCACGTGAGACAATTGGTGCATATCGTAAAGATGTAACGGTAAAAATTCATACAGGCGATAGAGATCGTAAAGCAAAATTGTTAGAAAAACAGAAACGTGGAAAAGCAAGGATGAAACGTTTTGGGAAAATTGATATTCCGTCAGAAGCGTTTACAGTAATGTTGAAACGTGATTAGTGTGCTATAATTTTTATATGAAACGTTTTTTGGTGGTAGTTGCGGTTTTTGCTATGAGTGTTGTGGCATTGCCAGTCAATGCAATTTCTGATAATCAAGTGGAAGTGATCAAAGAGCGTTGTGAATCGATTCGTGATAATTTGAAAGTTGTACAAAAGAATGATGCTAAAGCACGGGTGCATTTGGGGGGTCGTTTTGAAACTGTCTTAAGTAAATTTATTATGCCACTCAATATGAGATTAGTAGAAAATGGTTTGCCAAGTGCTGAACTGGTAGAAAATCAGAATGATTTTTCTAAAGCGAAGACAATTTTCGTGAATGATTATATTAATTATCAACAAGAGCTGGAAGAATTGGTGGCGATGGATTGTAAAAATGAGCCAAAACAATTTTATGAAAAGTTGGAAAAAGTACGTCAAAAACGAAAAATGATGGAACAAGATGTAATGAAGTTGAGAACTTTGATTACGAATCAGATTAAAATTGTAACCGGACTAAGGAGTAAAATTTGATGATGGATGATACTGGTAACAAACAAGAGCGAGTTCATCATGGTGGACGAAATTTGATATTACTTGGGGCAGGTGCAATTTTGATAGCGTTGGCCACGACAAGTATTAGTTTGGCAATTTATCATAAATCTGGTGATATTTATCTAGATAGATCACGACCTGGTTTTTTACCTGATGAAGAAGAAGCAAAAGAGGATGAAGAAGAGGAAGAGTATGATTTTTCGAAGAGTGGAAAATTAACCATAAATATCTAAGACGAATATTAGGAAAGGCTAGATATAGAGGTTAAAGCAATAGATGCGTATGAAAAACCGTTTGATTCTGATGCCCTATCTGATTCAAGATTAGGAATTCCGAAAGCTGAGGTAGGAGACTAACTTGATTTTTACATAAAAAAAGCTTATACTAAGAATGGAGATTTCTATGAAGAAGAAGCAGACTCAGAAAAATAATCATTTAAAGATACAGATTTTTGAAATCTTTTCAATGGCAGCATTAATGGTGGCGATTGCCTTTGCAGTTTTTGGTTTGTCGAAGACGGTTTCTGATATTGATGATGCAACGATTTCTAGAACACCGGAGGCAATTTTGGCAAGTGCTGGAGTTGCAGAAGATAAAAATGTTTTCTTGTCGGTAGCTTATTTTGATCAGAGGGCTGATGAATGTGTTGATTTGTATGATGCAAATGCCGGAAAGGCAGTAAAAGATCGACAATTTGAGTGGAGCGAATGCGGCTATTATAATAAAGGTTTAGAACAAGGTATAGTGGATTATCAATTGAGTGATGAATATCTCCCAGTAGCAAAAGGTGGAAAATTAATGTCAAATCGTGGTGTGACGGATATGACGAGGTGGTTTGATGCGGTTGAGGGAAAGAGTGCAAGTTATACTGGTAATTTGAAGATGGAATATCAAGCTGATAAGGCAGAGTTTGCGTTTTATCAGAATGAATTTTACCCGTTAGATGAGGTAGATTTTAGTAAAGATGATATCGCTAATAGTGACAGTCATAATCATTTATTTACGATGAATTTTGCAGTACCGTTTATGGCTTTATTGAGCGGTAATGAAAGTTTTGAAATTACAGCGGATGATGATACGTTTGTTTATGTAGGTGATAAGTTGGCGATTGATCTTGGTGGTATTCATGATGCAATGTCGGGACGCTTTATAATTAACAAAGATGGTGAAGTTTATGCGGCGGTGGGTGACCAAGATTTAGCATTTACAGGTATTACGGTAAATAATGAAGATGGTTCGATTGTACGAATTTATCACGCTGATCGTGATTCGAGCGAATCAGTTTTTAAGGTTAGATTCACTGGTATGAATCTGATTGTGACAGAAAGTAAATTAGCAGATCGCGAAGATGAAGGTTTGCAAATTGCCTACGATCCAACTGATCCAACCTATGTAGCGCCGTTAGGTGAGAGTTCGGTGGTAGAACCTGATAACACAAAGAGTTTCATAGTGTTGGCGACAGTAGAGGGTATTATGGTTATAATATTCGCAGTGCTCTTATCGCTTTCCATTCGTAATATGGTGCATAGAAAATTAGATATTAAAAAGTAATTATTTCTTAGGTTTACTAATATTGGCGGGACGACCGTAAGTTGGGATGATGATTTTGTGGGTTTTATCGTGGTGATCTCTTAATGGAATATTTAGTTCGTGGGCGAGAGTATTGACGATACTAGCACCGATGCGGAGCCCGGTAAATGAACCTGGGCCGGACATAAATTGTATTTCTGTAATATCTTGCCAAGTTTTGTGATTTTCTGTTAATTTGTCATGAATGAATTTGAGTAATTTTTCAGCGAGTTCGTTACCAAAAACATGACGATA
>JAGCST010000038.1 GCA_017964025.1 Candidatus Saccharimonadota bacterium
AGAGCTGCATATAAGGCTGCATAGGCTACTAGACCTATGACTATTTCATAGATTCTTCTTTTAGCTTTAATAGTTTGTTGTTCATTACCTTTAGCAGTGAGATAAGTAATACCAGAAATACTAATACCAATAATAGCTGCTATACCTACACCATATGTAAGAATGTCTAGTATGAGATTTAGTATCATATATACACCACAGCCATTGCCGTCGTCTTGGATGTTACCCCAGAAAGTGGTTTCTATAGTGCCGTCAGTGGCAAAGGCGGGAAAATAAATCAATAAATTAGCACATAACACTACCAGAAAAACCGCAAAAACAATCCTTTTTAAGCTTTTACGCATAAAAATATTATAACATGCTACCGTACAAATATACTAATAGTTAACTTCTACACCCCAATCATCGAAAGCGACAATTTACCGTGATCAATTGCCACTAATCTTACGCGTACTTTATCACCAACATGCAAGACTTCTTCTACTGATTTCAATCGCTTGCCTTCACGAATTTGCGAAATATGAAGCATCCCATCAATTCCAGGCATAATATTCACAAACGCACCAAAATCCTTAATCGTCACTACCGTACCATCATAAATTTTTCCTACTTCTGGTTCCTCAGTCAAAGATTTCACCCATTCAAGAGCCTTTGCAATCTTCTCTGGATCATTACCAGAAATAGTCACCAATCCAGAATCTTCAATATCCACTTCTGCACCAGTTTCTGTGGTAATTTTATTAATCATTTCACCACCTTTACCGATTACTGCACCGATTTTTTCTGGATTAATCATCAATTTTTCAATCTGTGGTGCATATTTCGAAATCTCAGCTCTCGGTTTTGAAATCACTTCAGTCAAATGCTTCAAAATAAACATCCTACCCTCGTGCGATTGTTTCAAAGCCTTTTCCATAATCTCTACCGGCAAACCATGCACTTTCATATCCATCTGCAAAGCCGTTACACCTTCAGTCGTACCAGTCACTTTGAAATCCATATCACCGGCAAAATCTTCTGCATCCATCAAATCTGTCAAAACATAAGCCTTATCAACATCTTTAGCCTCAATCGGTGTACCCTTAGGTACATCTACCATTAGACCCATCGCTACACCTGATACTGGTCGTTTAATAGGCACGCCAGCATCCATCAAAGCCATACACGAAGAACAAGTAGCTGCCATCGAAGTCGAACCATTCTGTGACATAATTTCAGTCACTGAACGAATTGCATAAGGAAACTCTTCTTCCGAAGGCAAAACCGGAATCAAAGCTCTTTCTGCCAAATATCCATGACCAATCTCACGACGTCCAGGAGAGCCCATTCTACCCGGCTCACCTACCGTATAAGAAGGTGCATTATAATGATGCATATAACGACGCTTACCATCTGTTACCTCCATCGTATCTACATCTTGTGAATAAGACAAAGGTGCCAAAGTCACAATATTCATCGCCTGTGTTACACCTCTAGTAAATAGAGAAGAACCGTGCGTTCTTGGTAAAATTCCTACTTGCGAGCTAAGTGGTCGTACTTCGTCTAATTTTCGCCCATCCGGTCTAATTCCTTCTTCTACAATCCCTCGTCGTACTTCTTTAAACAAAGCTAGTTCAAATGCCTGATCATACACATCACGCAAGTTTTCATCATACCACTCAACCTTTTCATTATCAGTCTCACCCTGACCCTTAGATAATGCAAATTCATCATGCATTGCATACTTAATATCATCTAAAATTTGCGCCCTCTCCATCACATTTCCGCGTACTTTCGAACCAAACTTACCATCTGTCCATTCTTCAACTTCTTTTATTACTTCTTCATCTGGTAAAACTAACTCATATTCTCTTGCCGGAGTAGCTACTTTTTCTGCTAATTCACGTTGTAAATCTAACACTGGTTGCACATTCTTTACCGCCCAATGCATAGCCTCAATAATAGTCTCTTCTGGAATTTCTTTCATTCCGGCTTCCACCATCATCACCTTGCCATCTTTACAAGCCACTACAAGATCCATTGGTGACTCTTCTCTCTCTTCTGGTGACAAAAATCCTTTAAATTCGCCACCAATTTGCCCAATTCGAATCCCCGCTACCGGCCCATCAAACGGCAGCCCAGCGTTCATCAAAGCTGACGACGCTGCAATCATCGCTACACAATCTGGGCGAAAATTCGGATCCATCGATAACACCGTACATACCACCTGCACCTCTTGACGATAGCCCTTAGGGAATAACGGACGAATCGGACGATCAATTAAACGACCAACTAATACTGCCTCATCTGCTGGTTTTCCTTCACGCTTGATAAATTTCGATCCACTAATCTTACCCGCTGCGTAAAATTTTTCCTCATAGTCAATTGAAAGGGGGAAGAAATCTTGTACTACTGGTTTAGTACCTACCACCACAGAACCAAGTACTACTGTATCTCCATAAGTCACCAACACCGAAGAAGTTGATCGAAAACCAACTCTATTCACCTCAAGAGTCAACTCTCTTCCAAGCCACTCTGTAGAAACCCTCAGCGTCTTCTTACCATTAGGGTTAATAATGTCCATAAAAATGTTCCTTTCTCGGGAAAACCTCAGATATAGGCCCCTTTTCCTGTATCCGCTGTCTTCCCTATTATTAATGTTGTAATTATTATACCAAATATTGCTTTTTTTCGCAAAATGTGCTATAATAGAACAGATAAGTTATTTTTGGTGATTTATAGTTCTTTAGGAGGGGATTAAATTAATGGTTGAAGTAAAAGAAATTACCCCTGGCAAAATCAAGCTAGGAGGAATTCACTTCGCCGATGGCGAAAAAGTGCAGAAGGTCATGGATATATGCCACAAGTACAAACACATGTACAAAGATGGCTATCCGTGTGGCCGTAAGACTCGCAAAGAGTCAAAAAAACGCTACAAAAAATGGGCCGAATGCCCAGAGATATGTTTCACTTATCTCGTCAGCGATGATAATGAAGGCCACTACTTGACTATTCATGCACTCGTCAGCGACACAGACTCGTTACTTAAAAAGTATACCGAGGAGGAAATTGAATATTTCCGACAAATGTACACCCAAGACGTCGCAGACGAAATAGTTAAAACCATCTAACAAAAACCCGCCTACTTTAGGCGGGTTTCTCTATTACCAAATTATTTCCTGAGGCCAAGCTTCTTCACAGTCTTCTTGTATAGCTCAAAATCAGTCTCCTCTAGATAGCGAAGTAATTTCTTGCGCTTCCCTACCATTTGCATTAAACCTCTTTTGGCCATAAAGTCATGTTTGTTATTCTTCACATGCTCGGTCACTTCTTTGATCCGCTCTGTGAGAATCGAAACTTGTACTTCAGGAGAACCAACATCTGCCTTATTACGGGCAACCTTGGCAATAGCCTTGTCTTTATTCTCTTTTGTTATCATTGCCCCATTATACCACTGTTCCCCCGAAAAGTAAATCCCCTATACGCAATTTTAATTAGAAACAGCCAGCACACAACGAACACTATAACCATTATATTTATAAGATATAGCATCCGCAGGATATGTTATAATTTCCCCATGACTACCAATTCCGAAGATCAAATTATTTTAATCGACAAGCCTGCTGGTATTTCTAGTTTCGGTGTTGTTGCTAAAGTCCGCAGCAAGCTCAAAACTGAATTTGGTCACAAAGTCAAA
>JAGCST010000039.1 GCA_017964025.1 Candidatus Saccharimonadota bacterium
AATATCAAGGGCTTTGGAATATTCTGCTTCTACAACAGCATTGCTGGTAGAATCAATAGCAATAGTGACAGAGTCAAGCATAGGAACACCAGTCGCTAACATCATTTCGGCAGTACGAGCAAAACGTGATACATATAATTTGCGGAATAAACCACCAAATAGTGGAACATGAATTTTGAAAGAGTCAGCGACTTCACGGCCACTAGGAGTCTTTTTAATAAAGTAGAATGCGGAACCAGCAATCATACCAACTAGAATAAGTACAAGCCACCAGTAATTACCGAAGAAATCGGTAATATTTACTAAACCTTTTGTAAGACCTGGCAATTCTTTGCCCATGTCTTCATAAAGGCCTTTAACCTGAGGGACTACCATAATCATCATGAAAGCAAGCACAGCGATAATAACAACTAAAATGATGGCAGGATAAACAAGGGCACCTTTGATTTTGGACATCATGGCAGCATCTTTTTCTTCTTGATCAGCGAGCCTTTTTAAGGCCATATCTAAAGTACCTGAAGCTTCACCGGCTCTAATCAAAGCAAGATAAACACCATTAAAAATGTCTGGATATTTAGAGAAAGAGTCATAAAGCGTGTGACCAGATTCTACGTTGCCAAGAATTTCTTCGGCGATAGTTTTCATGGCTTGGTTCTCGGTTTGTTCTGATACGGTACGAAGCGAAGTAGCTAGTGGCAAGCCAGCGCCAATCAAAGTAGCCATTTGACGAGTAAAAGTAATACGATCTTTGGCAGTAACATGTTCTTTGGCACCACCGAAGAGACCTTTGCCTTCTTCGACAACAGATTGAGGGATATAACCTTGTTCGACCAACAAGCGACCAGCAATTTGTTCGTTTTCGGCTTGAATACTGCCTTTAACGTTTTTGCCGGTGGCTTTCTCTTTGGCCTTATAGTTATATCGTCTCATTTTAGCCCCTTACTAACCTATTAAGCTCAGTGATATCGACGGCAAATTCGCGAGCTGAATCATAGGTAATAACACCAGTTTGAACGAGTTTGGCTAGAGTACGGTCCATAGTTTGCATGCCCTGATCAGCACCAGTTTGGATAGCGTTGTCAATTTGATGTGTTTTACCATCGCGAATCAAAGCACGGATAGCAGAGTTAGCAATCATAATTTCGGCGGAAACAACACGTCCACCACCGATAGCTGGAACGAGACGTTGAGCACAAATAGCCATCAAAATATTAGAAAGTTGGGTGCGAACTTGTGCTTGCTGGTGGGATGGAAAAACGTCAACCATACGATCGATGGACTGAGCAGCAGAATTAGTGTGGAGGGTGGCAAAAACAAGGTGACCTGTTTCTGCAATAGTAATAGCTGACTGAATAGTTTCAAGATCGCGCATCTCGCCGATTAATACCACATCTGGGTCTTCACGTAAAGCTGAGCGAAGAGCGGCTGAAAAACTGAATGTATCATAATGAACTTCGCGTTGGACTACGACTGAACGGTGCGATTTGTGAGTGAATTCGATCGGGTCTTCAATAGTAATAATATGAACGGATTTTTCATGGTTAATTTTATCAACTAAAGCCGCTAAAGTAGTAGACTTGCCGGAACCGGTAGGGCCAGTGACAAGAACGAGGCCACGAGGAAAATTAGCAAACGTTTCAACAACGCTAGGCATACCTAAATCATTAATGTTCTTGATTTGGTTAGGAATAAGACGAAAAGCAGCAGCTAGTTTACCACGTTCGTGAAAGGCATTAACACGAAAACGTGCTACATCACCAAAAGCAAAAGAATAATCAAATTCTTTATCTTTCAATAGGATTTGTTGCTGTTCTTCATCAAGAGTAGTAAAAATAAGCTCCTTAACATCTTCTTCTTTTAAGGCGTTAGTGCCAGCTACTGGAGTTAGCGCACCATCAATTCTAAGAATTGGCGGAATACCATATTGAAGATGAAGATCAGAAGCATTACGACGAATACATTCTTCTAATAAAGATTCGATTTTGAGTGTTTTTGTAGTTTGCCCACTTTCCATAATATTATTGTACCACAAGCTTTATGATAAGTCACTAGCTACGCGGTTTACCTCCTCTATTGATGTTATACCTGAAAGAACTTTCAGCATACCGTCTTGACGCATGGTGACGGTTCCCTTTTCCCTGGCGAGTTTCATAATTTCATTCGCAGTGGAATGATTAATGACCATTTTTTGAATATCATCATCGACTACGATGGTTTCATAAAGACCAGCACGACCTTTATAACCACCTGGAGTCTCTTTGGTACTAATACCCTTGGCCAACATATAATGATCTTCGTTCTTAACTGGTAAACCAGGATAACCTAAATCTTCACTGACCTTCGCGACAGATTCTTTATCTTGGGGTAAAAGAGTACCCACAATACTATTAATACCTTTAGTCTCGATTTCGGATGATTTATATGTTTCACGTTTTTCGGTGATACGACGAACTAAGCGCTGGCCAATAACAACGTTCAAAGTAGAAGCTAAAAGAAATGGCTCAATACCCATATCTAGAAGACGTGGCAAAATACCCGCAGCTGAGTTAGTGTGCAAGGTGCTAAATACGAGATGGCCAGTAAGCGCAGCCTGCACAGCAAGACTAGCAGTTTCGGAGTCACGAATCTCACCTACCATCACTACGTCAGGGTCTTGACGAAGAATAGAACGTAGACCGGAAGCGAAGGTTAAACCAGCATCAACATTAACCTGAGTTTGATTGATACCATCCATTTTATATTCTACAGGATCTTCCAAAGTAACAATGTTAATTTCTTCGGATTTAATTTTCTGGATGAGAGCGTAAAGAGTAGTAGACTTACCAGAACCAGTCGGACCAGAAGTTAAAATCATACCATTTGGTTTTTTGATACCTTCTGTAACGTCACGTAAAGCACGGCCAGTCATACCCATTTTTTCAATTTCCATACTAACACCAGTTTTATCAAGCAAACGAATAACAACTTGTTCCCCCCATGTGACTGGAGCAATAGCAATACGTAAATCAATTTCTTGATTATCTACAAGTACAGTGAACTGACCATCTTGTGGAATACGGTGTTCGTCGATTTTAAGATTACTAAGAATCTTAATGCGCGAAACTAAAGCTGGAGCAACAGTTTTAGGTAATTCCATAATACGACGTAAAACACCATCAATACGACAACGAATAATAAGTGAATTTTCGAGTGGTTCAATATGAATATCTGAAGCTTTAGTTTTGGCAGCATAACTTAAGATTGTAGTTAAAGCCTTAGAAATAGGTGAATCTTGAACAATAGTTTTAACATTGGATGCAGCAGCAGTAGCTTCAGCAGCTTCTTCGTTAGTTTCAGCTACGGCTTCTTTGACACCAGAAAAATCACCATGATATTGTTCAAGTACTTCACGGATACCACGCTCAGATGACATCCAAACACGAATGGGCTGATTGACGAGGTTAGAAAGATAATCGGTGGCCTGAACATTAGTCACGTCAACCATAGCAATATTAAGAAGACCATCTTTTTCACCAAGGGCAACTGATAAAACGCGCGAAGAGGCCTCACTAGGAATCTTAGTAAGAATGTCTTGATCAATAGTAATATTTTTTAATTCTACATAAGGCACACCAATTATAACGGCCGTGGCACGAGCAACCATATCATCGCTAATAAGTTTTTGAGCAATTAATTCTGGTAGTACTGGTTTATTGGCAGCATCTGCAGAAGCTTTGATATTGGCAACTAAGTTGGGATCAGCAAGCCCTTCCGATAATAGAAGGTTAACGATTCTTTCTTCGGCTTCCCTGGTTAGTGATGCCATTATTCATCCCCTATATTGTCCACTGGGTTTTGACCATTATCTTCTGTATTACCGTCAATACATTCTTCGTCGGAATCTTGGCACTCATCACCTACGTAGACTTCCACGGTTGGGTTAAGGGCATTATAGTTGAATACCTCTACATCTGGTTCGGCGACGTCAGAACTTACTGAAGTTTCAAGGGTTTTGATTGAATAATTACCGGTAAACCAATTACCAACTAGAATATCACAAATAAAATATGCAACAATAACGCCTACGATAGCTAAGCCAATAGAAGTTGCTAAATCTGTTTTCATTTCTTCTCCTTATCCATTTCAAAAGTTTTGGTACTCTCGTTAATAGAAGCTTCGTCTACGAAATAAGCATTAGCTTGTGCATTCAAGTCAAGTGAAGTATCACCGCTCCATTCAATATTGGCTGTTGTAATATTAAATGTACGGATAGAGCGTTCAATATTATTTAAAATTGTCATGGTGGTGTCACTACCAGCCTGAATACTCAATTTGACTGAAATTACGTTTGTGTTAGTAGCAGGATCAACAGTTGGGAGTTCGCCACTTGGGCTAATTATTTCTGGTTGCCAACCAGAAATATTAAATAGTTTGTTTAGGCTAGCTAATAAAGCTTCCTCATTCAAGAAAGCAGGCAAGGCATCTGGGATAATACGAAGAGCTGAACAGCTTCTGATGTTTTGACTAGCTTTTAAACGATCCTCTATGCTAGTGGCATTATTATAATTTTCTATAAGCTCTTTATATGTATAATTTTTATTAGTTTCAGAGTTAATACAATCGCTGTCGCTTTCTTTTGGAACGGAATTTAAGGCTTGATTAGAAGCGAGGTTTTCAATGATATTGGCACGAAGGCTGCCAGAAATTTCCGAAATCTCAATATTGTCTGGATTACATGCTTTGAGTTCTTCGCTTGTGTAGACTGAGCCCTTAGGATTCTTGCAGACGCCAATATTTTTAATGGCATTAGAATAACTAACAAGTTGTTTCTCTTCTTCCATAATAATTTCAGTATTGAAGGAAATCTGTTTAATGAAATAAGAGACTAAACAAATAGCTGCGCCTAAGAAAGGGAGGCTATAAGTACTGCTAGAAGTGTGTTTTGTTGCGCTTCTGAAATTTTCGCTCTTTTACCGACGGCTATTTCTTTGGCCATGATTAACTACCTCCATTGGTTTGATTGTTATTATTTGTGTTAGTTTCGTCTCCGCCGCTATTGACTGTGGACTCACAGCTAGTATCTCCTTCTTCACAGTCGCTGGCACGTTGTTCAAACATACTTTGAATTTGGACAAAGGAATCAGTTACGTTAACGCGACCAGATGGAGCAAGTGCTATCATGTGATGATTGTTAAATTTATAAAATTCAGGGTTGACGTAGATTGTAGCGGTGAAACGTAAAACTAGTTCTTCATTCGCGTCTCGTCCATTAGATGATTCAATGATTACAATACTATTTGCAGTACTATCACCACGTGTGATGAGATTGCACTGATTGTCACTGGACCATTTTGGATTGTTTTTGTCACTCGAATCATCTCCCGTATAGGTGATACACTGGCTTTCAAAGTGTGGAACACCTGTAATAGTACCATCTAAAGTCATGTTGGTTTTGTCGCTATTAGCCTTGTACCATGTTTTATATTGTGGAGTACGCCAAATTTTGACTACTTTCTCACCATTAAAATCTTCGGTCGTATAGTCTTCCGCCTTAACATCGCTAGCAAGACAACCATCTTCTTTAAGAGTCCAATAGGCATAGTAGTTATTTTTTTCGTCACGAAGCATAGCTCCATCGACACCTTTTTCGATCATGCAATAGGATGGGATAGTGTTACCATCTTTGTCAACATAATTGCCATAATCGTAATGCATGAATTGCATACTCTTTTTGAACGAGTCAAGCACATTGTAGTCGATGTATGGTTCTTTTCCAGCATTAGCTTGAGCATCAAAATTGAGTGTAGGTTGACTAGTTTCTTCATCACCTGATAAATTGACGCGAAGCTCAGAAATTCTGATAGTATCTAGGCCAGTTGGTAAAATTGCTGAAAGCAAGTTGAAAGTACGAGTGAAGACTTGTTTATTATCAGATATAGCCGAAATATCCTCAACTTGATTTTTGATGGTGAGAGTTTGACCAAGCTCACTATAAGAATTTAATTTGGATGATAATTCTTCGATAGATTGTTTTTTACCATCACGAGCAAGTTGTTGACCACCCATAATAAGACCAAAAACCACAGTAACGCCTACACTAGCGGCAGCTACTATAATACAAACGAATAAAATAAAATTTCTCATTTTGAGGGCTTTGATCATTTCGCCCTTAACGTCTGGTACAAGATTAATTTCGCGTGCCATTAATCATTACTCCTTTCCGATAAACCAATTGCCACCGCAAATTCACTTGCTACATTCATAAGTACACGTTGCTGTTCTTCAGTAGTATGAACAAATTGCCATGCGTTACCTTTCATGGCTGAGACGCGAGTTTTAGCTTCGATGTATTCAGAAAATAGTGGAATCATACTAGCATAACCGGATAAAACAATGCCGCCAACCTTACCATTAATATATTTAGTCTGAAAGAAACGAACTGATTTAGCAAGTTCTGAAGCAAAACTATCAAGATGGGTGCCGAGAATTTTGAAAACTTGACCTTCTACTTGGTTTTGATCAAGACCAAATTTAAGAATGAATTGGCGGGCTTGGTCTTCACGAACACTAAGTCCATTAGCAATAGCTTTAACCAATATGCCAAAACCTCCTGGTACAGAGCGGACTAAGCGAGGTTGATTTTTATACATAATCACAATATCGGTAGAATTTTCACCAAAATCTACTGCCATCGTAGCATCTATAGAGCCTGGCATATTGAGAGCACGAGCCATAGCGAGGGGCTCTGGTTCCATAGCAACAATATTAAGCCCTGTTTTTTCAATTAACTCCATAGTAGATTCAGCATAGTCTTTGGCTACGGAACTAACGAGAACTTCGGTTTTAGCAGGATCGTTAGGGCTAGGGCCAAGTACAACATAGTCGGCTTTAGCATCACTCATAGCCATTGGAACGTATTTGTCGAGTTCGTATTTGAAGGTTTTGTTTAATTCTTTTTCAGGAAGAGTTTCAGTTTCAACTATGGAAGTAAAAGTCTTAGTCGCAGGAATACCAATTGCAATATTTTTAGTTCTGATACCTGCTTGGTTGACAGCACCTAAAATAGCCTCACCAAGACGTTTTTTGCCGAGATCAGAAGAATCGGCAGTCAATTTTTGATCGATAGGGACGTATGCGAACTTTTGCAATACCCAACCGTGTTGAGTGTTACCAGAAAGCTGTACGATTCGCATCGAATTTGTCCCGATATCTAGGGAGAAGAAATCGCCCACGCCATGCAATAAATTCATACTATATATTATAAACGTAAACTTTTCAAAATGCAAGAGCTAAAATTTTACGAAATTATGAATATTTATAGTATAAACCAATTATATTTTGGCGTTTATTATTTTTTGCGTTCACGATATGCATAAGTCTCGGTATCAACCGAAACAATGTCGCCTTGTTTGATGAAAGCAGGTACTTTGATGACTAAACCAGTTTCCAAAGTAGCATCTTTCATCACTGAACTAGTAGTATCACCTTTAACGACTGACTCAGTGTAAGTAACCTCAAGCCAAAGATTTTTAGGGAGTTGGAGATTAATAGGAGTGCCATTATAAAACTGGATATCCATTTCATCGCCGTCTCTCATGAAGTCTTTGGCATCCCCAACCATATCGTTTGCAAGTTCGTATTGCTCAAAAGACTCTGGATCCATAAAATAAAATTTTTCATCATCCTTGTAGAGATACTGAACTTTTTTATTAACAACCTCGGCAGGTTCAATTTTTTCTTGACCTTTGAAAGTTTTAGGAAGCAAGGCACCGGTGATGAGATTCTTTACCTTAACATTAACAATGGAGCCACCACGTCCCATAACTTTTTGTGAATATTCCACCACCTTGTACGGTTGACCGTCTAAGGTAATCAAAGTATTTTTCTTAAGATCTGTTGGTCCGTACATATTATTATTCCTTATTTAGTTACAAATGGTAAAAGAGCCAAGTGGCGTGCACGTTTAACAGCGACAGCAAGCTGACGTTGTTGTTTGGCAGACAAACCGGTTTTAGCGATTGGCTCAATACGGCCATAGCTGTCAATATAACGTTGTAAGGTTTTGACATCACGATAATCAAAGTATAGATTTGGATCGCTTTTAATCCTTTTCATTAAAATTCTCCTTCGTTTTCAACTATTTAAGTAATTAGAATGGGACGTCACTCAAGTCAATTTCTTCTTCAGGAACGTCATCTGGTATTTCGCTAGATGAATCCGCAGCGATAGAGCTATTACTGTTAAGGTTGCTAGAATTGCCCCCTTCACCGCGTGGACCACCTACGAAATTGAAATCTTCGACTACGATTTCAACGCGAGAACGTTTCCCGCCACCGTTTTTATCTTCCCAACTGCGTTGGTCGAGACGACCGGAAACTAATACACCGGAACCTTTTTTAGCATACTGGCTAATCATTTCACCAAGACGACCCCAAGCGGAACAATCAATGTAGGAAACGTCTTCTTTTTGTTCCCCATTAGAATCTTTAAATACTCGGTTAACTGCAACTGAGAAACTACAGACTGAAGCGCCATTTGGCGTAGTTCTGAGTTCAGGATCTCGAGTAAGGTTACCAGTGATAATGGCTTTAGAAAAACCGCGCATAATAAGTTATTCTCCTTTTTCTGAATTAATTGATGCTTCTTCTTCGTCTTGAGAATCAGCCTCACGACGAGTAGCAAGTTTGGCTTTACGTTCATCAGTGCGAACGAGCAAGTAGCGTAGAACTTCATCGTTGATGTTCATAGTGCTACTAATTTTGGCTGGAGCTTCAGCAGGAAGCTCAACGTCTACAAAATAGTAAATAGCAAACTCTTGCCCATTGATCTTGTAGGCGAGACGTTTTTTGCCGTCGTTTTCCTCTTTGGTGATTTTGCCACCATTTGATTCGATGAGTTTTTTCACCTTATCGATGGCAGGGTCTAGATTCATCTCGAGGTCGGGATGAAATAAGACTGTGAGTTCATAGTCTTTCATGAATACTCCTTTGGTTAAAGCAAGTACCGTTCTCCATTTTCTTGGGTTGACGTGCTTGCTGAGTTAATATTGGTCTTATTTTAACATAGATTTGAAGTATTGACAAGAGGTGAAAATTAAGTAATTAGGCACCGGCAAGTTCGTCGAATTCTTCCATACTGGAAATAAGAACTTCACGAGGTTTGTTACCGTTTTGGGGACCAATGACGCCAATTTCTTCAAGCCAAATAGCGAGACCGGCAACAAAACCATGTCCTTTTCCAAGCCAAGCTTGAAGAGAGGCGGTGCTAAATTTACCTTGTTTTAGAGTGATTTCAACAGCTTTTCTGACAGTCGGGTCGTTTGGATCAAAGGTGCGCCCCAAATCACTGGCACTACCGCCACTAGACATGCCCTTAATAGCTACCTGCTGAGCAATAACTTCATCGTTATATTCTGGTGGACGTTGTGCACGAAGGAAGTCAGTAACTTTATTGATATCCTCATCAGAAGCCCAAGCGCCCTGTAAACGGCGAGGTTTGCCCATCATTTCGGTTGTAAGGAAAAGCATGTCGCCTTTACCAAGAAGTTTTTCGGCGCCACCCTGATCAAGCATGATTTGAGAATCAATGCGAGAACCAACCGCAAAAGCAATACGACCAGGAATGTTAGCTTTAATAAGGCCAGTGATAACCTTAACCTCAGGACGCTGGGTAGCAAGCACTAAATGGACACCGGCAGCGCGACCTTTTTGAGCAATACGCACAATTAGTAGTTCTAGGTCCTTCCCTGCCATCATCATAAGATCAGCCATTTCGTCAATAACGATAACGATATAAGGCATTTTGTTAGGCTTATCATCTTGACCATCAGCAGCAGTTTTGGCGATTTTAACATTGTAGTCGGCAATGTTTTTGACTTTTTCTTCGGCCATCAAAGTGTAGCGACGTTCCATTTCTCCAACGGCCCACTTCATAGCAGAAAGAGCTTTTTCAGTCTGAGTAATAATAGGAGTGAGGAGATGTGGAATGTCTTGATATTGAGCCATTTCAACTTGTTTAGGATCAACGATGATGAGTTTCATATCGGACGGAGTATTGCGATATAATAATGAGCTGATTAAAGTGTTAGTCATAACTGACTTACCAGAACCGGTAGTACCGGCAATGAGCAAGTGAGGCATTTTAGCAAGGTTAGCAACAACGGCGTGGCCGGAAATGTCTTTACCTACAGCAAAAGAAAGCGGATCGGTGGATTTTTTCCATTCGCTAGATTCTAGAACGCCACGCAAACGAACATCAGCAGAGCGAGCGTTAGGAATCTCAACACCAACAGAGCGAGTTCCTGGGATAGGAGCTTCTATACGAATTTTGTCAACGGCGAGATTTAAGGCAAGCTCTTTATCGCGAGCAAGAATTTTGCTAAGATTAACACCTGCGGGTGGTTTCATGGTGTACTGAGTAACACGTGGGCCAACATTGGCACC
This sequence comes from Candidatus Saccharimonadota bacterium, assembly GCA_017964025.1. GTDB lineage: Bacteria > Patescibacteriota > Saccharimonadia > Saccharimonadales > Saccharimonadaceae > Nanosyncoccus. The sequence goes on from JAGCST010000039.1 coordinate 10,422, forward strand.
TTCCATTTCGACATCAATACCAAATTCGGCAAGAGTTGACTTGATGATATAAGCGTTTTGCTGGATATTACCGGCATCAGCGGGAGATTGTTTTTTCTCGAGTAAGTCTACTGTGGGCATTTTCCAGTTTGGATCAGAAGCCGCAATAAGGGCTGTAGGCTCCTTGGTAGGTTCCTTAGCAGGTTCAGGTTTTTTAATAGCGGATTTATGGAGAAGGCTAGATGATTTGGCAGTTGGTTCAGAAGTAGCAAGACCAGAATTGACTTTGATTTCGAGCTGACCAAGTTTTTTCTTTTTCGGCTCATCGTCAGAAGAAGACTTATCGCGATTAGCAAGATTTTTGGTGCCTTTAAAGAATGTGATTGGTGATAATTGAAGGATAAACAGAGCGGTAATAAAAATAAGTATTATATATATAAATATAACAACACCTTGGTTGAGAACATTAAGCATAAGAGAGTTAAGCCAATCGCCAAGAATGCCACCGTTTTTCCAAATAGCAGCAATACCAGCGAGCCAAAAAATCATAAGAACGCTAGCAAAATAAACTGGCGTAGCAACGCGATTGTCTTCGGCACGAAAAATTTTGACAGCAAGATAAACGAGAAGTGCAGGAATAAAGAAAGTGGCAAAACCGAGCCATTGAACAATAAATTTATGAACGGCATTAAGAATAGTGCCCCCTTGGCCAAACCAAGTAATCACAAAGAAAAGCGCTAAGGCCATCATCACGATAGCAGAAATTTGACGCCAAAAACCGCCGGGAAGTTCATGCTCGACAGGAGCTTCCTTGGCGCGGCTTTTGCTGCGTTTTTTGGTGTTTTTTGTTGATTTGCGCTTTGTTGCTGGCATAGTTCTATTATAGCATACTTTTAAGAAAAACACAAGAGGTTTGGCGGATATGCTGACGGCGAGTGATGGTTTACTTTAGTTTATGAGATTTTTGTGTTATAATTGGGTGGCACTGGGATGTCGCCAAGTGGTA